>JAAWTB010000091.1 GCA_022801815.1 Oscillibacter sp. | reverse complement strand
CTGAGCGGCGGCAACAGAATCTGGTGGTATTATGAACGATTTAACTGCCGCCCTCCTCTCCGCCCGGGAAGAGGGGGAACAGCTGGCCTGGGGAACTTTTGTCCGGGAGGCAGCGGAAGGGCTGGACCTCACCGACCTTACCTTCCGCCAGGTCCGCTTTGACCGCTGCCAATTTACAGACTGTGATTTCAGCGCCGCCGCCTTTTACGGCTGTGCGTTCCAGGACTGCGCCTTCACCGGCTGCCGCCTCGCCGGGAGCTTCTGGAAGGACTCCGCCCTTTCCGGCTGCAAGGCCGAGGGCGGCGATTTCCGCAAGGCCCGTTTCAAGGACAGCGCACTGGGCGGCCTGCGCCTGCGCTGGGCCAATTTCACCGGGGCCCTCTGGGAGCGCTGCATCCTGACGGACTGTGATTTGGCGGAAAGCGCCTGTCAGGAACTGCGGATAGTAAAGACCGCCTTGAAGAAGGCAGATTTCACCGGGGCAGACCTGTTCCGGGCTGTCCTTACAGGGACGGACCTCTCCGGCTGTACCCTGGACGGCATAACCCTCTCCGCCTCCTGCCAGGAACTTCGCGGCGCGAGGATTCATGCCTCCCAGGCGGCGGTAGTAGCCCGCATCCTGGGCATTGAGATCGCAGAATAAGGACAGGCCGTTGATAAACCGGCAGCTAACGAAACCCCGGCCGCCGAAAACGGCTGAACAAACGTCGCGGGAGGGCTAAGCCCTCCCGCACTTTGCTTTTATATGGCGTTTTGCCATCTTGGCGGGTGATCCCGCCCTGCCTCGTTTATATACACCATCCCCGCCCGCCGCATGGAGGCTTTTTTGCCTTGCCGCAGCTCTTGCCGCGAAGCCGTCCCCGGACGCGGAAGGACGTATCCCTGCGGGACCCGCGGGTCCCTATTCAATCAGCGGTAGAAATAGCGGAACAGGTCCTCAAAGGGGCTGTAGTATCCGCCGTTTCCACTGCCGGAGTTGTTGTTCCCGCCGCCGGGATACTGCTGGGTTTCCTGCTGCTGGGCCGCCTGGTCCTCCTTGGGCGCCGCGCCCCAGGTGATCTCCACGGTGACGGTGCCGTCAGGCCGGTAAACCTCCAGGGCGGCGGTATCGCCGGCGGAATACTTTTTCTTCGCCAGGTTCAGGTCCTCCACGGATTTGATGTCCGTATCGTCCACCTTGGTAATAACATCGCCCATTTTCAATCCCGCTTTGTCGGCGGCACTGTCCGGTTCCACGTAGTTGATAAACACACCGGATGTAACGTCATAGTGGAACTGGGCCGCCGTGCCCTCGGTAAGGGTCTGGGGCGTGATGCCCAGGTACGCCCGGTTGGAGACATACCCGTTGGCCATAATGTCTTTTACCATGGAAAACACGTCGTTCATGGGGATGGCGAAGCCCAGGCCCTCCACGGTGGTGCCGTTGGAGGACTGCGAGTATTTGGCGGAGACGATGCCTATCACCTCTCCATATTGGTTGAAGAGGGGCCCGCCGGAGTTGCCGGGGTTGATGGAGGTGTCGGTCTGGATCATATTAAACGGCGTCCCGTCCACATTGATGGCCCGGTCCACGCAGGAAACCATGCCGCCGCTCATGGAAAAGGTCAGCTCTCCCAGGGGGTTGCCGATGGCCAGCACGTGGTCCCCTACGTTCAGCATGCCGCTGTCCCCCAGGGTGACGGGCTGAAGGTCCTCCGCCTCCACCTTGATGACGGCGATGTCATAGTCCTCTTCCCCGCCGATATACTGGGCGGAAAACTCGTCTCCATTGTACATCGTAACGGTCACCGTCTCCGCGCCCTTTACCACATGGTAGTTGGTGAGAATATAGCCGTCCTTGCTCAGCACGAAGCCGGACCCGGCGGAAGCCGTTTCCACCGGCTGGCCGTAGAAGTTATACCCGGCGGTGGCGGAGGTGCGGATGGACACCACGCTGTTGACGTTTGCCGCGTATACCTCCGCGTCGCTCATGGCCGTTTTCCCGTCCACATCCCGAAGGGCCACCTGGGTGGCGGGACGGCTGGAGACATTGATTTCGCTCTCGTTTCCCCCGCCGTAGCGGGAGACGGCCCACACGGCCCCGCCCCCTGCCGCGCCGCCCAGCAGCGCGCAGCTCAGGGCCAGGGCGGTGATTTTCAGGCCCAGGCGGTTCTTTTTCACGCTCTTCGCCTCCCATACAGGCCCCTGGGGGCCGGACTGCCCGCCGGGGCGGACGGTCTCTCTCTGGTGGGAGAGCTCGCTGCCGTCCTTGCGGTAGGTGTAGTTGTACAGATTGTGTTCATCGTTATACATAATCGGTTCCTCCTTCATTATGTATCCCGTTTCTTCCGTTCTTAGAAGCTAAGATAACAGGAATTCATGTCGAACGTGTGAACTGGGATTGTCTGATTTTTGAATTCTGGGAAATTCCCCCGCCCGGCGGCTTGGGTCTTCCGCGATTTGATGGCCTTAGTATAGACGGAAGAACTTAAAACTTGCTGAAAGAAGTTTGAAGGATTTTTGAACATGGAGGCTCTTGCCAACCGACCGCCGCTGTGCTATCATAGATATAGCATCTTTGTGTCTAGGAGGTTATTTGCCATGAAGCTCAAACATATGCTTCTCTGCATCCTGGTCCTGGCCCTGCTGACGCTGCCCGTCTCCGCCCACGGCCATTACGGCGGGGGCTGCCACGGCCGGCCCGTCCGTCCCACTCAGCCCGTCAACCCCACCGTCACCGTCTGTACGGCGGAGGGCTGCACCATCGCCGGGCGGCACGTTCACAACGGCGTCACCTATTGCGGCTATCCCCACGAAAGCGGAGTCTGCGACAACAACTGCAGGGCCCTCTGCCCCTTGGAGGGCTGTCCCGAAACCGGGCGGCACACCCACAGCGGCGTCACCTACTGCGGCTATTCCCATCAAAGCGGCTTTTGCGACGGGGCCTGCCGGGCGCTGTGCACCGTCTACAACTGCCCCCTTGAAGGGCGGCATGTCCACAATGGCGTGACCTACTGCGGCTATCCCCACTATAACGGCTTTTGCGACGGGGCCTGCCGTCCCCTGTGCACCGTCGACGGCTGTGCCATCACGGGGCGGCACGACCACAATGGCGTCCGCACCTGCGGCTACTACCATCTGGACGGCTTTTGCGACGGCACCTGCCGGGCGCTGTGCCCCGTGGAGGGCTGCACCACCGCCGGGCTGCACACGCACAGCGGCACCGCCTACTGCGGAGACCGCCATTCCCACGGCTTCTGCGAGGGCGTCTGCCATTAACCCCCACATTCATGACCAGGACCGCTTTATGGCGGTCCCGTTTTTTTGCCAAAATTTCCTCCCTCCGGGCCGCGCATACTCTCTCTTCTCCGGCGCACACTAGAAAGGCGCTGACGAGGCTCAGCCATCTCTCCTTTCTCCGCGAAACCGCGCTGAGGGGACAGACGGGACAGCCCTTCAGCGCCTTAAAAAATCTTCACGCGGGAGGACTAAACTCATGACCAACTGCACCAACGGCGGCTGCGCCTGCACGCCCAACCAAAGCGTAAAATGCACGGTAACCAACTGCGCCAACCACTGCCAGGACAACGAATACTGCGGCCTGAGCGCCATTCAGGTGGGCACCCATGAAACCAATCCCACCATGGTGGAATGCACCGACTGCCAGAGCTTCAAGCTGAAATGAGTTAGAACCAACCGCCTGGCGTGAGTCCCGCCCTGCAGGCAGGCTTCACGCCGCTGCGGCTGTTCTTCCTCTCCCCGCAAAATCTGCGTATTTTGTGGGGATACATAGAATAGAAAGGAGGCGGCGCCATGAAAGCAGCCTGGACGGCCCGGCTGGCAGGAGCGGCGGCGGGATTGGCCAACGGTTTATTCGGCGGCGGCGGGGGCATGGTCTTCCTGCCCATCCAGTCCCGGTGGGGGAATCTGAGCCAGCGGAAACTCTATGCTACCTGCGTGGGGGTCATCTTCCCCGTGTGCCTGGTGTCGGCGGCGGTGTACCTCTGGAAGGGCGGCGTGTCCCTGACGGAGTCCCTGCCCTATCTGGCCGGGGGCCTGATCGGCGGTTTTTTCGGCGGGAAGCTCTACGGGAAGATTTCCACCAAGTTTTTAAAGTGGCTTTTCGCCGCCTTCCTCTTCTACGCGGGGGTGAAATATCTGCTGTGACGGACTGGATCATACCGTTTTTCTGCGGCCTGGGGGCCAGCGTCGTCTCCGCCTGGGGCGTGGGGGGCGGAACGCTGCTGCTGCTGGTGATGACCCTCTTCCTGGGGGTGGACCAGCGGACGGCCCAGGGAATCAACCTGCTGTTCTTCCTCCCCACCGCCGCCAGCGCCCTGGTCTGCCACGCCAGGGGCGGCTATCTGGATAAGCCCACGCTGAAGGCCGCCGTGCCGGCGGCGGTGACGGCCGCCCTCATGGGGGCCTGGATTTCCAATGCCATAGACGTGGAGCTTCTGCGAAAGCCCTTTGGGGTCTATCTCCTTCTCTCCGGGGCCAGCCTGGTGTGGCCCCAAAAGAAGGACGAGAACGCCTGACCTTCCCCGCCGCCCTTTCTCTACGGGGCGGCATTTTCCCGTCCACCCCTGGACAGCGGGTCCGGAAGCTGGTATAATGCTTTGCACCTATATGGAATTAGGGGAGGAACTGCCTATGACCGCCTTTATCTGGGACTTGGACGGGACCCTGCTGGACTCCTACGGGGTCATCGCCTCCAGTCTCCGCCAGACGCTGGAAGAGCTGGAGGTCCCCATGGAGGAGGCCGAGATTCGCCGCCGGGCCACGGAGGGCTCCGTCAGCGACGTGGTAAACTATGCCGCCGCCGCAGCCGGCCGGACCTTTTCAGAAATCAAACGCCGCTACTCCGAAATCAGCGGCGGGCGGTACCGGGAGATCACCGCCATGCCTCACGCCCAGGAGGCGCTGGAGGAAACCGCCGCCCTGGGGGCGCTCCACTTCGTCTACACCCACCGGGGAAGCACCACCCTCCCGGTGCTGGAAAACCTGGGGCTGGACCGCTTTTTTCAAGAAGTCGTCTCCAGCCTGAACGGCTTCCCCCGGAAGCCCGCCCCCGACGCCCTGCTCTACCTGCTGGAAAAGCACCGCCTGGAAAAGGACCGGGTCCTCTACGTAGGGGACCGGACCCTGGACGTGGCCTGCGCCAAAAATGCCGGGGTGCGGAGCGTCCTCTACTCCCCCTCCGGGGCCGGGACAGCAGACTATGTGATCCGGGACCTGCTGGATATCCGGGCCATCGCCACGAAATAAAAACGGCCGGGCCGAGAGGGCCCCGCCGCCTGGCTTTAAGCATCCAACCGCCAAACGCCGCCCGGGCTCTTTGCCCGGACGGCGTTCCTTGCTTTTCCGCCCTCACAGCCCGAGAATTGCCGAGGCAAAGCGGAAGTAAATCAACAGGGAAATGGCGTCCACGATGGTGGTGATAAAGGGCGAGGCCATCACCGCCGGGTCAAAGCCGACGCGCTTGGCCAGCATGGGCAGAGAACAGCCTACCAGCTTAGCGCAGACAACGGTACATACCAATGTGCCGCAGATGACCGCCGCCACGTGTACGGTTACCAAGGGGTTATGAAACAGCATCCGGTCAATGAGCATCAGCTTGGCGAAGTTGGCCGCCGCCAGCGTCACGCCGCAGACCGCCGCCACCCGCAGCTCCTTCCAGAGGACTCGAAAAAAGTCGGAGAAATTGATTTCCCCCAGGGAAAGGCCCCGGATGACGGTAACGCTGGCCTGAGAGCCGCAGTTGCCGCCGCTGTCCATCAGCATGGGGATATAGGCAGTGAGAATGGTGGCCGCCGCCAGGGCCCGCTCAAAGCTGGCGATAATCTGCCCGGTGAAGGTGGCGGAGATCATCAGCAGCAGCAGCCAGGGGATACGGGCCTTATAGGTCTCCAGCGTGCTGGTTTTCAGATAGGGCTTGTCGGAGGGGAGGATGGCGGCCATCTTCTCGATGTCCTCCGTGACCTCCTCCTGCAAAACATCGATGGCGTCGTCCACCGTGACGATGCCCACCAGCCGCTCCTCCTTGTCCACCACCGGCAGGGCCAAAAAGTCGTACTTCCCCAGGGCCCGGGCCACGGCCTCCTGGTCGTCCAGGGTCTGGACGGCGATGAGGTTCCGCTCCATGATGTCGCCGATGACGTCGTCCTCCTCCGCCAGGAGCAGCGTGCGGATGGTCAAAAGGCCGATCAAATGCCGCCGGTCGTCGATGACATAGCAGATGTTGATAGTCTCCTTGTCCGGTCCCGTCCGGCGGATGCGCTTCAGGGCGTCCTCCACCGTCATGTTGGCCTTCAAATCCACAAACTCCGTGGTCATGATGCTTCCGGCGGAGTCCTCGGGGTATTTCAGGACCTCGTTGATGCTCTTGCGCATTTCCGGGTCACAGTGGCGCAGGATGCGCTTCACCACCCCGGCGGGCATTTCCTCCACGATATCCGCCGCGTCGTCCAGGTAGAGCTCGTCCAGGACCTCCTTCAGCTCCGTGTTGGAGAAGCTGTGAATCAAAAGCTCCTGGTCGTCGCTGTCCAGCTCCACGAAAACCTCCGCCGCCAGCTCCTTGGGCAGCAGGCGGAACACCACCGGCACCTTCTCGTCCAAATCCTGGCAGAGGGAGGCGATATCCGCCGCCTCCATGGGCAGCAGCAGGTCCCGGAGCTCCGCGTAGCGTTTTCGGCCGAACAACTCCTCGATTTTTTCCAGCAGCTCCGTTCGCTCGTTTTGCAGTTCAAACATGCCGGGACCTCCTCTCCTCACAGCTAGGCCGATTTTCAAACAAGGCCTAATTAAAAACGCGAAAATCTCCAATCGTCCCGGTCCGGCACGACTGGAGAATCTTCCTCTCTGACAGGCGGACGCGCCGCCCCTACCGTTTGAGCTTTAGCCTCACAAGGCGGTGAAATCGCGTTAGATGATACCTTCCCGTTCGATATCGCCTGTTCAAACCA
>JAAWTB010000090.1 GCA_022801815.1 Oscillibacter sp. | reverse complement strand
GCTAAAGACCTTCAATATGAAAATAAGGTATTTGATTTGGAGCTGTCGGTGGATAAAGAATTGGTTATCGGCTCTCGTCATTGCCTGAAAGGTGTCATAGGGCGATCCGAAGTCCATAACTGTCCCCGCTCCCTCTGCATGACCTTGATCTTCCGCTGACGGAACCACTCGGGCTTGACATAGGTCAGGAAAGCAAGACGGAGCTTGAGGGAAACCGGAGACGGGCTTGTGCAACTTCCCGCCGCCGGGACTCTGTTTTCAGGCGTTGTCACATTTAACATGGAAGGGGGAATAGGATATGAGCGAGGCGGTGCTGGTGGCCCTTATCGGGCTGGCAGGGTCCGGGCTGGGGTCCGTGCTGGGTATTTTAGTCAGCAGCAAATTGACCCAGTACCGGCTGGAGCAGCTGGAGAAAAAGGTGGAGGTCCACAACCAGGTCATCGACCGGGTATACAAGCTGGAGAAGCGGGCGGAAGTCCAAGAGGAGAAAATCCAGGTGTGCAAACACCGGATCGGAGACTTGGAGGAGGCGGTGAAAGCGTGAGAAAGAGGCGCGGGAAACGTAAAGATGATGAAGAAACTTTTGACCGAAGACAACTGCACTTAAATAAAAAGGAGGGAAACCGCATGAATCAAACCCTTATCAAGCGGCTGGGGAATCTTCTCAGCGTGAAATCCCTGGTGACGCTGGCGCTTACCGCCGTGTTTGCTTATATGGCGGTGACGCAGACGATTTCTCGGGACTTCATGACCGTCTACACCGTGGTGATCGCGTTCTACTTCGGGACACAGAGCCAGAAGGACGCACTGGAGGGCGGCGGCAATGGCGACAGCTGAGAGAGTGCTGGAGATTGCCCGGGGAGAGCTGGGAACCAAGGAGTACCCAGCGAACTCCAACAAGGTTAAGTATAACACTTGGTTTTATGGCCGGGAGATTTCCGGATCCGCTTATCCCTGGTGCATGGTGTTTGTACAGTGGGTGTTCCACCAGGCGAATGTTTCGCTGCCCATGAAAACCGCCTCCTGCGGAGCATTGATGAACGCCGCCAAGAAGTCCGGCCAGTGGGTAACCACGGATTTCCAGGCCGGAGACGTGGTGATTTACGACTTCCCCGGCGGTGCGGTCACGGATCACACGGGCATCGTAGAGAGCGTGACGTCCTCCGGCGTCGTGGCCATTGAAGGCAACACCAGCGAGGCGGGAAGCCAGAGCAACGGCGGACAGGTGTGCCGGAAGAACCGGCCTTACCGCCAAATTGTGGGCGCGATGCGCCCGAAGTTTGAGGAGGAAGATATGTTCGACATCAGCAAACTCACGGACGAGGAAGTCCTTCAGCTGGGCAGGCGTCTCC
This sequence comes from Oscillibacter sp., assembly GCA_022801815.1. Taxonomy (GTDB): domain Bacteria; phylum Bacillota; class Clostridia; order Oscillospirales; family Oscillospiraceae; genus Oscillibacter. The sequence continues at coordinate 5,612 of JAAWTB010000090.1, read as the reverse complement.
AGGAGGTCATGGGCAAGCAGTCTGCCGGCCCCAAGCTAGAGGCGGAGCTCCAGGAGGCCAGGGACCGGGGCATCACCGATGGAACTAGTCCCGGCGCGTTCTGCACCCGGGCCCAGGCAGCGGTGATGACGCTGCGAGCGGCAAAGAAGTAACCCAACCGCTTCTGTCCGCAAAAACGAAGACGCGATAAAAACCGCCCTGCCCAATCCGGCAAGTCCTGCGGACTTGTCCCGATTGGGCAGGGCGTTATGGCGTTTATGCCTGCGGGGAGGTGCTTAAACTAGAGCGGTAGTTGTCAATAAAATGGATCAATCCCATTTCCAGCTCGTATACCGGCGGCTTTTGCGACAGCAGATCGTGCACCGTCCGCAGCTCTTTTACCAGCGGGGCCTTCTCCGCCTGCCCCAGGGATTTCTCAATTTCCTGGCAGCAGACTTTCAAATACTCAGAAAGGTAAAAAATGATATCCGTCTCAAAGTCCATGGCCTGCAGCCGTTTGGAACCGGCATCCGCCTCGTCCCGGGAGCTATTGGGGCACAAGTTCAGCGTCACAGCTTCGCCAATACCGGCGAAACTGTTTCCGGCTTTCGCATATCCGGCAGTCTGCACGCTGTCCGCCTGCCATTTGCCCGCGCTCACCAGAGCCCTGGCCACCGCCAGCATCCTGGGCGGGCAGTCCTCGGCTGAAAGCAGGCCCTCATCCTGCAAAAACAGCGCCTGATAGTCTTCCCAGTTCAGGTTGAAAAGCAAAATCATCTGCAAATCGGCAAAGGCCTCCCGGAACATGTAAACCACCCAGCCCGGAGAGCTGCTGGACGCGGCGCTGTCGTACATGGCCGATTCCTCTCCCACTTCTACATCCCGGTTGCAATTGGCAATATCCTCCAGCTCCTCAATCAGCAGCCTGTAGACGCAGTCCTTCGCCCTGGCACGATAGACCAGACGGGAGGCTTCATGGGGAACCGCCCCCGGACCGCCGATTTCCTGCGCAAAACGCTTCGCCAGAAGCGGCATGAGCTCTCCCTGCTCGTCCAGCAAATATCCGCACAGCCACTCTTTCAGCAGATTGATCAGGCCCGGAACGCCGAGAATGTCAATGGGAAGATTTGCAAGATGATTTTGGAGATAGCGGCTGTACAGCTCCTTCTCCGCATACACAGGCAGGCAGGTCCTGCGCAGCCCCTCCGTCAGTTCCTCCACAAGGTCATACAGCTCGCTCCACCCGGCCGCGGCGGGAAATTCCCTCTCCAGGCCGCAGTATTCGCTCAGCCGCCTGCAAAGCCGTTTCAGCAGCTGGCCGGCAAGGCCCGCCAGGCTGGTCTGGAGGGCGCGGATTTCCCGCACGTCCCTGCGCCGGTTCTGCCCCCCCACAAAGTGGGATATCTCGTGTCCCAGGGTCTCCGTGGTTAGCTGCAAGGTGTACAAGGACTGCTCGCCGACGCTGATGGTGAGCCACTCGTCCTTGGAGATATCCTGGTCCGCGTAAGAGGTGACTTTCAGTGTGTACACAAATTCCGGATAAAAGGCGACCCCATAAGTATAACCGTCATCCCGGAAAACCTCGATCAGCTCATGGGTCATGGCAGTATAATAAGCCATGAGTTTGGGGGGCATCTCAAAGGAAACCGAGCCGAAGGAGGGAACCTGCACAAACTGGCGGCTGCTGTGATTGATGCTGTCCACCAGGATGGAGGTGCTGGAGAAAAAAGCGGAAAAAATATCCCACACGTTGTCCCGGTCCGCCGGGGTCAGGACTTCGCTGCGCAGCAGGTTTTTCGCATAGGAAAAAAGGTCCAAAAACTGCGGCACCAGGCAGGTTCCAAAGTCCATGGCCAGCCGGTTTTCATAGAGGGAAACCGCCAGGGAACTGGTCTTTCTCAGCCAGTGCGTCCAGACCGGGTCCTCCGGCATTCCCGCCGGACTGGTCTGATAGACCTCCAGGAAGTCGTTCAGGGCGTCGGCCATGATACGTTTAATGCCGCTGTCTTTCGTTTCGCTGTTTTCCGCTCCGATGTCTGGGGACACGGCGGTCCAGGAAGGAGGGGCTTCCTCCGGAATTTTAATCAATACGGAGAGCTCAAAGGTGGTATACCAGTGATTGGGGGCTTCCAGCGTCTTGCGGATCAGCTCCTTCAGCCAGGGCAGGTTCGCGTCCTTTTTGAAAAGCCCCATGTCGTTGCGCCCCAGCAGACGCCCGATTTGAGCCCCTTCCTTTTTATAGTCCTGGGCAAAGCGGTCGGCAGCGGTGTAATCCTGAATGCCGAAGCGGAGGTATACGCCGAACTCTTCGCCGCCGGCGGCCTCGGCGCGGGGGTCGAAGCTGTACAGCGTAATGGAGTCCTCCACCAGAGCCGTTCCATAATTCAGTTGGAATATTTTATCGGCGTAAGCTTTGAAGCCGCCGCCCCGGCAGAAAAGCAGCAGGTCGCAGTGGTCAAACGTGAGATAGGTCAGGTACTGCTCCCCTTGGAAAATGCGGTAAATCTCCGAGAGGGCCTCGTCCAGCCGGCGGTTATCCCGCAGGTTGATCATGGTCACGAAAAAGATTGGCTGTTTGTCTTCCTTCCAAAATTTCTCAATCTCCTCCCGGCTATGGCAGCAGCCCCCGCCGGAAGCCGGGCCCTCCTCCTGAATGTCCGCAAAGGCCAGCAGGAACTGCCGGGAAGCGTAGAGCCGCCCGGCGTCGTTTGCCGCCTTCTCATAGGCGGACAGCAGGCTATGGCAAGCCCCCTCGCCCTTGCAGTCTACCCGGGCGGCCTCAATGGCGTCATAAAAGCAGAAGCTGTAATACTGCCCGTTTTCCGGCTCTTTGAATTTCTCCTGCCGGGAATCCCGGGAATACAGGGAGAGAATGCGCGTGTCAAGCTGTCCCATCCATGTTCCTCCTTACAATGTCCGCAAACATGCTGGAAGGCCGCTTTCGCGGCCTTCGTTGCGGTGTCAAGCGCAGGACGGCGCCTGCGCTTGGACGGGCGCGGAAACGGCCCTCTTCTCTTTCCGTCTCCGCGCGGGGGGCTTTACTGCGCCGGGCTGTTCTCCGGCTCCTCAGTCTTGTAGGCCCCCGTCTGGGGATATTTCGCGTGAGCGCTGTCGTATAAGCGCGAAGCCACTCGCCGTTTGTTCTTCGTCAGCGGAATCCGCCGGTATTGCCGCTCTCCCGCGCCTCTCCCGTACGTCCGCTCCAAACCCTTGTCCATGTCGCTGTACTCCTTTTCATCCCAAAATTTAATCAAACGATAGTATGTTCCTTTGTGGAGCAGGATAAACCGCCCTTTCAGCAGGAATTTTCATCCGCCTGTCCGTTGTTTTCGGACTGTCCGGCAAGGGACTCAACCCGCTGTTTTGCCATTATCCACGAAAAAGCCCCTGAAAACCTGACGAATTGGTAAACGGTTCTTTAACTTTTTCGAAACTTTTCCATCAGCGGATGCGTGCATTCATTCCGCCTGACGGCCCTATCTCCATAATAAGTGGAACCCAGCACAGAGGTGACCATTCCGTCCTCCGAGTAAACGGCGGCGGCGATGGGCCGCTCTACTCCTCCCAGGATGGACAAGTTTGCCACGTGCGCTAAAACGCTGTTTCCGCGGGCTCCCCGGTCCCGCTGGCCCTCGGTGATGCCCAACGCATCAAGGACGGCCCCTGCATAAACAAGACTTTGGGTTTGGATATCGACAATCAATGCCCCGTCAATTCTGCTGAGGGCGCAAATGCGTTCCTGCTCTTCCTCTGTTAAATTCACAACCGAATGGCCCTGAAGCCTCCAGGCTCTTCCATACCCGGCGAGGGCCCGGTACCACTGATCCACGGTTTCGCAGCTGAGGTCCACAAAAACCACCGACGCGCCCTTGCTCTGACGGCTCAAGGCCTTAAAAAGCCCCTCATACTCCTTCGCCTCAAGGTCAAGCTCCCGGCAGATTTCCGACTGCGCAATCCGGTAAGCGTCAACGGGAACCAGAATCTGTCCCCCGCACACGCGAAACCAGGGCACGCCGTCGGCATAAAAGGTCCCGCCCTTTCGGCCCCGAAGGTCGGCGCAGATCGGCGGCACCACGCCATGGAGCAGGGCGTAGCCCCGGCAGACATAGGTAATCTTATCCGGGTCCCCCACCCCGGTGAACAGCAGCGACGCCCCGGAAGGCAGCCCGGCCAGCAGCTTGCGGATCTCCCGCAGGTGTGTCCGGTCAAAGAAAAATCCCTGTCCGCTCAGCCGGTTGTTAACGCTGCCGTCCAGCTCCACCAGCATCTCAACTCCGGCGGGTATCTCCTCGTCCAGGAAAAAGGCCAGGCTGGAGCTGGTCTCCTCTTTTTCATAGGTCATGCCGCACAGCTCCGACAGGTCCTCAATATCCAGCCGGTAGGGCTGGAGGTCACTTTGAATCTGCCTGCGAAGCTCCCGGCAGATGTTCTCCGCCTTTTCTTTCGCGGGGTAAAACAGCCCCTGGCTGTCGATGGCGAAGCCGCTTTTAAAGCTCCGGGAAGACCGAGTGCTATGGATGGCCCGCGCCAGCGTCCGGCGGGTCATCTCTACAACGCGGTTATGCGGAAGACCATACGTTTCTCCTTCGTCCCGCAGCCGCAGCATATCCTCCGCTTCCCTGCCGAAGTCCAGGGAAAGCATGTTGTCTAAGTAATTCCGGTCCCGGGTGCCCATGACCTGATTAAAGACGCCGTTGACCGTTTTCTCCCAATATTCGCGGTATTCGTCCGATATCTTATCTTCACATCCCAAAGCGTTACTCCTCCAGTACAATCTCTTTTTCTTACCAAAGCCGCTTTTATGAACGTGTTCCAGCAATATGACGCGGAGGTGTTTGAAAGGTGCAAGAGACAAACCACCTCATTGCTGTGGCGGCCGGGGAAATCTGGGAAAGGGGGTCTAACAACCACCGGTTTAAGACAAAAAGAAGCACGAATCCGTGCAGCTTTGACCCAAAAACGTGGATGGCTTTATCAAAAAGGCGCAAAGAGAGCGCTACCCAAAACCTCTGGCAGTTCCCGGTGCGCGGAAACGCTCGTTTGCTCGGGAAAGCGCCTGTTTTCTCGCATATGAGCCGTTATTCAGGACTTCTACACTACGAATTAACAGATTGGCAACATAATACCCGGACTTCCGGCCGGCGTCAAGGGGAAAATCTGATTTTCTAAAGGACTAAAAAAACTTTGTATACATCGCCAAAAAATGGGTGGTAATTCCTTTGGAATTACCCACATTTTTGGGCGGCTATTTTGCATTTTTGTGAAAAACACCCATTCAAAATCCGCTCTGTTGTGCCATTCCGCCAGCATTCGTTAGTATAACAGGCAGCGACCGATTTGTCAACAGGGCCGCAGCCCCCGTTGACCGGCAGCAGGGAACGCCGGGCAAAAAATATGGCGGGGAAACGGTCAGGATTTAAGAGCGGGCGCAACGCGTTTTTCTGTATACCGGCTTTGCGGTCAAAGCCGGTGTGTCTGCCCCCTCCGCCAGATGAACCTGCCGCTATTCCAGCGGTCCTCGCATAAAATCGACAGTTGACATAAGATTTAAGACTTTTGTAACAATTGACGCTGGTTTCCTTAACAACTCTCCTGTATCTTAATACTTGCAAGAGACAAAACTTCTTTTCATC
>JAAWTB010000089.1 GCA_022801815.1 Oscillibacter sp. | reverse complement strand
GCGCTGTAGCCCCGGGTCCGGGCGTCCCGCTCGATGCGCCGGAGGAGCCGGGCGTCGGTGGTGGGAATGCGGTTGTGGTCGTCAATATTCAAAGTGGTGAGGCAGCTGATATAGATTTTAAATTTGCTCTCCTTGGGCAGGGAGCGGGTGAATTCGTCGTTAAGGCAGTGGATGCCCTCAATCACCAGCACGTCTCCCTCCGACAGGCGCAGGAAGTTGCCGTTGTATTCCCGGGCTCCTTTTTTGAAGTTGTAGGTGGGAAGCTCCACCGTCTCCCCCTTCAAAAGGCGCACGCAGTCCTCGTTAAACTGCTCCACGTCCATGGCGCCCAGGCCTTCGAAATCGTAGTTGCCGTTTTCGTCCCGTGGGGTTTTGTCCCGGTTTACGAAGTAATTGTCGGTGGCGATGGGATAGGGCCGCAGGCCGCAGGCCCGAAGCTGGGTAGACAGCCGGTGGGAGAAGGTGGTCTTACCGGAGGAGGAGGGCCCGGCGATCATGACAAAGCGGACCTCTCTGCGCTGAGCGATTTCCGCGGCGATGTCGCCGATTTTCTTCTCCATCATGGCCTCGTGGGCCAGAATCAGCGGCGTGGCCCCGCCCTGAGCAATGGTGGTGTTCAGTTCCGCCACGTTGGAGGCGCAGAGCGCCTCGGAGCGAAGGGTAGACTGGTAAAGCTCCTGGAAGACCTTGTGAGATGGGCGGAATTCCCCCAAGTGGTTGGGGTCCTTCTGGGTGGGCAGGCGGAGGACGAAGCCGTTTTCGAAAAGCTCCAGGCCGAAGCACCGGATATAGCCGGTGTCCGGAGCCATGTAGCCGTAGAAATAGTCCACGAAGCCGTCCAGGGAGTAGACATTGACGTGGGAGTTGATTCGGAAGCTGAGAAGCTGAGCCTTGTGAAGCAGCCGGGCCTGGCGGAAGAGGTCGATGGCGTCGTCTGTGTTCAGGGTTTTCTTCTCAATGGGCAGGGCCAGGGCGGACAGCTCCCGCATCCTTGCCTCCACACGTTCCAGCAGGGCCTGATTCAGAGTAAAGGCTCCCCGGGCCAGGAAGAACAGGGCGCTGCTGAGGGAGTACTCCACGGAAATGCGTTCCACATTCTCCCGGCCCGCTACGTCGTAGAAGGCCTTTAACAGCAGGAAAACCGCGCTGCGCTCATAGGTTTGAATGCCGGGCTTGTCCTGAGCGGTGACCATTTTCAGCGAGCAGTCCCGGTCCAGCGCCTTGTGCAGCTCACAGAGCTTCCCGTCCCGGTTGACCAGCAGAATGTCGCTGGGGTACCGGCTTTGAAAGTCCGCCGCAATGGTGCGGAAGGGCGTGCCGCAGGGATAGGCATGCTCCGCGCCGTCTACTGTGACCTTCATCATTCGTTTCTCTTCCATGGGGTGGCCTCCTTTATGCATGATTGCCCCGAGTTAAACCGGACGGGACGTTCCCGGGTTCTCTCTTATCATACGATATTTTTCCTGGAAATACAAGGACGATTCCGCCGGAGGCGGGGGAAATTTCCAGAGGGGAACCTTTACTTTCCCGCCGGGATGTATTATAATGGCAAACTGAAACATCAGACGCGGAGTCGCGCAGAGAGAAAGGCGGCGGGAAGCCGCCGGAACTGGAGGAAGCCATGGGGAATGAACGGTCGAAAATCGTCACGCTGGTGGGAACGAACGCGTCTGGAAAAAGCGCGGTGGGCATTGAGCTGGCAAAGACCTTCCAAGGAGAAATCATCTCCGCGGATTCCAGGCAGATCTATAAGGGCTTTGACCTCTGCTGCGGCAAGGTCACCCAGGAGGAGGCCCGCGTGGTTCCCCACCACCTGCTGGACGTGCGGGAGGTGGGAGAAGACTTTTCCGTGTTCGACTTTCAGCAGCTGGCCTACACGGCCATTTCCCAGATACTCCAGCGGGGCCGCCTGCCTTTCATCGTGGGGGGCACCGGGCTGTATGTCAGCGCCGTGGCCGACGGGTATGTACTGAGCGAAAAGCCGCCCAGGGCGGAGGGCCACGCCCGGCTGGCGGAGCTGCCCATCGAGGAGCTGCGGGCCCGGCTGACGCCGGCGGCCAGAGAATTCCTGGCCGCCAACCCCTCCGATTGGCAGAACAAGCGGCGGGTCCTCCGGATTCTGGAGAAGACGGAAGGCGGCGAGCCCCTTCAGCCGCGGAACGAACCCCGCTACGACGTGCTTCAGCTGGGCATTACCTGGCCACGGGAGACGCTTCATCAGCGTATTGACCAGCGTCTGAAGACCCGGATTGCCCAGGGGATGATCGGCGAGGTTCAGGAGTACCTGGACAAGGGCGGCGACCGGCAGGTTCTCTATGACCTGGGCTTGGAGTACCGGCACATTCTGCTGTATCTGACAGGGGAGTATCCGTCGATGGAGGCGTTTCAGCAGGAGCTGTCCAAGGAGATCAAGCGATTTGCCAAGCGGCAGATGACCTGGTTTCACAGGGACCGCAGCATTCACTGGCTGGATATGGAGGCGGATTACTTGGCGCAGGCCCAGGGGCTGATTCGGAATTTTCTCGCGGGGTGACCTGCGGCGGAGAGGGGGAGCGTTATGGAAAAGCGCATATTGCTGGCGTCGCCAAGGGGGTTCTGCATGGGCGTGGAGCGGGCCGTCCGCATGCTGGAGGAGGCCCTCCGCCGGGAACAGGGCACGGTGTATGTCCGCCGGGAGCTGGTTCACAACGCCGCCCTGATGGAGCGGTTTCAATCCCTGGGCGCGGTGGTGGTCCGGGAGGTGGACCAGGTTCCCCCGGGCGGAACAGTGGTTTTTTCCGCCCATGGCGTGGCCCCCTCCGTCCGGGAGCGGGCCGGGGCCAGGGGGCTGAGAGTGGTGGATACCACCTGCCCTCTGGTAGAAAAGGTCCACAGGGAGGCGGCCCGCCTGCGGGAGGAGGGCTATACCATCCTTCTCATCGGTGAGCCCGGCCATAAGGAGGTAGAGGGCGTGATGGGGGAGGCTCCTGAGCGCATCCGCCTGATTCCCAGCAGCGGAGCTCCCTGCCCCGGCTGTCTCGACGGAATCGACGGTTCCCGGGTGGCGTGGCTGTCTCAAACAACTCTCCATGTGGACGAGACGGCGCGGATTGTGGAGGGGCTGCGAAAGCGGTTTCCGCTGATTCAAGGCCCGCCGAAGTCCGACATCTGCTACGCCACCAAGAACCGGCAGGCGGCTGTGAAAAGCATCGCAGGGGAGTGCGGCCTGTTTATCGTGGTGGGCTCCAAAACCTCGTCCAACACCCGGCGGCTGGCCGAGGTCGCCGCCGAGGCGGGAGCGGGGAGGGCTATTCGGATTGACGAACCGGAGGAACTGGAGGACCTGAATTTTTCCGGCGTGGAGACGGTGGGCGTTTCGTCGGGCGTGTCCGCCGGGGAGGAGCAGCTGGACAGGGTCTTGTCTGATTTAAAAAAACGCGGGTATGCGCGGGTGGAGGAACGGATTGCAGTCCGGGAGAAGGTCCCTGCCGGGGGGCTGTGACGGCCCTGGTGTATGAGAGGTGAACTGTGGAAAAACAAATCTTCGGCGTTGGGCTGACGGCGGTCCTGCCCTTTGCGGTCCTTGGCCTGGCGGCGGCGGCGCGGAAATGGGGAGCCGGTGCGGAGACCTCCCGCAAACTGGTGCATATTCTGCTCAGCAACTGGATTCTGCTGGCCCTGGCGGTGTACCATAGCGCGTGGACCGCCTGTGTTCTGCCTGCCTGCTTTATCCTGCTGAACTACATATCCTACCGCAAGGGGCTGTTTTCTGCCATAGAGCGGGAGGAGAACAACACGCCGGGCACCGTCTGGTATGCGGTTTCCCTGTTCCTGCTCTGTCTTGCGGGCTACTCCCTGGGGACGCCCTGGATCGCCGCTTGCGGCATGCTGGCCATGGGCTACGGCGACGGCCTGGGGGCCCTGGTTGGGAAACGCTGGGGGCGATCCCGCTTTCCTAAGCCCTGTGAGGAAAAAAGCCTGGAGGGACTGCTGGCCGTGCTGGTATTTTCCGGCCTGGCGGTGGGAGCGGCCTGCGCCGCCTATGTCCAAAGTCCTCTCTTTGCCCTGCGGGCCGCCCTGGCCTGCGCGGTTCCTGCCGCTGCTGTGGAACTGTTCACGTCCCGGGGCCTGGATAATCTGACGCTTCCCCTGGGTGTGGGCTGGATCGTGTACCTCTTGGCCCGCTTTCCCCAGCTCTGGCCGGCCTTTGCATGCCTCAGCCTGACGCTGCTGATTCTGCTGGCGGCGTATTATCTCCGGGCTATTACCGCGTCCGGCCTGTGCTGGGCGCTGCTGCTGGGGGTGGCCCTGTTCCTGGCCGGAGGCTGGATCAGCTACGGGGCCCTGGTACTCTTTTTCATCTCCGGGAGTCTGGTCAGCCGTATCGGGAAGAGCCGGAAGGCCGCCGCCGAGCAGCTTCATGAGCGGCAGGGGGCCCGTTCCACGGTGCAGGTTCTCGCCAACGGCCTGCCGTCCCTGCTTTTTGCCGGGGCGCACGCCCTCACGGGCCGGGAGGGCTGCCTGCTGGCCGTGCTGGCTTGCTTTGCGGCGGCGGCGGCGGACACCTGTTCCTCGGAGATTGGAATGCTCTCAAAGCGGGCCCCGGTCTCCATCCTGACCGGGAAGCCCGGAACCCGGGGCCTCTCCGGCTGCGTGACTCCTCTGGGCCTCTGCGCCGGAGCGGGGGGCGCGCTGCTGATTTCCACGCTGGCGGTCCCGGGCTTCGGAGTGGGGGGGATGCTGGCCTCGGCGGCGGCGGGCTTCACCGGGTCGGTTCTGGATTCCGTGCTGGGCGCGGCGTTTCAGGCCAAGTACCGGGCGGAGAACGGGGAGACCGAATGTCCCCGCTCCGGGGAAGGGGCCCTGGAGCTGGCCCGGGGAATTCGGTGGGTGAACAACGACGTGGTGAACTTTGTCAGCGTATTCCTCTGCGGGCTTTTGCTGGTGGCTGCCTGGCGGGTTTGATTCACCTGGTCTGAGACGGGCCTTTCCGGCATATTGTCAATGAGAAAGCGGTGAGGAAGGAGGGAGCGCTTGTGAGCGGAATTTACACGTCTGCCCAGCAGCTGATTGGGAAAACCCCGCTGCTGGAGCTGGTTCGGCTGGAGCGGGAGGAGGGGCTGGAGGCCCGAATTCTGGCGAAGCTGGAGTGCCGAAATCCCGCTGGGTCCGTCAAGGACCGGGTGGCAAAGGCCATGCTGGACGATGCCGAGGCCCGGGGCCTTCTGGGACCCGGCTCCACCGTCATTGAACCGACCTCCGGCAATACCGGCATTGGCTTGGCCTCCATGGCTGCCGTACGGGGATACCGGGTCATCCTGGTTATGCCGGAGACCATGAGCGAAGAACGCCGCAGGCTGATGCGGGCCTATGGCGCGGAGCTGGTGCTGACCGAGGGGGCCCAAGGCATGGCGGGAGCCATTGAGACGGCCCGGAAACTGGCGGCGGAAATACCCGGCAGCTTCATCCCCGGGCAGTTTGAAAACCCTGTCAACGCCGCCGCCCACCGGACCGGGACGGGCCCGGAAATCTGGGAGGACACGAATGGGGAAGTGGATGTGTTTGTGGCCGGCGTGGGTACCGGGGGCACCCTCACCGGGGTGGGGGAGTACCTGAAACAGCGGAATCCCGGGATAAAAATTGTCGCAGTGGAACCCGCTTCCTCTCCGGTACTGAGCGGGGGAGAGGCTGGGCCCCACGGGCTTCAGGGCATCGGCGCGGGCTTTGTCCCAAAGGCGCTGAATATGAAAATCTGCGACGAGGTTGTCCCCGTGCGGGACAAAGACGCCTTCGCTATGGTCCGCCGGCTGGGGCGGCTGGAGGGCGTGCTGGTGGGTATTTCCTCCGGTGCGGCGCTGTGGGCCGGCGTCCAGCTGGCGAAGCGCCCCGGGAACCGGGGGCGGACCATGGTGGTCCTGCTGCCTGACGGGGGGGAGCGCTATCTCTCCCAGCCGCTGTTGGGGGAGTGAAAAGACGAAGGAACAGGGATGGCCAGCGGCCGTCCCTGTTCCTTTGTTTTCCAGCTGCTTCACCCGGGCAGACGCTGGTAGACCTTCATCTCCTGGCGGAGGCGGTCCGCCAGCTCTGGGGTAAAGCTCCCGGGCAGGGTTCGCCACCGCCAGTTTCCCCCCAGGGTGGAGGGGACGTTCATCCGGCCCTCGCTGCCCAGGCCCAGCAGGTCCTGAAACTGCATCACGGCCAGGTCCGCCGCAGAGGCCCATGCGGAGCGCATCATGCCCCAGTGGTAACCCTCCTGTTCATTGAGGCGGAGATAGGCTTTCGCCAGCTCCACGTCCTCCGCCGGGGCGGAGGCCATCCAGCCCTGGATGGTGTCGTTGTCATGGGTGCCGGTATAGGCCACGCAATGGGGAGTATAGCAGTGGGGGAGATAACCCCCGCCGGTGTCCCGGCTGTCAAAGGCGAACTCCAGCACCTTCATGCCGGGGTAGCCTGTTTCTGCCAGGAGCGACCGAACGGAGCTGGTGAGGAAGCCCAGGTCCTCGGCGATGATGTCCCGGGGGCCCAGGGCTGCCTCCACGGCCCGGAAGAAGCCGATGCCGGGGCCGGGCCGCCAATGGCCGTTCCGGGCGGTAGCGTCCCCGGCGGGGATGGCGTAGTATGCGTCAAAGCCCCGGAAATGGTCGATGCGCAGGGTGTCATAGAGCTGGAACTGGGCGGCGATGCGACGAATCCACCACTGGTATCCGTCGGCCTTCATGGCCTCCCAGTCAAAGAGGGGGTTCCCCCAAAGCTGGCCGTCGGCGGCGAAACCGTCCGGCGGGCAGCCCGCCACCTCCGTGGGCCGTCCGTCGGGGTCCAGCTGGAATTGCTCCGGATTGGCCCAGACATCGGCGCTGTCAATAGAGACGTAGATGGGCAGGTCCCCGATAATGGAGACACCTTTTTCGTTGGCATAGTCCTTCAGGCTCCACCATTGGCAGAAAAAGAGGAGCTGTACCCGGGTCCAGAAATCAATTTCCCCCGCCAGCTCCTTCCGGGCGCGCTCCAGGGCGGCGGGGCGGCGAAGGCGCAGGTCCTCCGGCCACTCCAGCCAGGGGGCTCCGCCATACTTGTCCTTTAAGGCCATGAACAGGGCGTAGTCCTCCAGCCAGTCCGCCTTCCAGAGGACGCCCCGCAGCT
>JAAWTB010000088.1 GCA_022801815.1 Oscillibacter sp. | reverse complement strand
CTCGCGCCTGTTACCTCGCTAATCATCAGTCTAACCCTTTGTTAACCTGAATATTTTATATCCCCCACATAATTAACGATTATGGAAAATGGAGCGGGAATGGGGCGTTCCCAAGTTTAACCTCTATTATTTCTCCGGCGTGCTCCTGACCATCCTCACCGGCGTCATCAGCTACTACGCCTTCGGCTACGGCCTCCTGACGGGGACCTACTACGTAGGCATGTCCATGTTTTTGGCCTTTGCCGCTTTGTATCCCGACGCCCGGCTGATGCTGCTGTACATCATCCCGGTAAAGGCCAAGTGGCTGGCGGCGGTGGATCTGGCCCTGTTCGCCGTGGACATCATCGCCGCCCTGTTCCGGGGGGACTGGCTCAGCGCCCTGCTGCCCGTCATCGCCCTTTTAAACTTCCTGATCTTCTTCTGGTGCGAGATCGTGGACCAGATCGACCGCCAACGGGCCTACACCCGGCACCGGAACTCCCATCAGACCATCCAGTTCAAGTCCGCCGTCCGCCAGCAGCGGAAGAAAGAGGCCCAGCAGGGCTACCGGCACAAGTGCTCCGTCTGCGGCCGGACCGACACGGACTTCCCGGACCTGGAGTTCCGCTACTGCTCCCGCTGCGCCGGATACCACTGCTTCTGCGTGGACCATATCTTCAATCATGAGCATTTCAAGGAGTGAATCCCCTTTGAGAAATCCTTTTCCAAAGCCAACGCGCCGCCTCTCCCTGCCCCTCAGCCTTTTGGCGGCGGTGCTGCTGGCCGGAGGCGTCACCCTGCTGGCCCTCTGGTGCCAGCCCAATTCCTTCCGGGCCCTGGCCTCCGGCTTCCTCCGCCAGCCGCTGCTGATTGTGCTGAACGCCCTGCCGGTGGGCCTGCTGATTCTGGCGGCGGCGGCGCTGCTTCGAAATGTCTTCTTCGGCGCGGCCCTGGTGAATTTTCTGGTATGCGCGTTGTCCGTCGCCAATCGGGTGAAGATCGAAGTCCGGGATGAGCCCGTGTTCCCCCGGGATTTCGCCCTGCTCAAGGAAGTGGGCAGCGCTCTGGAGAGTTATGAAATCCGCTTCCCCCTTCCCCAGATCGGAGCGGTGGTTCTGGTGACCGCCGCTTTGATAGCCCTGGGGTTCTTTGTGGGCTCGGCCCCCTTCCCGCTGGAAAAGCTCCGGGGATGGAAAGGCAGCCTTCTGGGGGCCGCCGCCTCTCTGACAGTTTTGACCGGGCTGATTCTGACGCTCTACGCCTCCACGCCCCTCTATCAGTCCTTTTCAGTGAGCAATGCGGAGTATGTCCCCGCCGTCTTCAACGACCTGGGCTTTCCCTACGCGTTCTGCCACCACTTCACCACCTATCTGGTGGACCGGCCCAAGGACTTCCGCCGGGCCGAGGCGGAGGGCTGGGAAACCGGGGACGTCCCTGGCCAGGGGGAGGCCGTCAGTGTGATTATGGTGATGAACGAGGCCTTCTCCGACATCACCGACGCCCCGGCTTTTTCGTATGATGAGAGCGGCGACCCCCTGGCCAATCTCCACGCCCTTCGGAAGGACCCCCACGCTTTAAGCGGCCACGTGGTGGTCCCCGGCTTCGCGGGAGGGACGGCGAACACGGAGTTCGACGTGTTGACGGGGATGCAGACCAACGCCCTCTCCGCCTCCACCACCTCCGCCATGCGGGTGGTAAACCGGAATCTGGACAGTCTCTTCCGGGTCTTCGGGAACGACGGCTACGAGACCTCCTTCTATCATCCGGGGGACAACTGGTTCTACAACCGGGAGAACGTCTACCGCTGGTTCGGCGCGGAGGAAACCCTGTTCGTGGGAGACATGGAGAGCCCGGAGTACAAGGGCCGCTGGGTCACCGACAGCTACGCCGCCAGTCTCATTGAGGAGCTCTTTGAGGCGGCGGAGGCCCCGGTCTTCCACTACACCACCACCATTCAAAATCATATGTCCTACACTGCCGGGAAATACGGCCCGGACTACGACTTCCCCCCCACGGGCATTTCCGGCCTCTCGGAGGAGGTGGAGACCCTGCTCAGCGTTTACGCCGAGGGCGTCCGGGACGCGGACGCCATGCTGGGCCGCCTCTGGCGGTTCTTCGGCGGACGGGAGGAGCCTGTGGTCCTGGTCTACTGGGGAGATCATCTGCCCTATTTAGGGGACAATCAGCTGGGCTACCGGCAGCTGGGGCTGGACGTATTCCCCGGCCCCGAGGGCCAGGAAAATCTGGCGGCCTATGAAACCCCCTATGTCATCTGGGCCAACGACGCGGCGGCGGAAGCTCTGGACTGGGAAAACGCCGTGGTGTCCTTGGAGCTGCCGGAAACGGTCTCCGCCTGCTTCCTGGGGGCGGCGGTGCTGGAGCTGACGGGCCGGGGCGGGGAAAGCCCCTGGTTCGCCTTTCTGAACCAGCTCCGCCGGGAACTTCCCGTGGTACACAAAAACGCCTACCGGCTGGCGGACGGCTCCGCCCCGGAGGCGCTGGCCCCGGAGCAGGAGGAGCTCCTCCGGAAGTGGCGCTGCTGGAGCTACTACAAGCTCCAGCACAAGGAGATTCCATGAGGGCCCGGCCTCTCGCCCTCTGCGGCGTGCTGGCGGCCCTGGCGGTGGCACTGCTGTGTCTGGGGGGCGTCATTCCCGCCGCCATGCTCTGCGGCCCCATTTTGGCCATGGTTGTGCTTTTGCCGGTGCTGGAGGAGCTGGGACCCAAGGCCGCCGGAACCGTCTATGCCGCTGTGGCCATTCTGGCGCTGCTGCTGGTTCCCAACCGGGAGACCTCCCTGGTGTATCTGTTCTTCGGCTGGTACCCCATCCTCCGGCCCAGGATTGCCACGCTGCCCTCCCTGCCCCTGCGGGTTCTGGCCCGGCTGGCGGTGTGCAATGCCGCCGTCCTTCTGCTCTACGGGCTGATCCTGCGCTTTATGGGCCTGACGATGGACTTGCTCAATGCCGCGTGGTATTGGAACGCCCTCCTGCTGGCCATGGGAAACGTGGTCTTCCTGCTGACGGACGCCACCCTGGCCCGGCTGACCAACGTCTGGCACTGGAAGCTGAAACGATATCTGTACCGGTGAGTATTTTAATTGAGGTGATACCATGAAAACCGCGCTGGTCCTGGAGGGCGGAGCCCTGCGGACCATCTACTCCTCCGGCGTGTGCGACGCCTTTTTGGACGGCGGCCTCCCCCTGCCGGACTATACCCTGGGGGTCTCCGCCGGAATCGCCTACGGCGTCAGCTACCTCTCCCGGCAGAGCCGCCGGAATCTGCAATTAATCTGCCGCTATGCCGGCGACAAACGCTACATGGGCTGGCGAAACCTGGCGAACCCCAGGAACCGCTCCTACTTTGGCCTCAAGTTCGCTTACGAGACCATCCCCAACGAGCTGATTCCCTTTGACTACGACGCCTTCGCCGCCTACCCCGGCCGGGCGGAGGCGGTGGTGACAAACCTCATCACCGGAGAGGCGGAATACCTGCCCGTCCCCCGGCGGGACTCCCCCAACCTGCCGCTGGAGGCCACCTGCGCCATTCCGCTGATGTTTCCCGTCATCCGCATCGGCGGCCAGCCATACCTGGACGGCGGCTGCGCCGACGCCATCCCCTGGCGGCGGGCCTTCCGGGAGGGCTGCAGCCGGGTGGTGGTGGTACTGACCCGGGAGCGGGACTACTATAAGAAGCCCGGCCGGTCCGACCAGGCCATCGCCCGGGCTTTCAAACGCTATCCCAACTTCCAGGAGACCATGCGCACCCGGTCGGAGCGGTACAACGCCTGCCGGGAGGCGCTGTTCGACCTGGAACGGCAGGGCAGGGTCTTGGTCGTCGCCCCCAAGGACACGCTGGGCTGTTCCCGGACGGAGAAAAACCTGGACACCCTCCGGGCTTTGTGGCAGGAGGGCTATTTCGACGGACGGCGGGAGCTGGACCGGGTCCGGGAATTTTGGACGGCGGAATGAAAACGGAGCGGCTTTTCAGCCGCTCCGTTTTTTGCGTTTTCCGAACGTCCGGCTCAATCCTCGCAGAGGCCGGCGGTGATGATGGCCATGGAGTAGACCTCCTGGGCGTTGCAGCCCCGGGAGAGGTCGTTGATAGGGGCGTTGAGGCCCTGGAGAATGGGGCCGTAAGCGTCGAAGGAACCCATACGCTGGCAGATTTTATAGCCGATGTTGCCGGCGTTGATGTCGGGGAAAATGAAGGTGTTGGCCTGGCCGTGGACGGGGGAGTCGGGGCATTTGGTCTTCATGACACGGGGAGACACGGCGGCGTCGAACTGGAGCTCGCCGTCCACCACCACGCCGGGCAGGGCAAACTTCGCCTTCTCGCAGGCGCCCCGCATCTTATCCACATCCTCCCCCGCGCCGGAGCCGTGGGTGGAATAGCTGAGGAAGGCCACCTTGGGGTCGATGCCGAAGGTCCGGGCCGTCTGGACGGTCTCCACGGCGATTTCCACCAGCTCGTCCTCGGAGGGCTTGATGTTGATGGCGCAGTCCGCCATGGCGAACACGTCCGGGTCGCCGGTGGCGGAGGGACGGACCAGGATGAAGCAGCTGGAGACGATCTTGCACCCCGGCTTGGTCTTGATGAGCTGGAGGGCAGGGCGGACGGTGTCGGCGGTGGAGTAGGTGGCGCCGCCCAGCAGGGCGTCGGCATAGCCCATCTTCACCAGCATGGTGCCGAAGTAGTTGCCCTGCTTCAGGGCGGTGCGGCACTGGTCCTCGGTCATCTTGCCCTTGCGGAGGGCCACCATCTCGGCCACCATCTTGTCCATGTCCTCAAAGGTCTCGGGATCCAGGATCTCCGCGCCCTTGACGTTGAAGCCCACCTCCTCGGCGGCGGACAGGATTTCCTCCCGGTTGCCCACCAGTACAGGCATCAGGAACGTGGCGGACAGCAGCCGGGCGGCGGCCTCCAGGATGCGGGGGTCGGTGCCCTCGGTGAACACGATTTTGCGGGGATGGGCCTTCAGCTTTTTGATCAGAAATTCAAACATGTCTCTTCCTCCAGATGTACAAGTCTTTGCCGGGGTCTGATAGCTCCATTATACACCTTTGCCCGCCCCGGTCAATCCAAATTTCGGGGCGACCCTATAAAAATTTACGGTTTTGTCACCAATTTCCAGCCCCCATACGGCATACTGAACCGGCCCTTCCAGCCGTTTTTGGTCGAACATGCCGGAAAATCCACGGACGGCCCCGTTTTTTTGCCCCTCCCGGGACTTGACGGAAAGGGAAAAAAGCGGTATGATAGGCGTTGGTAACAAATTGTAACTTTTTCAGGACATCCCGCCCCTCTCCGTTTCCGGGAGGGCCAAATACAAGGAGACCCTATGAGCGAAGACAGAAAAAAAACCACCGTCCAGGCTCCGCCCCCCCAGGGCGGCAAGCCAAAACCGGAAGCTGCCGGAGAGCGGGAGGACTTTCCCGACGGCTGGAGTCCTTGGAAGGACTGGGATCTCCCGCCTTCCATCCGGGACTGGGAGCCCGAGGGCCGGGAGACGAAGCCCCGAGAAACGCGCCGCCGCCCCGCCGCCCGGAAGGCGCCCCCTGCCCGGGAGAAGCGGGAAAGCCGTTCCCCCCGGGAGACCATTGCCCAGAAGCGGCTGCACTTCCGCCGCCGCTGGCGGCGCATCGTCCGGGAGAACAAGGCTCACCGCTTCCCGGAGTCCGAGCGGCTTCCCATTCAGCTGATGCTGTTTTTCTGGGGCCTGCTGCCCATGTGGGGGAGCCTGCTTCAGGAGCGGGTGCTGCAAAAGAACAGCGCCTCCCGGCAAAAGAGCGCCCAGAGCGCCCAGAAAAAGCGCCGCTGGCGCATTCACCCCGCCGTTTTCCTGGCGGGAGGCTGCGTGATGGCGGCGGTGCTGCTGTTCTTCTCCACCTATACCAACGGCGTCACCATCACCTATGACGGAAAGGTCCTGGCCCGCCTGGCCGACCAGGCGGAGGCCGAGGAGGCCCGGGCGGAGCTGGAACAGGTCACCGCCCAGACCCTGGGCCGGAGCTTTACCATCGACGACTCCCTGATACAGTACTCCTCCGGCCTGCTTCGCCGCCAGGATCTGGTGGAGAAGGAGGTTTACGAGGAGGCCCTCAGCCAGGAGGTAGGCATGGTCACCGCCGCGTATTGCCTCTATGTGGATGGCGAGCGCATTGGGGCCACGCCCTATAAAGGGGCCCTGGAGCAGCTGCTGGAGCAGATGCAGCTCTCCGCCACCAACGAGGGTACCATCTCCGTCTCCTTTGCCGAAAATGTGGAGGTAAAGGAGGAGTACGTCGCCACCGACAGCCTGATGAACCTTGGCTTTTTGGCAGAGACGCTCTACAGCACAAAGACCGCCGAGGTCACCTACACCGTGGCCAAGGGGGACACCTGGTCCGAAATCGCCGAGGACCACGGCCTCACCTCCAAGGAGCTGCTGGCCCTGAACCCCGGCTATGACATGGACAAGCTGCGAATCGGCGAAATCCTCACCATGTCTGCCTCCGTCCCCTACCTGACCATGACGGTGGTCCAGCAGGAACGGTATGTGGACAGCGTTGCCTTTGACGTGGAATACACCGACAGCCCGGACATCTACGTGGGCGATTACCGGGTCACCTCCCCCGGGCAGTACGGCGCGGCGGACACCGTGGCCAACGTCACCTACGTCAACGGCGAAGAGACGGAGCGGACGGTCCTTTCCAGCGTCACCCTCCGCCAGCCCGTCACGGAGCACCGGCTCCAGGGCACGAAGCCCAAGCCCATCACAGCGGCCTCCGGCACCTTCCGCTGGCCCACCACGGGGCGGATTTCTTCCCGCTTCGGCGGGCGGAGTTCTCCCGGCGGCGTCGGCTCCACCAATCACAAAGGCATTGATATTGCCGTCCCCTACAGAACTCCAATCTACGCCGCGGACGGCGGCACCGTCACCTACGCCGGGTGGATGGGCGGCTACGGCTATTTGGTCCAAATCGACCACGGCAACGGCTATGTGACCCGATACGGCCACAACAGCAGCCTGACGGTTTCCGTGGGCCAGAAGGTCTATAAGGGCCAGCAGATCGCCCGGGCCGGCTCCACCGGAAATCGACACGATCGCCGAAAAAGTTGAAGAACACTTTCTTGGGATAGGTCTCGAGAGTCTCGAGCACGTATTCACGCTTCTT
>JAAWTB010000087.1 GCA_022801815.1 Oscillibacter sp. | reverse complement strand
CAACCTCCACGACGGGAAGCTCTTCGTCCTCTGCACGGCGGGAACCCTGGCGGTGTTCTGCCTGATCTACGCCCTGGTCTTCGCCTGGACGGCCCGGGCCTACAGCCGCCTGGTGGGCGGAAACAGCTGAGCCCTCTCTTTTCAGGCCCCGCCGGCATGGGGGAACCCGCCGGCGGGGCCCGCTGCGTGAAATCTGTCAAACCTGTTAGATTGTCGAAAGAAGCTGGACAGATTCCCGTGGTACAGTGGATTTGCCGGTCAGAACCGGAAAAAATAACGAAGAGTAACAAACCTGTACTTTTTTTGTAACGCTCTTCATGGGTTTGCGGTGTATGCTTACCAACAGTATGCCGGGTCCGGCCTGAAAAATTTCCCCCAGCCCTCTTGACAATCTGTATTAACTGTATTATTATTTCTAATACGATAGTACAATAACACAGAAGGAAAAATTTTTCAAGCGTCTTGAAGAATTCCCCCCGGCTGTCCCGTAATATACATGAGACATGAGAAGCGAGGTCTAACATGAACATTCTGATTACATCCGATTGGTATCTTCCCGCGGTGAACGGCGTGGTCACCTCGGTCAAGAATCTCCGCCGGGAGCTGGAGGCCCGGGGCCACGAGGTCCGGGTCCTGACCCTCTCCCAAACCCGCCGCTCCTATAAGCGGGACGGCGTGACATATCTGGGCTCCGTGGCGGCGGGGCTGATCTACCCCGGCGCAAGGCTCCGGACCGCCCTGGCGGGGAAGTGGGTCCGGGAGATTGTGGAGTGGGGCCCCGACGTGGTCCATTCCCAGTGCGAATTCTCCACCTTCTTCCTGGCCCGGCGCATCGCCGAGGAGCTGGATATCCCCCTGGTCCACACCTATCATACGGTGTACGAGGACTACACCCACTATTTCTCTCCAAACGTCCGCTTCGGCAAGAAGGCCGCCGCCGTCTTTACCCGCTGGGCCGCCTCCCACACGGACTGCCTCATCGCCCCTACAGGGAAGGTGCGGCTGCTCCTCCAGGGCTACGGCGTGGAGAAACCCGTTTTCGTGGTGCCCTCCGGCATTGACCTGCGGCACTTTCAGGGCGGGCCGGACCCCCTCCGGCGAAACGTCCTCAAGGCCAGCCTGGACATTCCCCGGGACCGGACGGTGCTGGTCTTCGTGGGCCGCCTGGCGGAGGAGAAGCGGGTGGACGAACTCCTCCGTTTCCGGGCGAATCTGGGCCCCGGCGGCGTGACGCTGCTTTTGGTCGGCGACGGGCCGGATCGCAAGCGCCTGGAGGGCGTGGCCAAGGGCCTGGGCCTGGCCGCCCCGGATGTGGTGTTCGCCGGCATGGTCCCGGCGGAGCAGGTGGCGGACTGGTACCAATTGGGGGACCTGTTTGTCAGCGCCTCCACCAGCGAGACCCAGGGCCTCACCTATGCCGAGGCCCTGGCGGCGGGGGTGCCGGTGCTGTGCCGGGCGGATCCCTGCCTCCTGGGGGTGGTCCGGGATGGAGAAAACGGCTGGCAGTACTGGGACCAGGAGGACTTTTTCCAAAAGCTGGAGGGTTTTCTGACCCAGCCCCAGCGCCGGGAGGCCCTGGCCCGCGGCGCCCGGGAGACGGGAGAGGAGTATTCTGCCCAGCGTTTCGCCCAGCGGGTGGAGGCCATTTACTTAGAGCGGGTGGAACGCAGGCCGTTACGGAGGATACCGGCATGAAACAGCAGACGGTTCCCATTGAAAAGCGGGCGCTTCAGGCGGTGTCCCTCATTGGCCTTGCCATCTGTGTGGCAGTGGCCGTCTGGGGCTGGCAGACAGGGATCTTGACCTCCCAGGAAAAGCTCCAGGAGCTGGTGATGAAATGGGGCTTTGCCGGGGCGCTGCTGTTCACCGTATTTCAGGCGGTGCAGGTGGTGGTGCCCGTGCTGCCGGGTGGTCTGGGGTGCCTGGTGGGGGTGGTGCTTTTTGGGCCCATCTGGGGGTTTACCTACAACTACGTGGGCATCTGCATCGGCTCTCTCCTGGCCTTCGCCGTGGCGAAAAGCTGCGGGCGGCCCCTGCTGTACCTGCTGTTTTCCGAGAAGACCATTGAGAAGTACGACGCCTGGACCGAGAAGCGGGACCGCTTCGCCAAGCTCTTCTTCTGGTCCATCTTTCTGCCCATCGCCCCGGACGACTTCCTCTGCTATCTGGCGGGCACCACCACCATGACCTGGAAGCGGTACACCGCCATCATCCTCCTGGGGAAGCCCTTCAACATCGCCCTGTACAGCGCGGGCCTGGCGGCCCTTTGGAAGGTGCTGTTTCCGGGATTTTGAAAAATTTGCCGTCATAAATGGGCGGTTTTTAGGGAAAACTCAGCTTGAGCAAAAAAGCGGACGGACCGTCCGCTTGGATTTGTGCGCCCAAAATGGGGCGGCAATGAAAGAAAACAGGCGGACCGCAGGCCGGAAAACTGCGGGCCACAGCGAGGGAAAGCCCTGCGCCTCCGGATGCGCACATAGGCTCAAACCACTGGGGCAAGGAGGCTGTATGCGTATCTACATTTACAGCGGCGGAGAGAAACTTGTTGGCCGCAGCGGCGTGGGACAGGCCATCCGGCACCAGCGGGAGTGCCTCCGCCGTTCCGGTGTGGCCACCACGGACCGCTGGACGGCGGACGCCGCCGCCGTCCATGTGAACACCATCCTGCCGGACTCCGTCCTCGCCGCCCTGGGGGCCAAGCTCCGGCGGCGGAAGGTGGTCTGGTACGGGCATTCCACCATGGAGGATTTCCGTTCCTCCTTCAAAGGCTCCAACGTGCTGGCCCCCCTGTTCAAGCGGTGGATTACCTTTTGCTATGGCCTGGGGGACGTGGTGCTGACCCCTACGGAGTACTCCCGGCGGCTGCTGGAGGGCTATGGGCTGAAGAAGCCGGTGTACAGCATTTCCAATGGCGTGGACACGGAGTTTTTCAAGCCGGACCCCGCCGCCCGCTCCGCCCTGCGGACCCGGTACGGACTGGGGGAGGAGGCGAAGGTGGTGGTTTCCGTGGGGCACATGATTGCCCGGAAGGGACTCCCGGAATTTTTGGAGCTGGCCCGGCGGATGCCGGAGGCGGCGTTCCTCTGGTTCGGCTGGACGAATCCTAAGCTCATCCCCCAGGAGGTAGTGCAGGCCATAGAGAACGCTCCGTCCAATGTGATCTTTCCCGGCTTCGTGGACCGGGAAGAGCTGCGGCAGGCCTATCAGGGGGCGGACGTGTTTGCCTTTCTCAGCCACGAGGAGACGGAGGGCATCGTGGTGCTGGAGGCTTTGGCATGCGGCGTGCCCACGGTGCTCCGGGACATTCCGGTCTACGGAGGCTGGCTGGAACATGGGGAAAATGTATACAAATCGTCGAATAACGATGAATTTCAACGAATTGTATCCGGGCTTTTGGACAAGAGCCTGCCGGATCTCACCGCCGCCGGCCGGGCTGTGGCGCAGGCCCGAAGCCTGGAGCAGGTGGGGAAGCGGCTGAGGGCCATCTATTTGGAGCAGCGGGTCCTGCCGCCCCTGCCCCAGGCTCTGCCGCAAAAACAGGCCCGGGCCTGAGATTGTTGAAATACAAAGAGGACTGTCGAGAATGGTCAGTCCTCTTTGTATTTTGGCTCGTTTTTGAAATTCCAATGGGGGCGGGGAAAGTTTTCCTTGACATTTCCCCAAATTCCGATATAATAAATAAGCTTGCATATGCAGGCATATCCTTGCTCTCATGGGAAATGAGGGCCATTTGTCCAAAAGGAGGTGCAAACATGGCAAAGGTTACTGCCAATTATGAGGTCGTGTATATCATCGACCCTGCACAGGGGGAGGAGAATATCGCCGCTCTGGTGGCGAAGTTCAAGACCCTGGCGGAACAGAACGGCTCCGCTGTCGAGGTGGAGGAATGGGGCGCCCGGCGTCTCGCGTATCCCATCAACTATAAGAACGACGGCTACTATGTGCTGATGAGCTTCACCAGCGAACCGTCCTTCCCGAAGGAGCTGGACCGCGTTCTTGGTATTACGGACGGCATCGTGCGTTCCCTGATCGTCTGCAAGGGCGAGTGAGGAGGAGCCCCGGATGCTGAACAAGATCATCATCATGGGCCGTTTGACCCGTGACCCCGAGCTTCGCCGCACCCAGAGCGGCACCGCCGTCACATCCTTCTCCATCGCCTGCGACCGGGATTTCAAGTCTCAGAGCGGTGAAAAGGAGACGGATTTCATCGACGTGGTGGCCTGGCGGAATACAGCGGAATTTGTCAGCAAGTACTTCGCCAAGGGCCGCATGGCCGTGGTGGAGGGCCGCCTTCAGATTCGCGACTGGACCGACCGGGAGGGCGGCAAGCGCCGCAGCGCCGAGGTCGTGGCCGACAACGTCTATTTTGGGGACTCAAAGCGGGACGGCGGCGATTATGGCGGCTCTTCTTACGGAGGGCCTCCCGCTTACGGCGCACCCGCGGCGGGGAGCAGGACTTCCGATTTCGGGGGAGGATCTGATTTCGCTGAGATCAGCGAGGAAGACGGCAATTTGCCGTTTTGAGTTTGACGGGTTCGGAGGGACTGCCCTCTGGACACCGGAATGAAGGAGGAAATTTCATGGCTTTCGATCGTGAATCCAGGCCCGCCCGTCCGATGCGGGGCAAGCGCCGCAAGGTTTGCCAGTTCTGCGCCGAGAAGTGCGAGCACATTGATTATAAGGACGCCGCCAAGCTGCGCCGCTTCATCTCTGAGCGGGCCAAGATCCTGCCCCGCAGGACCACTGGTACCTGCGCCATGCATCAGCGCCAGCTGACTGAGGCCATCAAGCGGGCCCGTCAGATCGCCCTGCTGCCCTACGTCACCGACTGACGGGGCGCGAAACAAGACATTCAGGTCCGTCCTCGTATGAGAGGGCGGACCTTTTTATGTAGGAGCGGCGGGTTTGGGGGCCGCGTTTACTGTTTCACCTGTTTTTGCAATCTGCACAAAAACGCTGGACTTTTACATGGCTTTCCGGTATAATTAAAATTCTAACTTGCCTCTCCAGTTTTGCCGGGGAGGCCTGAACGAGGTGCTTTGCCATGCGTGAGGAGATGCGGACCTTCGGCTATCTCTGCCCCAAGTGCGGAAAGACCATCATGAAAGCTCGCTCCGTCTTTGCGTTGGAGGCCTCCGGCGCGGAGGTGGAGTGCGGCTGCGGCGGCTCTGTCCTGACGGCGGCCTTCGACGGGGAGCGATTCCGCCTTACCGTGCCCTGCGGCCTTTGCGGGGGGACCCATACCGCTGTCTGCCCGCCGGAGCGGGTGCTGGAGGGCAGCGGAACCGCCCTGGCCTGCGCCGGGACGAAGCAATTTTGCTGCTTCATCGGCCCCGAGGGGACAGTGGAAAAGCAGCTGCGGGAGCTGGCCATTCTGGCGGAGAAGGAGCGGAAGCAGGGGGAAAACGAGGCGTTTTTGGACAGCGTCATCATGTATGAGGTCCTCTCGGAGCTGCGTGACATCGCCGCCCGGGACGGGATTTCTTGCGCCTGCGGCAGCCGCCGCTATGGGATGGAGGTCCGCCGGTCCGCCGTGGACCTGATCTGCCGGGACTGCGGGGCCAAGCTCCGCCTCCCCGCCGCAACGGACCGGGACCTGGACGATCTGTGCTGCCACATGAAACTGGTGCTGCCGGGGAAAACATAAAACGGAGAAGAGCGGTATAAAACGGCCGCTCTTCCGCATATCCTGTGATATTTGCAAATTCCTGAGAGGAGCGGATGTTGTGATTACGATGCTGGCCCGGGTGTTCCTCAAGCCCGAGGGAAAGTCGGAGGCGCAGCTGCGCAAGGGCTACGGTGTCCTCTGCGGCGCGGTGGGCGTGGGGTTGAACCTTCTGCTGTTTCTGGGCAAGCTGCTGGCGGGTCTGGCCTCCGGCTCCATTGCTGTGGTGGCCGACGCGGTAAATAACCTCTCCGACGCGGGGTCCTCCGTGGTGACTCTGCTGGGGTTCCATTTGGCAGAGCAGAAGCCGGACCATGAGCACCCCTTCGGCCACGGGCGGGCGGAATACCTGTCGGGACTGGTGGTGTCCCTTCTGATTTTGCTGATGGGCTTTGAGCTGGCCCAGTCCTCCGTGGGGAAGATTCTGCACCCCCTCCCGGCGGAGGGGGGCTGGCAGGTGACGGCAACTCTCTGCGCCGCCATCGCGGTGAAGGTGTATATGGCTTTCTACAACCGCCGGATTGGAAAGCGCATCGGCTCCACCGCCATGGCCGCCGCCGCCCTGGACTCCCTGGGCGACTGCGCGGCTACATCAGTGGTGCTTATCACCTCCCTGGTGGAGCGGTACACGGACCTGGTTTTAGATGGCTGGGGCGGCCTGCTGGTGGCCCTGTTTATTCTCTGGTCCGGCTTCCAGGCGGCCAAGACCACCATGGACCCACTGCTGGGTACGCCGCCCTCGGCGGAATTTGTGGAGGAAATCCGGTCCCTGGTTCTCTCCCACCCCCCCATTTTGGGCGTTCATGACATCATTGTCCATGACTATGGCCCCGGGCGGCGGATGATCTCCCTCCACGCCGAGGTCCCCGCCGGGGGAGAGCTGCTGGAGCTTCACAGCCGCATCGACCATGTGGAGCGGGAGCTTCGGGAGCGTCTGGGCTGCGAGGCGGTGATTCATATGGACCCGGTGTGTACCGACGACGGCGTGACCCAGGAGACCCGCCGGCGGGTGGAGGCCCTGGTCCGCTGCATCGACGGCGGCATCACCATCCACGACTTCCGGGTGGTGCCCCGGGAGGGGCACGCCCATCTGGTTTTCGACGCGGCGGTGCCCTTTGACTTCCGCCTCACGGACCGGGAGGTGGAGGAGAAGATTCAAAATGCCGTCCAGGTGCTGGACAGCGGCTTCCAGGCCAAGGTGCGGGTGGAGCGGTCCTATACTTGACAAGAGGTATTTTCCCCGGGGCGGACCAATGTGTCCGCCCCTTCCTGATCTCCAGGGCGGAATGGCGCGGGGGGAACCCCGCGCCGTTTGGCGCTTGACAAACCTCGGCTATCTATGTATACTAACCATAGATGACCGAGGCATTGTGAAAGGAGGCGCGCCATGAAAATCGACAAGAGCCTGATGAGCGGCAGCACGACGCTGCTGGTCCTCTCTTTGCTTTCGGGGGAGGAGATGTACGGCTACCAGATGATCACCGAGCTGGCCCGGCGGTCCAACCACGTCTT
>JAAWTB010000086.1 GCA_022801815.1 Oscillibacter sp. | reverse complement strand
TGCCGCTGCCGCTGTGCCCCAGCAGACAGACGTTGCGGATGTTCTGTACAGAATAGCTCATGATTCGTTCCACTCCTTATCTTTGCTGTCCATGCGGCCAGGGCCGCAAGCGTCCAATATATGAATTATACAACACTCAATCGGGGATTACAACAAAAATTTTGGTGAAAATCACATTTATGCTTCCCCTCCAAAATGTTGGTTAAAAATTCGTCAGATTATATATGGAAAAAGAAGGAAGGGCCTGGCGGTAAGCCGCCGGACCCTTCCAGATAAACCGCCCAAGGGGACGCGCGTCATTCCGCCGGTAAACGAACCGCGGGGGGCGGACCTGTGTGTCCGCCCCTACAGGCATCCTTTTATTTCTGCAAGCCCTTCACCCAATCGCCGTATTTATCCACATTGGCCTGGGCGTCCGCCGCGTCCTTGCCCTGGGTGAGGATGTAGACCTTGATCTTGGGCTCCGTGCCGGAGGGGCGGACAATCACGGACGTGCCGTCCTCCATCTCAAAGCGCAGCACGTTGGACCCGGAGAGCTCCATGGCGCTCTTCGCTCCCGTGGCGCAGTTCACCACGGAACCGTCGGAATAATCCTTGAACTGAGCCACCTTTACGCCGGAAATCTCCGCCGGGGGATTTTCCCGCAGGCTCTTCATCAGGTTCGCCATGTCCTTGAGGCCGTCCAGACCCGGCATAACCAGGTTGTAAGTGTGCTCGGCGTAATGGCCGTATTTCTCATACAGGGCCTCCAGGGCGTCCGCCAGCGTCTTCCCCTGGTCCGCGTACCAGGCGGCCATCTCTGTCAACAGCAGGGCCGCCGTGACGGCGTCCTTGTCCCGGACGTAATCGCCCAGCATGTAGCCGTAACTCTCCTCGTAGGAGAAGATCACCTTGCCCTCGCCGCTGTTTTCCAGCTTGTCCTTCTTCTCCGCCAGGAACTTGAAGCCGGTGAAGGTGTCAAAGCACTGGAGGCCGTTGACCTCCGCCACCTTCCGGGCCATCTCCGTGGTGACGATGGTCTTCAGGGCCACGGGCTTTTCCGGCATGGTGCCCGCCCGCTTCTTCGCGCCGATGAGGTAGTCCAGCAGCAGCACGCCGGTCTGGTTGCCGGTGATAACCTTAAACTCGCCGTCCTTGGTGCGGACCATGATGCCCACCCGGTCGGCGTCGGGGTCGGAGCCCAGGATGAAGTCCGCGCCCTCCTTTTTCGCCAAATCCACCGCCAGATAGAAGCCCTCGGGATTCTCCGGGTTGGGGGATACCACAGTGGGGAAGTCCCCGTCGATAACCATCTGCTCCGGCACGCAGAGGAGGTGCTTTACCCCCAGGCGTCCCAGAACCTCGGGAATCAGCTTGTGGCCGGTGCCGTGAAAGGGGGTATAGACCATCTTGAAGCGGTCCGCCACCTTTTCAACCGTGGCCTTGTCGTTGACCTGGGCCATGACGTTGGAGAGGAATTTCTCATCGGTCTCGGCCCCCAGAACCTCAATGATTCCGGCCTTCACCGCCTCGTCGTAGTCCATGCGCTTGATATCGCTGAAAATGTCAATTTCGCCCAGCCGTTTGGCAATGGCGTCGGCGTGACGGGGGGGCAGCTGGGCGCCGTCCTGCCAGTAAACCTTGTATCCGTTGTACTCCTTGGGATTGTGGCTGGCGGTGACGTTGATGCCCGCCTGGCAATGATACTCCCGCACGGCAAAGCTCAGCTCCGGTGTGGGGCGCAGAGCCTCAAAAATCCGCACGTGAATGCCGTTGGCGGCGCAGACCTCGGCGGCGGCCCGGGCAAACTCCAGGGAGTGGTTCCGGCAGTCCATGCAGATGGCCACGCCCCGCTTCTTTCCCTCCTCGCCTTCGGCGCAGATGACGTCGGCGAAGCCCTGGGTGGCCCAGCGGATAACGTGGATGTTCATGTTATGGAGCCCTGTGTACATCGTGCCCCGCAGGCCGGCGGTGCCGAATTCCAGGGGGCCGTAAAACCGGGATTCAATTTCCTTGGGGTCGTTCTGAATGGCCTTCAGCTCCGCCCGCTCCGCCTCGCTCAGGGCGGGGCTGGTTACCCATTTCTCATATTCTTTCATGAAGTCCATAACGATATTCCTCCTTTTATAAACGCTGCCCTTGCTTTTGACAAATTTGGACAACGTTTGATTCCTTGCAGCCGGCAAAATTATCCATGCCGCACAAAACATTATAAAGGCTTCTCCGGCCGATGTCAAGAATCCCTTCGTTCCGGACGTTCCGTAAAGTTTTCAACAGCCACGTTTAAAACCGGCTTCTTATTATTAGAATAGGTGTTGCCATTTGTGCCTTTTTCTGCTATAATAAAGAAATGTTTTCAAACACGATATAGAAAAGAGAGGTGTTTCCTTTTTGAATTCCGTCACCGACATTTGGGAGAATGTCCTGCGCCAGCTCCGGGGGACGCTTTCCGAAACCACTATTTCCACCTGGTTCGACGAGCTGCGCATCGTGGACATCAAGGGCAATACCTGCTATCTCCACTGTGCCAGCGACTTTAAGCGGGGCTATTTAGAATCCCTGTTCCTCAACAACATCAAGTCCTCCCTCCACGACATTTTTTCCACGGATTTTGAGGTAAAGATTCTGGACGACGCGGGCCTTCTGGAATTCCAGGGCGGCGCGGCGCCGAAACGGCAGTCGGAGCGGTTCACCTACGCGGAGTTTACCTTCGACACCTTCGTAGTGGGCCCTTCCAACAAGCTGGCTCACGCCGCTTCCATGGCCGTGGCGGAACATCCGGCCCAGAACTACAACCCTCTCCTCATCTACGGGGATTCCGGCCTGGGGAAGACGCATCTGCTCTACGCCATCGCCAACGTCATCCGGAAAAACGACCCCGCTTCCAAAATCGTCTATATTAAAGGCGACGAATTCATCAACGAATTTGTAGAACTGGTCCGGGCCAACCGGGGCAGCGAGTTCCGGGCCAAGTACCGGGAGGCGGATCTTCTGCTGGTGGACGACGTGCAGTTCGTGGCGGGGAAGGAACAGGTGCAAAACGAATTCTTTCACACCTTCAACACCCTCTACGAGTCCGGGCGGCAGATCGTCCTGACCTCCGACCGGCCCCCCTCTGAAATGACGCTGCTGGACGACCGGCTCCGGACCCGCTTCGAGTGGGGCCTGCTTGCCGACGTAACGCCGCCGGACTTTGAGACCCGTCTGGCCATCGTGAAAAACAAGGCGGCGCTGCTGGGCATGTCCCTGCCGGATAAAATCGCCGTCATGATCGCCCAGAAGGTCACCGCCAACGTCCGCCAGCTGGAGGGTACCGTCAACAAGGTCCTGGCCTATAAGGAGCTGCTGGATAAGGAAACCGACGAGGCCACGGTCAACCGGGCCATGCAGGACATTTTGAAGGGCAGCAACGAGTATATTCCCACGCCGGAAGCTATCTTGTCCTACGTCAGCCGCTATTACCAGCTGGAGGAATCCGTAGTCAAGGGACAGCAGCGGGTCCGGGCGGCCGTGGAAGCCCGCCAGATCGCCATGTACCTTATCCGGGTCATGACCAACCTGTCCCAGGACAACATCGGCCAGCTCTTTGACAACCGGGACCACTCCACCGTCATTCACTCCATCCGCCAGGTGGAGCAGAAGATGAAGAAGGACCCGGCTTTCGCCGAGATGGTAAAGGAATTGAAAACCAACATAACTTCCCGTCATTGAAAAGGCGGTTTTTTCCACAAACCGCCGTGGAAAAGGAAAACTTTTTTGTGGAAAGGTCCTTCTTCGACAGGGAACGTGGAGAACCCCCCTGTTTTTCAACATAGGAATGTGGGAGCGGAAAGCACTGCCATTCCTGGGATTTTTTCCTTTTTCCACAAAAGCCGCCCCCTACGGCTACTTCTTCTAAATCCTAATTTTCTTTTTAAAAAAGCGGACTTCGTCCGGGACGGCACGCCGGGGCCTTACGGCCCTCGCCGTTATTTCCGCGCCTTTGGCGCAAGGAGGTATTTTATGAATTTCAGCTGTGAAAAAGCCCTGCTTCAAAACGCCATCGCCGTCACCGGCCGGGCGGTATCACAAAAAAGCTCCATTCCCGCCCTGGAGGGACTGCTTCTCCATGCCGGGGAAGGGGGATTGACCGTTTCCGGATACAACATGCAGACCGGCATCCGGGCCAAGGTTTCCGCCGGTGTGGAGGAATACGGCGATATTGTTCTGAATGCCCGGCTTTTCGGCGACATCGTCCGCCGAATGCCCGACGATCTTGTCACCTTTACCTCCAACGAGAAACTGCAGGTCCGCCTTCGCTGCGGCGATGCGGACTTTGAGATTCCCGGGCTTTCCGCCGCAGATTACCCGGATCTTCCGGAGGTGGAAGACGAGTATGCCGTTTCCATGAAGCGAAAAACGCTCCGGGCCATGATTGAGGAAGTGGCCTTCGCCGTTTCCGCCAACGAAAGCCGCCCGGTACACACCGGGGCCCTCTTTGAAATCGGGGAGGGCAGCCTGACCATGGCCGCCGTGGACGGCTTCCGCCTGGCGGTGCGGAAAGAACCCCTGGAAAAGCTGGAGGGGGGCGCTTTTTCCTTTGTGGCTCCCGGCTCCGCTTTGAACGAGGTAAAGAACATCTGCGGCGATGTGGAGGATTTGGCGGAAATTACCCTGGGCAAGCGGCATATCCTCTTCACCGTTGGGGATGTCGAGCTGATCTGCCGCCGGTTGGAGGGGGAGTTCCTGGATTACCGGAACGCGATTCCCAAGCAGAACCCCATTGCCGTCACTGTGGAGACCAAGGCCCTGATGGAGAGCATCGACCGGGTGTCCGTAGTCATATCCGATAAGCTGAAAAGTCCGGTGCGCTGCCGCTTCGAGGAGGGAAGGGTCCTTCTCTCCGCCAAGACCGGCAACGGCGAAGCTAAGGACGTCTGCCGTCTGGAGGGAGACGGGGACGGCTTGGAAATCGGGTTCAACAACCGCTATTTGATGGATGCCCTGCGCTATGCTCCGGCGGACACGGTGCGGGTGGAGCTGAACACCGGCGTGTCCCCGGCCATTCTGGTGCCCACGGACGGGGCGGACAATTTCCTCTACATGGTTCTGCCTGTACGTTTGAAAAACGCGGAGTAAAACGGAGTATACGGTTATGAGAGAAGTGAGAATTAACACGGAATTCATTAAGCTCCAGGATCTTTTGAAATTCGCGGGGCTGGTGGAAACCGGCGGCGAAGCCAAGGAGCGCGTGCAGACCGGGGAGGTCCGGGTGAACGGGGAACCCTGCCTTCAGCGGGGAAAGAAACTTCGTCCCGGCGACGAAGTGGACTTTGCCGGGGAAACGCTGACGGTCCGCTATGCGGATTGATTTCCTGGAGCTGGAGGGATTTCGAAACTACGGCCGGGAGGCTGCGGACTTCGATCCCCGCTGCAATGTAATCTGCGGCGAAAACGCCCAGGGGAAGACCAACCTTTTGGAGGCGCTGGTCTACCTCTCCCGGGGAAAATCCCCCCGGGCCCGGACAGACCGGGAGATGATCGGCTTTCAGGAGGAGTCCGCCCGGCTGGCAGTACGGGTCGCGTCCCGGGAACGGGAGTTTCGGGTTCAGGCGGACCTCTTCCGGGGCCGCCGCCGGAGGATAACGGTGAACCAGGTTCCCATTAAAACCAACGCCGCCTTGGGGGACGTGTATCACACCGTCCTCTTCCAGCCGGAGGATTTGGATCTCATCCGGGAGGGGGCTGCCGCCCGGCGGCGCTTTCTGGATACGGCCCTCTGCCAGCTCCGTCCCCGGTACGCTGCGGCTCTGGCGGGGTATGAGCGGGCCCGGGAGCAGAAAACCCGGATTCTCCGGGATTTCGGCCAGCGGCCGGATCTTCTGGAGGCCCTTCCGGAGTTTAACCAGCAGATGATTCGCTTTGGAGCGGCGCTGATTCAGTACCGGAATCAGTTCTGCCTCCGCCTGTCGGAAATTGCCGCCGTCCACCACCGGGAGTGCTCCGGCGGGAGAGAAAGGCTGGAACTTCAATACCAGACGGTTTCCTCTGTGGAGGATCCGGGCGCAGACGCAGGGACCCTGGCGGACCGTCTCCGGCGGCATATGGAGAGCCACCGGGAGGCGGAACTTTCTTCCCGCCTCTGCCTCTCCGGACCTCATAAGGACGATCTCCTGGTCGCCATCAACGGACGTGAGGCGAAAACCTATTCCTCCCAGGGCCAGACTCGGACCGCCGCCCTGGCGCTGAAGCTGGCGGAGCGGGAAATCTATCAAAACGCGTCGGGGGAATACCCGGTGCTGCTGCTGGACGACGTGCTTTCCGAGCTGGACCCGAAGCGGCAGGAATTCGTCCTGAACCGCATCGCGGGGGGGCAGGTATTCATCACATGCTGCGAGGAGGACCGGCTCCCCAGTCTCCTGGGGGGGAAGGTGTTTCACGTGGAACAGGGAAGAATTCAATCCTGAAAGGGGAGATTGCGTATGTATCTGCACTTGGGACAAAACGAAATCATTCCCCAGAGCAGGGTAATCGGCATCTTTGACCTGGACAAATGCAGCTATGAAAAGAGAACCCGGGATTATCTGGCCGCCGCCGAAAAAGGAGGGGTGGTGCTGGACGTCTCTGGGGATCTGCCCCGGTCCTTCGTGGTCTGCGACCACCCGTATCATGAGCAAATTGTATATTTGACTCCTCTCAGCCCTGCCGCCCTGCGGAAGCGGGCGGAGAGCGGGCGGATGGAATGATAGGACATCCTATGCGGCCTTGACGGGAGATATTCGAAAAATTGATGGGGAGCGGGAAAAGGCGGGCCGAACGGCTCCACCCCTTCGGCATGGCTTTTTCCGCTCCAAAAGATAAGTTCTGTGAAGCAGTCCTGCGCTGCTGTGTGACAGGGCAAGACAAACACCACACCGCAGAGCGGGATAAAATTCTTTTTGGTTCTTTTTCTTATAAGAAAAAGAACAGCAAAGGAGAAGTATATGGCAGACAATGAAATCTTAAATTCCACCGCGGTCGACGCGTCCAACGAGTACGACGCCTCGGAAATCCAGGTTCTGGAGGGCCTGGAGGCCGTGCGGAAGCGGCCCGGCATGTATATCGGCTCCACCTCCGCTTCGGGCCTCCATCACCTGGTCTATGAGATCGTGGACAACGCCATTGACGAGGCCCTGGCGGGCTTCTGCACGGAGATCCTGGTCCAGATTAACCCCGGGGACACCAT
>JAAWTB010000085.1 GCA_022801815.1 Oscillibacter sp. | reverse complement strand
GTCGATGCCCGTGTCCTCCCGGCCCCCCTTGGCAAAGAGGCGGAACTTCCCGTCCACCCGCTTCACGTCCATGCTCAGCACCACGCACTGGTCCCCGTAACGCTTCGCCGCCGCCGCAATGACGGAGGGGTCCGCAATAGCCCCGGAGTTGACGCTGACCTTATCCGCGCCGCATTTCAACACCCGGTCGAAGTCCGCCAGGGTCCGGATGCCACCCCCAACGGTAAGGGGAATGAAAATCTCGGAGGCCACCCGGCGGAGAATGTCCGTAAACAGTCCCCGGCCCTCGGCAGAGGCGGTGATATCGTAGAACACCAGCTCGTCGGCTCCGGAGTCGTTGTAGAACCGGGCCAGCTCCACCGGGTCCGCCATATCCCGGAGTCCTTCAAAATTGGTCCCCTTCACCACCCGGCCATCCCGCACGTCCAGGCAGGGAATGATGCGCTTGGCTAACATGTCCCCACCTCCTCAATAACCGTCCGCAGGTCCAGCCGCCCGTCGTACAGGGCCTTGCCCAGAATCGCTGCCCGGACGCCGGTGCGCTCCAGCCGCCGCAGTTCCTCCAGGGAACTGATGCCGCCGGAGGCGGTGATGTCCAGCCCCTCAATTTGGACCAGCTCCTCATAAAGCTCCAGGTTGGTCCCCCGGCCCGCGCCGTCCCGGCTGATATCGGTGTAGATGACGGTCCTCACCCCCGCGTCCCGGAGGCGGCGGCAAATGTCCATCCCCCGTTCCCGGGAAAGCTCTTTCCAGCCGTTGACGGCCACGTACCCGTCCCGGGCGTCCACGCCCACGGCGATTTGTTCCCCATACTTTTGGGCCATACGGGCGGTGAAGGCAAAATCCTTCACGGCGGCGGTACCCAAAATGCACCGGTTCACCCCTGCGTCCAAATACCGGCGGATGCGCTCCTCCGTGCGGATGCCGCCCCCCGCCTCGATATAGAGCCCGCCCTGTTTGGCAATCGCGGCGACACTGTCGAAATTCGCCATGTCG
Source organism: Oscillibacter sp. (assembly GCA_022801815.1). Taxonomy (GTDB): domain Bacteria; phylum Bacillota; class Clostridia; order Oscillospirales; family Oscillospiraceae; genus Oscillibacter. The sequence continues at coordinate 6,262 of JAAWTB010000085.1, read as the reverse complement.
CCGTCCCGGGCCCCGTCCAAGTCTACCACGTGGAGGTATCGGGCTCCCGCCCGGATAAAGGCCATGGCTTGGACGCAGGGGTTCGCGCCGTAAACGGTCTCCTGGTCATAGTCCCCCTGGTAGAGGCGGACCACCTGCCCGCCCCGCAGGTCAATGGCTGGGAAAATCTGCATGGTATCGCTCTCCTTTTCACTCGTGGACCTTGCAGGTCAGCTCCTCCGCGTCCAGGCGGAAGACGCAGACACCCTCCAGCGCGGCCTCTCCCATTTCCCATTGGTCCTTGCCGTCCATGCGGCCCAAAATGGCGTTCAGGCCCGCCCGCTTTTCCTCCGGCGTCTCCAGAAACGTCACCGGACCTCCGCCCATGACGCATTGGAACCGGGCGGTATAGTCACAGGCCCTGGGACCCGTGACCCACGCGTGGCCGCAGTCCATTTCCAGGGCGGCCCAGCCGTTCCTGCGGAGGAGGTCGATTTTCCGTCCCTCCTTTGCGCTGTGAAAGTAGAAGGCATACCGCCCGTCTTTCTCCGCGAATCCGAAATCCATAGGAACCACATAGGCCCGCTCTTTGTCCCAGAGGCCCAGGCGGCAGCAATCACAAGCCGTTATAATTTCCCGGATTTTTACGGGATCCGTGACCTCCCGGTCTTTTCTTCTCATGACGGCGCTCCCTCCTTACAATTCCGCAAAGGCCCGCAGCAGCCGCAGCCCCGCGTCCCCGGACTTCTCCGGGTGGAACTGGGTCCCCCAGACGTTTCCCCGCCGCACCACGCCGGTGACGGCCGCGTTCCCGTAACGGGAAAGCCCCAGAGTGCTCTCCCGGCAGTTCCGGGCATAAAAGCTGTGAACATAGTAAACATATTCGCCGCTCTTGAAATATTTGAACAGCGGGTCATCCTTTACAATTTCCAGGCTGTTCCAGCCCATGTGGGGAATTTTCAAAGACTTGTCCGCCAAATCCTCACCCAAAAAGGCCACTTCGCCGGGAATCAGGCCCAGGCCCGGATGTTCCCCGTATTCAAAGCCCCGGTCAAACAACAGCTGCATCCCCAGACAGATGCCCAGCAGAGGCTTTCGCTCCGCCTCCTCCAGCAGAACCGGGACCAGCCCCGTCTCGCTGAGCTTGGCCCTGGCATCGCCAAAGGCCCCCACGCCGGGGAGGATGATCCGCTCCGCCGCCTGGAGGGGCGCCGCCTCGCCGGAGACCTCCGTCTCCAATCCCAGGCAGCGGAGGCTGGAGCACAGGGAAAACAGGTTCCCTACGCCGTAGTCCACAATGACGGTCATTCACAGCACCCCTTTCGTGCTGGGAATCTCGTCCCGGTGCTTCGGGTCGAAGGCCGCGGCCTCCTTCAGCGCCCGGCCCAGGCCCTTAAAAACGGCCTCCAGGATGTGGTGGGTATTCTCCCCCGCCATCTGGCGGATATGGAGGGAGCCGGGGCACTCCCGCACAAAGCCAAGCCAGAACTCCTTGGCCAGCTCTGTGTCAAAATCCCCCACCTTGGCGGCAGGCAGGTCCACCGCCCAGCCCAGGTAATCCCGGCCTGAGAGGTCCACGGCGCAAAGGACCAGCGTCTCGTCCATGGGCAGCAGGAACTGTCCGTAGCGGACAATCCCCCGCTTATCCCCCAGGGCCTCCTGAAAGGCCCGGCCCAGGCAGATGCCGGTATCCTCCACCGAATGGTGGCAGTCCACCTGGGTGTCTCCGTGGCAGGTAACGGAAAGGTCAAAATCCCCATGCCGGGCAAAGAGTTCCAGCATGTGGTCCAGGAAGCCGCAGCCGGTGGAAATCTCCGCCTTCCCGCTGCCGTCCAGGTTCAAAGAGAGCTTGATTTGGGTCTCTCGGGTGTCCCGTTGAATATTCGCGGTGCGCATGGCGTTTTCCTCCTTACAACTCGCTCAGCAGCCGGTCAATCTGCTCCGCCAGCGCCTCCATCTGCTCCCGGGAGCCGATGGTAATCCGGCAGAAATCCCGAATCCGGTCCTTATCGAACCAGCGGACCAGGACGCCGCGCTCCTTTAATTTCCGGTAAAGCTCCCCGCCGGGCAGACGGTCCGATTTGGCGAAGAGAAAGTTGGCGGAGGAGGGCAGGACGGTGAAGCCCCGGGCCTCCAAAGCCTCTGCGGTCCAGGCCCGGTTCTCCCGGACAGCCCGGCAGCAGGATTGGAAATACGCCTCGTCCTCCATGGCGGCGTCCCCCGCCAGCAGGGAAAGACGGTTCACGTTGTAGGGGTTGAAGCTGTACTTCACCCGGTTCAGATCCGCAATAAGCTCCGGGCTGCCTAGAGCGAAGCCGATGCGGCCCCCGGCCAGGGAGCGGCTTTTGGACATGGTCTGGGTCACCAGAAGGTTTCCATACTCCCTTACCAGGGGGACGCAGCTCTCCGCCCCGAAGTCCACATAGGCCTCATCCACCACGGCCACCCGGTCCGGGTCCTTTTCCAGCAGCCGCCGGATATCGGAGACCGGGACGGTCATGCCCGTGGGTGCGTTGGGGTTGGCGATGACCACGGTACCGGGGAAATCCAGGTAATCCTCCACGTTCAGGGAAAAATCTTCCCGCAGGGATATCCGTGCCGTCTCCAGCCCGAAGAGGGCCGCCTGGGCCTCATAGAAGCCATAGGTGATATCGGCGAAGGCCACGCCCCGCCCCGCTCCGCAGAAGGCCCGGAAAGCGAAGGCCAGAATCTCGTCGGAGCCGTTGCCGGAAATCACGTTTTCCGGGGACAGGCCGTACCGCCGGGCAATGGCGGCGTTCAGGGCGGCGCAGGCGGGGTCGGAGTAGAGATAGAGTTTTTCCATCTCCGCCCGGCTCAAGGCCTCCAGGACCTTGGGCGAGGGCGGAAAGGGGCTCTCGTTGGTGTTCAGCTTGATGTATGTTTGATCCCGGGGCTGCTCGCCGGGGGTGTAGGGGGCGCAACGCAGGGCCTCCGGAGATAAAAACCGGCTCATAAAACCACCGCTTTCATTCAGATTTTTTCCGGCTCTCCGCCGAACGGGCGTGCCCTTCCAGCCCCTCCCGCCGGGCGAAGTCCGCAACCCTGTCCCCGCAGACACCCAGCGCCGCCTGGTCATAGTACAAAAAGCTGGAACGCTTCATGAAATCGTCCACCCCCAGGGGGCTGGAAAACCGGGCGGTGCCGGAAGTGGGCAGCGTGTGGTTCGGCCCCGCGAAATAGTCCCCCAGGGCCTCCGGAGTGAACCTTCCCAAAAAGATGCTTCCGGCGTTTTTGACGCTGGGCAGCAGGGCAAAGGGGTCGTCCACGCAGAGCTCCAGGTGCTCCGGAGCGATGCGGTTCACCGCCTCCACGGCCTTGTCCAGGCTGTCCGTAACGATGATTTTTCCGTTTTCCTCCACGGACCGGCGGGCAATGTCCTTCCGGGGCAGGGACTCCAGCTGGGCCTCCACCTCGGCCTGTACGCTTACTGCCAGTTCCCGGCTGTCCGTCACCAGCACGGCGGAGGACAGCACGTCGTGCTCCGCCTGGCTCAGCAGGTCCGCCGCGACCCATTTGGGGTTCGACTTCCCGTCCGCCAGCACCAGAATCTCGCTGGGCCCGGCAATCATGTCGATGGCCACCCGGCCGAAAACCTTCCGCTTGGCCGTAGCCACGAACACGCCGCCGGGGCCCACGATCTTGTCCACCCGGGGCACGGTCTCCGTCCCATAGGCCAGGGCCGCCACCGCCTGGGCCCCGCCGATTTTGAAGACCTCCGTCACCTCCGCCAGCTCCGCCGCCATCAGGGCCTCCGGGCTGACGGTGCCGTCTGGCCGGGGGGGCGTGACGATGACGATATCCTGCACCCCGGCGATCTGCGCCGGGATGGCGTTCATCAAAATGGTGGAGGGGAACGCCTCCGGGCTCCGGGGCACGCAGATGCCCACCTTTTCAATGGGCATCCACCGCTGGCCCATGACTACACCGGGGCGGTCCGCCAGGAGAAAGCCGTTGTGCCTCTGCCGCTCGTGGAACCGCCGGATGTTCTCCGCCGCCTCCCGCAAGGTTTCCAGGAAATAAGGGCTTACCGCTTCTCTGGCGGCGTCAAACTCCGCCGCGCTCACCCACAGGTCCCCCAGATCCGCGCCGTCGAAGCGGCGGGTGCAGTCCCGAAGGGCGGCGTCGCCCCGCCTCCGGACCTCCCGGATGATTTCGTCTACGGCGGCGGACACGTCTTCCTCCGCCTGAATGTCCCGATTTAAAATTTCCTCCGGCGCAAGGCCGTCAAACTCCAAAATACGCATCATGTCCCCGCCGCCTCCGTCAGCTTTTCAAGCAAGGTCTCAACCTCCCGGCGTTTGAACTGGAAGCTGGCTCGGTTGGCCACAAACCGGGCGGAGATGGGCATGAACGGCTTCAGCACCTTCAGCTGGTTCTCCCGCAGGGTGGTCCCCGTCTCCACAATGTCCACAATCACGTCGGAAAGGCCCAAAAGCGGGGCCAGCTCAATGGACCCGTTGAGCTTGATGACGTCAATGTCCCGGCCCTGGGCGGCGTAGTAGGCTTTCGCGATGTTCACAAACTTCGTCGCCACCCGAAGCGTCCGGCCCGGGTCGTCCTGGAAATCCTCAGGCCCGGCCACACACATGCGGCACTTCCCCAGGCCCGTGTCCAGCAGCTCGTACACGTCGGCCCCGGACTCGGCCAGGATGTCCTTGCCCACGATGCCCACGTCCGCCGCGCCGTGCTCCACATAGATGGCCACGTCGCTGGGCTTTACCAGGAAATAGCGGATGCCCGCCTCCGGATTCTCTACCACCAGTTTCCGGCTCTCGTTGTAGTCCTCGGGGCAGCCGTAACCCACTCCCGCCAGGAGGTTGTAAACCTTGTCCCCCAAGCGGCCCTTGGGCAGGGCCACGTTCAGCATGGTCTTCTCCCCCGCCCCGGGAGCGGCGTCGCTCAGACGGTCCAGCTCATCCAGATACAGGGCAAAGCCCACGGCCTTGGCTCCAGGGCGGAACTGCCCTGCCAGGGGGTCGTACCGCCCGCCCTTGAGCATCGCCCGGGGCAGGCCCGCCACATAGCCCTGCAAAACCAGGCCATTGTAATACTCCATGTCGTTTACCAGGGACAAATCCAGCCGCAGGCGCTGCCCCTGGGACTCCAGCGTCCGGCACAGGGTCCTCAGCTCCTCCAGGGCCGCCCCCATGGCGGCGTTGAGGGCAATGGGCTCCGCCTGGGTCAGCACATCCTCCCAATCCCCCGCCAGGATCTCCAGACGGCAGAGGGCGTCTGTGCCCTGGCGGGACAGGCCCGCCTCCTCCGCTGCGGCCCGCAGCTCATGGAGGTTTCGGTCCCGGATACAGCTGAGCAGCCGGGGCCGGGCGGCTTCTGGTGCGCCCACGGCGTCCAGCAGCCCCGCTACAAAGCCCATGTGGCTGGCCTCCAGCACGAAGTCCCGGCCCGTCAGGGCCAGGCTCTGCCCGGCCAGGGACACCGCCTGGGCGGTGATCCCGTCGTCCACTTCACCGATACACTCCAGGCCCATCTGGCTGATCTCCTGGAAGGTGTGGCTCTCTTGACTGGGGCGGTAGACGTTCTCGGAGTAATAAAACCGTCCGCAGCCCCCCTCCTCAAACTGGGCGTTTTTCGCAATGGAGAGGGTGACGTCCGGCTTCAGCGCCAGCAGCCGTCCATCCAGGTCCGTGAACGTGATGACCTGGTCGCTTGCTAAAAAGCGGCGGTTTTGCTGGTAGAGGCCGTACTCCTCAAAGCGGCCCATGCGGTAGTGACGAAAGCCCGCCCGCTCGTACAACAGGCGAAGCCGGAGCGACAGCCGCTCCTGAGGACGTAAGATATCCAAATCCAATTCCATGGGGTTCCTCCTTGCGGGGCAGACGCCCCGGTACTGGATCACAGTATACTCCGATTTTTTAGCAAGATAAAGCGCTAATTCGATAGTTTAATAAATTCTCTGATATCCACAAATCGGGCCGGACACTCGGGTGGAAATTACACCATTTTTTCAGGCCGGACCGTCTCGCCGAACTCCTCCGCCGTCAGGAGGCCCAGGGAGAGGACCGCTTCTTTCAGGGTCGTGCCGTCGTAAAGGGCTTTCTTGGCGCACTCCGCCGCCTTTTCATAGCCGATTTTCGGCGTCAGGCAGGTGACCAGCATCAGCGAGTTGTTCAGGTTCTCCTCCATCCGCTCCACGTTGGGGGTGATCCCCTCTACGCAGTGGACCCGGAAGGACTCCATGGCGTCCGCCAGCAGCCGGGCGGAGAGCTGGAAGTTATAGGCCGACACGGGCAGAAAGACGTTC
>JAAWTB010000084.1 GCA_022801815.1 Oscillibacter sp. | reverse complement strand
AGGGCCGAAGAAATCATCTGGTTGATGTTGCGCACCGTTTTCACACTGAGGCCCTTCGACTTATTGCGGGACTCCGTACACTTCACTCTGCCGCTCTCCAGCAGGTGCTTGTACAGCCGCTGTAGATCCATCGCCGTCAGCTTTTCCAGAGGAATGCCACCGAGGGCAGGCTTGATGTGGTTTTCAATAAAACCCTGGTAGGTCTTGTGGGACGAGGGACGGACCTGGAGCTTGGCGTAGTTTTCCATCCAGGCATCCAGCCATTGGCCCACTGTATATCGTTCGGCGGTCGTAGCCAGCGAGCCGCTTTTTTCAATTGCCGATTTGAGTTTTGCCTTGACCTCCGCCTGTGTTTTGCCGAGGACATTTTTGTAGATAGCCTTCCCGGTCGCTGGATCACGGCCCGCTGTATATCGTCCCTCCCGACGGCCGTCCTTTCGCTTGCGGATACTCCCTTCTCCATTGGCACGCCTTTTCGCCATGGCATATCGCCTCCTATTCAGCGACACACATTACCAGTAACCCCGCTGAATAGCCAGTAACTTTTGGGAGTGTTATCAGAAAATTCACAGTCCGCTGTGAGAAAAAGCAGAGAGAAAAAGTTCTATTCTTTGTTTAGGGCTTGTTTGATAATTGGCGATATGCCCAACAGCGAGGAATTTTTTGCAAGACAAGGCAAATTTTTGCAGGCATCCTGACGGATGGCAAGAAAATCTAACGATGCATGGCAGAAAAAGGCCCGCTGTTTGGGCGTGCTGACAATTTTCAAACAAGCCCTAGGCGGCGCAATTTTTGACTGTCTCAGGGGGAAATTACGGTACTGGCGCAGTCCTTTGCCAACAAAGCCGCAACACGGGCTGGACTATCATATATGATTATTGCAGTAAAACAAAGGAAATCAACGGAAAACCCCAAAAAAGAGCCCTTGCGGGCTCAATCGTTCAGGACGTAATGGATACCTTTATTTCCGATCCCAGCCATTCAATAAGTGAGATACTGTCGTGGGGAATCCCGTACAGGTCCCCGCGGAACACACAGGGCATAACCCTCCTGCCGCAGCAGAATGCAGGCGAAAATATATGCGCATATGATTATGGTCCCAGGGTGCAGCACGGCTTTGGACTGCCGCTTTGGTGCTTTCGCGCTGTGTTATGGTATACTGGCTGCACCATGCCGCCATCAGGATTTCCCGCCATCCCGCACTCCGGCTCCATCCATTTTTTGAAGGGTTCCTGCGGGACAATGACGCGCCGCCCGATTCGGAGCGAAGGTATCCGCTTTTGCTCTGCCATATGGTGCAGCGCTGCTCTGGACACAGGCAAAATCAGGGACAGGCCGGCGGGCGCTCCAGGGTCCTGTTCTCTGTAACAGAGGTGTACACCTTTTTTCTGGGTTCCTGATCAGATTTTTCTCAAGCAAACATCCCCGAGCACAAAACCGTGCCCGGGGATGTCCTGTTCAACCTGGCGGCCGCACGTGAACAGATGGGCTTTCACCGCTCTGGAATGACCCTACACACTGATACAATTACAATAGGCGGAGAACTCCCCCGGCGACAGCTCGCCGTTCTTGGCGGTTTCGACGCGGAGCGCGGTGATCAGAAATAATAGCCGGAAAGGGTCTTCACGCTTCCGTCGGCGGTGATGCGCTGGAGCTTGCCGTTTTGGACAAAGGGGTTCATAAACGCCTTGCCGACCAGCAAGCGGGAGGAATCCGCCGAGCCGAAAGAATAGTAGAATTCATCCATAAGCTCGCTTCGGCTCTTGGGCGTTTCATCCAGCATCTTGAGTATGGAAAAAACAACGGTCTCCTCCTTTTGGGGCAGCTTACAGTCAAAGAGATAACCACAGGCGGCCTTGCGGACCTTTTCCACAACGGCTTTCAGGTAGCGCCCCCGGATGTTCACCAGTTCTTTTTCCAGCTTCTGAAGGAAGCTGCTCAGTTCCTGCTGGGCCTGGCTCAGCTCCTGGTTCAGCCGGGCAATTTCCTGCCGGGCCAGTTTTTTCTCTCCCATCTTGAAGATGCCCAAACTTTGCAGACGCTGTTCCTGGGCGTCTAAGTCCCTTTTGATCTTGTCAATCCGGCTGTCCAGCTGCCGGCGGGTCTCTTCGCCCTTTTTCACCGCTTTAGAGCAGGCCGCCTCCGATTTTTTCTCGGCCTCCTCCCGCTGGGCCCGCAGCTGCTTTTTCTCGTTTTCATCCACCTGGGCGCGTTTTTTCGGCTTGGGAGGCGGAGCGGGCTCATCGTCCGTCAGGCCGGGAATATCGAGGGTTACTCTCATCCGCAGAAATTCGCCGTTCTCCGGTTCGATTTTCTCAATGCGGACGCTGCCCTCGCCGCTTTCTTTGGCCGGAGTGGAACGGGATACGGGTTTCGGTGCGGGTTTTGCGGGCACGGGCTTCGGCGCAGGTTTTGGACCGGGCTTGGGGGGCGGCGATGTGCGGCCCTCCAGGGCGGCCATCAGGTCCGCCTCCCGGATGATCTTGATGTCCTTCCCCTTGGCCCGCTGTTCCTGGACCTGCTCGACCTTCCGCTCTCCAAAACCTCCAAGCGCGCCAATGACCAGATAGTTGGTCTTTCCGCTGACGGACCCGATGCACCGGCCACCCTTGGCCTCGATCAGGCGCTTCACCGCGTCCCGGTCCTCCGGGCTTTTCTCAAAGTCGCCGGTGAGGACGAAGGCGCTGCCGGAGACCGTGACGGAGGACACGCGGTCAAAGGGCACTTTAGCCAGTTTCGCCTCCACGGCCTTTTTGGCCATGCGGGCCTCCCAGGCCAGTTCCTCGGGGGTCTTTTTGCGATACACAAAATCGCCGTTCTCATCCTCTTTGAGGAACCCGTCCTCGTCCAGCTCATATTTGTAAACCTTAATGTCCGGCAGATGCTCCCCGGTCTGGCCGCCGTAAGTCCCGCCGCAGGAGGCGGTATAGGGCTTGTGGTTCCCGTTGTAGGCCCGGAGGGCTCCGATGAACTTTTCGAAATAGGGGTATTCGAAGCCCCCATCGGTGGCCTCGTTGCAGAAGGAGTTGGCCAGCCGCTCCTCCAGGCGGAATTGGTACTTGTCCGGCTCCTCCTCCCAGAAGCGGAAGAATTGGAAGCACTCCATATAGAACATCACCGCCGGGGTGAAGTCCGCTCCCTTGAGAAAGCGGCGCATCTCCGGGTGCAAATCCTCCGCCGGGACCCGCAGCTCTGGGTTCTCCTCCAGCTCGGCGATCAACTCCTTCAGGCCCTCCAGAATGGCCCCGCTGTGCTCCATGACCCCCTCGGCATAGGGCAGGACGGCGGAGTTGAAGCGATAGTTGGCGAAGCTGTGGTGCTTTCCGTCCCAGAGCAGATCCTCCGGGTGGAAGAAAATCACGTCCTCGGCAAAGAAGTTCACACCCATAAAAGCGTCCAGCCGCCCGTCGTCCCCGGCAAAGCGGCCCAGGTCCCGCTTTCCGGCGGATTTGCCTCCATTCGCCGGGGCGCTTTTCGAGTCCCCCTTGACGGCATGGTTGAGGGCCTGGAGGTTCCCGGCGATTCTCTGCATGGCCGCCTGCAGGTCGTCCTGGTCCGATTCAGAGAGGCCGGACAAGTCAGCGGAATCCATGGAGCCCTGGAGAATTCCCAGAATGTCCTGATATTCCTCGTCGTCTTCATCGCCGGAAGCGTCGCCGTCCGAACCGGCAAGGCAGGGGCCTCCGTCCTCAAAGATGTCCGGGATATCGGCGGCCCGGAAGACGGTGACGGGGCCGGGGACCTCCGGAGCGGGGTCGCCGTTGTAGGCCCGGAGAATTTCCAGGAATGTCCTGAAATACTCCGCGGAGCGGGGAATGGTGTTTTTAAGCCGGGTATCCACCAGAATGGAGAAGCGCCCCGGGACTTCCTCGTCCTCCTTGAACCAGAAGAGGTGATAGGCCGCCAGGTGGAACAGCGCCGCGCCGGTGAGGTCCGCGCCGTTCAGGAAGCGCTGCAGGTCCGCCCCCAGCTTCGCCGCCGGACCCCGGAGTCGCTCATCCTGCTCGCACTCGTTGACGAGGGCGAGCACAGCCTTTCCGATCTCATCCAGATGGTCCTTGACGTCCGGGTATTCCTCCGCCTTTTCGGCGTTGAGGTGAATCCCGGTGAACACATGGTGCGTCCCGTCCCAGGAAAAAGCCCCGTCGGGGAAGAACAGCACATCCAGGTTGAAAAGCTGCACGGCCTTCAGCGCGTCCATGCGCCCGTCGGACCCGGCAAAGCGGCCCAGGTCCCTGCGGCCGGCGTCTTCCAGCAGCTTCTCCCCGCCGCCGTCTGCCCGGCGCTGCTGGAGTCGCTTATACTCAGCGACTGTAAAATCAGCTCCACTTCCTTTTCCCCATCGGCGGTGTCCAGGGGCGCGTGGATGTTCACGATGGGCGCTCCGGTCTGGAGGGTCAGGGCCACAGCGGAATAGGCCCAGAAGTCCTCAGCGTCAAAGGGAATCTCCCGGGGAATGGCGGTGAAAAGCCGGGCCTCGGGGTTCTCGGTCCGGGTGTAGTGGAGGCCCTCGGGGATGGTGACGGCAAATTCCCCTGCCTCCACCGTCTCCCCGGCGGCAAAGTTCAGGCTCTGAACAGCGGCGGGGAACAGTTCCTCGGGTTTTTTGCCCAGGAGGTCAAAGAGGCTGGGCGGGGCGGTGAAGTTCAGGGTGAAGAGCATGGGAAAGAGGCCCTTGTCCAGGATTTCCTGACGCTTTTCCTCGTCCGAGACGCCCAGGCCTGCGATGTAAAAGCGTACCTGGGGATAGTCCGCCACGGCGGCCAGCAGATGGCTGACGGTGATGTGGAAACGCATGACACGCATCCGCTGGTGGACCACGCACAGCGTCACATTGCCCCTGGTCACAGGCTTTTCATAGGAGCCCCCGGCCTGGGCGGTGGAGAAATCGGCCTGGAAGGTCAGGCCGTCCTCCTTCTCATCCACATCGAAGGTATAGCGGTCCTCGTCGCTCTCGCTCTGGTCCTGGTCCTCGGTGAGCTTTTGCGCCAGCTCCTCCAGATTCTCCGCCGCCGCCTTGGCGGCCTGGTCCCGGGGGACCTCGATGGTCCCGCTGAACACCTGGCGGAAACCGCTGAGCTTCCACGCCGTCTCCACCTCGTCGTCCAGCTCAAAGGGGCCGTCCCGGTAGCCCCTGGGAGCGGGACAGGGCATGGAGAGGTCCCAGTTGCCGTCCTCGTTTCTGGCATAGACCGCGCCGAAGGGGATTTGGAGGCTGAGGCCGGGGAACAGCTCCAGCTCTTTCCCGCCGGGGGATACTCCGTTGACTTGCATGGTATAACCATCCTTTCTATTTGTTTGCTTGAAAAGAATCTCTGTCCTTCCATTTGCTTTTTACATTACCAAATCAAACCAGAGAATACCATATGCTGGCTGCATAGGGTCCGGCAAAAATTTTCCTTTCCTTCAGGCTCCGTCAAAGCCGCCGGAATGTCTCCGTACAGCGTCCTCACATTCGCCTCAAACAGCTTGTCATTCCGCATTGCCAAGGGCGTGCTGTGGTTAATGCCGCGGAGGGGGATGACGTCCCGCCGCTGGCGCGGGTACAGCGGCACGGTCAGCGAAAGCGCGCTCATTGTACTGGCCCCAAAAAACGAACAGGAGCGGCTTGACAAGGCGGAACGCCTGTACGCGCTTTTGTCCAATGTAGACGGGGCACAGCAAAAAACGCCGCCATTCGCAACTGGACGGCGGTCATCCGAAAATACTTAAATGTGCAGGAACTTGCCCGGGCCGCCATGATGATTATAAATCCATTTTTACGCTCTCTGGTCTCTATGGCTTCACCTTCACCCTCAAAAAGCACCCCCAGTCCCGGCTCTGCAACGGTCCGGCGGATGTCACCGTGAACAAGATTCCCATTGAGATAAAAGTAAGCGTAAAATAGCAAAGTACCTACCCCCCCCCTATGGTAAAATGGAAAAAGGGGGAAGACAGGATTGGGAGAAGAAAAAGAATGCTTAAACTGCGGAAAGACATTCAGCCGGAATAGGGAGCCGGGAGTCAGCGGAAATTTTGCAGTGATCCATGCCGGATCAAGTGGTGGACAGAATACCGCAAAGCGAATCCATCAGAGGAGCCGCCGGCAATTCTCATCCCAGCCTTCCGGACCCTGCCGACCTAACGGCGGTGAGCCTGGGCGGCATTCGGATAGATCTGAACAAGCTGACGCTTCTGGAGAAGGAACCGGCCATTCTAATTTCCGGCACGGCCCCTGACGCCAATCAGAAAAAGGAGGAGAGCACCCAGGCCAAAAAGACTGACGCCGGGGTCCCGGCGGAACAGGAGCAGAAGCTGGCTGAGGCGAAAAAGATCACCTACTGGGAGCTGAAAACCGCTTCCAAAGAGGAGCAGGCCAAAATCCTGGAGTCCCGCAAGCTCATCATCAACAGCACCAGCTGGGGGGCGGACGGATACAACACCTATAAGACAGACGCGGATGGGAAGCGGATCCCGCACTTCTCCGAGCTGTTCCCGGGCTGGGAGATGCCCGCGGAATAAGGGGCCATGTAAAACCGCAGGCTCAGTATCCGTTGACCCATAACCTGACCCAGAACAGGAAATTTCTCTGCGGAAACAACGGAGAGAACAGCATAAAAGCCGCTTGAAGTCCCGAGAGAACAGTTCTGAGTGGAGCGGAATGCATTTGTGTTGCGTCCCCAGTCAAGCTACGGGCCGGAAGGGGGGCGAACCCTCAGGGCGTACCAAATACGCGGAAATTCGTTGAATTTCCGCGTATTTGCTATTACTTTCTGTACTTTTTATGTCGGTTTTCTTTTGCGGCGCCCGTCTGACCCGAGCCGTGACCCATACGGGAGTGCGGAGCGTAAATCACCGGAGAGGAAATTCCCCACCGCATTCGCCGCCCGTTTCTGCATAGAGGTGGTCACGTGAGCGTAGGTACCCAGGGTGAACCCGGCGCTGTAGTGGCCCAGCATGGCGGAGAGGGTTTTCACGTCTACGCCGTTTTGCAGGGCCAGCACTGAAAATGTGTGACGGCGGTCGTGGAAGTGGATCCGTTCCAACCCCGCCCGTTTCAAAACCCGCTGGAGCATGCCGGTATTCCAGTAAAAACCCGCATTCCCCATTTCCTCGGCCCGCACTGTGGGACGGTGTAATCCGGCGTGGCGGCACAAGACGCCGCGCCTTTATCCTGCTTTGAGAAAAATTCCGCTGCGCTTGCAGAGCCAAAAAATTGACCGCCCGCTCTTTGGATACACTGGCTCAATCCGCAAATCGTTCAGCAGCATTTTGGCATTTT
>JAAWTB010000083.1 GCA_022801815.1 Oscillibacter sp. | reverse complement strand
TGAAATCCGTCTTAGGTGAAATTGGTTGCGGGGACAGGACTTGAACCTGCAACCTCCGGGTTATGAGCTGCGCTCCGAAGTTCGGTTTAGGCCTTTCTGGCATTTTCGGAGACTCTTCCCACCGGAGTCAAATACTTTCCGGCCCTCTTTCCTCCGTTGTTCCCACTGTCTTTTTCCTATTCTGGGTCAAGTTATGGGTCAGGAGGGATCAGGCCACTCAAAAATTGCTACGGAGAAAACAATGAAAAAACTCCAAGACAACTGGAGAGTCGATACCAAAGTGTAAACCTCTAACGTGCGGAGCAGCAATTTTTCTCTCTGCCCTTATTGAAGCTCCAACCGGCCAGGTTGTCAAGCGGTTTTGGGAGATTCGACAACTCACCAGAGTCCCCCCTCGTTGCCCCTGTGAAGCCCCGTGTGCCATTTTATTGGCAGGGGCGGGAAAAAGACCCGCTGAGGCGATTGATACCCGTTTGTGCCGCCCCTGCGGCATCGGCTTTTGTGGAAGTTGGAGGGCGGTTTATCTACCTCCGTGGAGGGCAAGCATAGCGTCCGGCTATACGCCGGCCGCACTCGCCGGGGCTTTGCCCCGGCACCCCCTGCCCCTAAAGGGGAGAAGAAAAGGTCGGGAGATACGAAATCATGCATCCAGAATCTGATATGAAGCAAACAAAAAAAGGATAAAACACGATGTTCGAACTGTACAACGATGATTGACACTCCAGTACAGATGCGATATAATCTCTCTGCCAAACAGCATCATGACCTTGTATCTGCTCATGTGCAGATGCAGGGATGAGGGAATCCGGTGAGAATCCGGAGCAATACCCGTTGCCGTATGTGTGGAAGCCTGTTGCTCATGGCGCGAGCCGGTCATTGGGAGCGATCCTGAGAAGGCGGAGCGGCAGACATTGGACAGATTTCATCTGTCTTGAACCACGCGAGCCGGAAGACCTATGATGTTCAAGAGGGTTCGCGTTAGCGTACCCAAAACGCTCTGCGGAAAAGCCGGCCGCGGCGGATCAGCAACGATCTGCCGTGGCTGTTTTGTTTGCGCTCCGCAGGGACACCACCCTTTGCGGGACTACAAAAGGAGGAGCTTTCATGAGAAAAAACACAAAAATCAGAGCACTGAGCCTGCTACTGGCCCTGCTTATGGTTCTGGGACTGCTGCCAGGGACGGCGATGGCGGCGGAAGGAGAAGACGCTATTCTCATCTCTACAGCGGAAGAACTGGCGGCTTTTCGGGACAGGGTCAACAGCGGCGAAAACACACTGGATGTCGTATTGACCGCCGATATTGAACTGAGCGGTGATTGGACTCCATTCAATCCCAATGACGGATATGTAGCCAGCGCCTACGCCGGCACTTTTGACGGTAACGGCCACACTATCAGTGGACTGTCGGTCAACGCTACTGCCGCTAATCAAGGCCTGTTTGGTGTAATAAATGGCGCAACCATCAAAAACTTGAAAATCGAAGGCCATGTGACCTCTTCCAACAACTATGTTGGAGGAATCGTTGGTAAAATACAGCAGGGCACTATTGAGAACTGTAGTTTTTCTGGCGGCGTCACAACGACAAAATCCGGCAGCTATGCTGGTGGTATTGCAGGGTACGCTGGAAACACCGCCTCACAAACCGCGGTAATTACTGGCTGTGTCAACATGAGCAATGTGACAGGCGAGGCCAGAGGAGTGGTCGGTGGCATTGTCGGTTACGCCAAGTACACTACTATTGAAAACTGCTACAACACCGGTTTAATTAACGGCGCTTCCCGCTCTGGCGGCATTGCGGGACAATTGCAAAATAACTGCACCGCAACAAATTGTTATAATCGTGGCGACCTTCAAGGCAGCGGAACAGCATCTGACATCGCAGATTTCCTCTACAGTTCTTCTCAATTATCCAACTGCTATTATATCACCCGAGCCAGCGGTGCTGGAACTGGAATAGCCGAAAACTGTGAACAGATCACCTCTGCCGATGGTCTTGCCAGCAAGCTGGGCAGTGCTTTCACAACGGATGCCAACAACATCAACGGTGGCTGGCCTATCCTCGCATGGCAGGCCGGGGCAGCCCTGGTCCCCAAGGACCCAAAAATCACAATTACCGGCGGCAGTGCGCTGTACATGACCAACAGCGGCGTGCAGCCCACCGGCACGCTGACCGTCAATTATCAGGATACGGAGCCCATACCGGTCACTTGGAACATCACCGACGGCGGCGATATCATTGAACTGAGCGACCCGAATAATGTTGACGCAAACAAAAGCACACAGACGGTCAGCATTCTAAAAGCCGGCAAAGCCACTGTAACGGCCACGGCAGGAGGGTATTCTGATGAGATCGAAATCACCGTCTGGCCCTTCATCACCACTGTGGAGATTAGCGGAAATGTGGCCGTGGACGAAACGGTCAAAGCGAAGATCAATGTCCTGGGCGGCGGTGAACTGGACTATGATGTTTTCCCGGTAATGGTACAATGGAGATGTAAAGATACCACCGCGGACACGACCTGGAAGAATATCCAAACCGGCCAAGAGCTTGTCATTCCGGCGGATATGGAGGGGAAGCATCTCTCCTTCACGTTCCGCTATCAGAATGAGGACAAGTTTCCCAGCAGTCCTTCCCTTGTGAGACCTGCCGGGACAGTAACCCCCGACCCTCAGCCTCCTGTAACCGACAAGACGCTGGAAGATGCTTTGAAATGGTACACCATGTCCCCTGTTTCCGGGCGGGATACCAACGTAAACAAAGTGCTGGAGCAGTATTTGGCGAGTCAGAAGCTGGAGGGCTTCATCGCATCCGTCAAAAAAGTAGAAGAGGTCTACGGCGGCGCGGGCATCGCTGATAACGGCGATATCACTTATTTCTACGTTAATCCCAACACCACGCCTGCCATCAGATCTGGCAGTTATAAGGTGACCTTTACCTTGGTCAAAGACGGCCAGACACAGGAAGCGACGGTGCCGGTTACCGTCTATTGGGACGTAGATAAGGTCACTGACGTCATGCGGGAGGAAATTTCCAGCAAGGTCGTCCTTGACACGACCGCTCCTGTGACAGAGGATCTGTCCCTGCCCAAGGTAATTGACGATAAAAGGTGGACGCTGATCTCCTGGCAGTCCTCCGACGAGAATGTTATCTCCATCAGCGGCAAAAACCAGTCTACTGCTGATACGCTATTCGACCCCTATGTGGGGGTGGTCAAGCGGGGACAGGCAGATCAGCAAGTTACCCTCACCGCCACATTCAATTTCCAGCTCACCAATAACGGCGAAGCGCCCATCACCCTGGTCAACACCTACTCTGTTACCGTCAAGGCGCTGGATGCCTCCCAGGAGGAGCAAATCAGAATCGGTCTGCTGGCCAAGCTGGATGCCGGCTTTGAAAAAGCTGGCATCACCGACGCAGTAATCGGGGAAAGGCTGACACCAGATGCAAATGGCGTCTATACCGCAACTAACGACATCCAGCTCCCCACCACCCGGGATTTCGGGGTAGACGGCAAATATTATCCTGTCACCATCACAACCAGCAACAGCGAGGTCCTCAAAGCCCCGGATGTGAACAACGCCGCCAGAGTGGAGGTCTACCGTCCCGGCCCAAGTCAGGAGAACACGGAAGGGACCATCACTGTTACCCTTCATGATAAGGATACCAGTGTTACCACTTCCCGGACATTCCAGGTCAAGGTGCCCGCTCTGACCCAAGAGGAGATCAACAGGGAATTAGCCCTGATGGAGCGGGTCAAGGCCGCCTATTTCGACGGTCTCAAGGGAAACAACACCACCAAAGACAACGTGCGTACCGACTTGACCCCGTTCTTTGAGGTCTATGAGCAGGACGGCAAACTGGTTTGGGTCCATACAAATTCGGAAAGGATAGGCCGGGGCATCGTCCCCGTGCCCATAGAGGGTTGGGAGGACCTGGAGCTGTGGCGGCTGTTCAAGTCCAGCAATCCCAACGTCATCAGCCATGAAAATCTGATCGTCACCCGCCAGACCGAGGCCAAGGCCGTTACCATTACCAGTCGGCTGTCCAGCGAGACTCTGGGGCGGTACGGGGCGCTGTATCTCAGCGACCCGTACCGGTACGCCCAGTACGCCGGTCTGGACAAGCTCTATTACCAGGAAGTGACCACCAGCGCCACTGCCCAGCCGGAGGCCCGACGGATGGCTCGTGCGGCACAGGTCCAAGGGGATATGATCGTGGTCCGGGGCACCCGGGACCCGGAGAGCGCCATCCCAGTGACGGAAGTGCTGAATAATGTGTCTTTCTCCCTCATCGGACTGGATGGGACCGTCTGGATTGCCCCAACGACCCTCAGCAATTTGGATGAGAGTTCCACCGTCTATGATGTGTTTACCCGTATGCTGACGGACAACGGCTGCACCGCTACCCGAGTAAAAGGCACCTATATCAAGGCCATCTCCGGCCCCCATGGGGCGCTGGCCGAGAAGGAATATGGCGATGACTCCGGCTGGATGTACCGGGTTAACGGCAGGATTCCTGATATCTATATGGGCGCCTGTCCTCTGCACAGCGGTGACACCATCCAGGTGTTCTACACCAGAGACGCAAAAAAGGACGACCCCAACTACTCCCGTCCCTCCGGCGGCAACAGTTCCGGAGGCAGCTCCTCCGGCGGCAATTCCCCCTCCGGCGGTAAGACGGAACAGCCAAATCAGCCGTTGGTGAAGGTGGAGACGTCCGGCCACGGAGATACCTATATCGTCACGCTCCCCAAAGACAGCAAGGGTCCGCAGTTGGTCACGATCCCCAATGTCAAACAGGGACAGCTGGTGGTGGTAGTCCATGCCGACGGCCGGGAGGTGGTCATCAAGAAGGCCATTTTGGAAGAAGGCCGTGCTAAATTCCTCCTGGAGCAGAACGCCTCTGTCAAGGTTGTGAACTATACCAATCCCTTCAGCGATGTAAACAGCTCCGCATGGTATGCCTCTGCCGTAGACTTCGCGGCGGGCCGGGAACTGTTTGCCGGGGTCAGCCAGAACGCCTTCGCACCCAGCCTGCCCCTGAGCCGTGGGATGCTAGCCACTGTGCTCTTCCGTCTGGAGGACGCCGGTACACAGAAAACTGAATCTGTATTTGCGGATGTAGCAAAGGGCGCCTGGTATGAGCAGGGTATCGCCTGGGCCGCAGAGGCAGGCATTGTCAGCGGCTATGGAGGCGGACGCTTTGGCCCCAACGACGAGATCACACGGGAACAGTTGGCCGTCATGCTGTTCCGTTACGCCCAGCTCCTGAATATGAGTACTGGAGGTCGGGACAGCCTGACCGGATTTTCTGATACCGCCTCGGTGTCCCCTTGGGCTCAGGACGCTGTGGCCTGGGCGGTGGATTCCGGCATCATCAGCGGTCTGCCAAATGGGATGCTGGCCCCCTCCCGTATAACCACCCGCGCCGAGGCCGCGGCTATGCTGCAGCGGTTTGTCAGTGTTCTGCTGAAATAACCTTTTCAGTATTTACCGTCTGATGGGTTCAGCAACACGCCAAACGCCGAAGTGAACCAGGGGGAGGAAAAGGAAGCAGGATAAAAGCGTGCCGCCTTGCGGGCGTCCCGCTGGTTCGCACCGTCCCGCGGTGCGGGCCGGGGAACGGATATACGGGGGCTTTCAGCGGAATATCATCATCTTTTCTGACATTCTGTGCAAATGGTTATGTGATGTCAAATACAAGGGCCAGCTTCCGCTTTGACGTCTTGTTAACCGTGACGCTTACGGCGGCAGCAGATTCGGTGGGGTCAGCAGTGGGCTAACGAGAAATTTTCGGTTTTTATGAGAATTGAAAGGGCAAAGTCAATACAGAAGAAGGGAAGAAGTCTGCGCCACTAAGTCCCCCGTGTATCGACCTGTAAGCCGCTGTGTACGGTTTTGTGGGAGAGACAGCCCCATCCCCGCCTCGGCACACCAAACGCCGTGTTGGGGCTCTGTGGACCGCTGTTGGCGATGAGATAATCAGTCTATGAGTTGCACCAGCGTTACCAAAGAGGGAGCAGTGAGCCAGCACGCAAATTTTGCTGCGCAGAAAACAATGAATAGGTGATTTTTCCTGATAGCAAGAGAGTTTGAATTTTCTGATAACTCTGCCCTGAACCCCTGGCTATTGGACCAAGGCTGTGGTATGTTGTGTCGCTGAATGGAGGCGATACGCATGGCAAAACGCAGGGCCAACGGCGAGGGTAGCATCCGCAAACGGCCAGACGGCCGATGGGAGGGCCGCTACACCGCCGGGCGGGACCCGGAAACCGGCAAAACGGTCTACAAAAACGTCCTGGGCAAGACCCAGGCGGAGGTGAAAGCAAAGCTGAAGCAGGCGATCCAGGAAAACACAGAGGTGGACACTCTCAAGGCAGCGCAGTACACCGTAGGCCAGTGGATGGACATCTGGTTCGAGAACTACGCCAAAATCAAGGTACGCCCCACCTCCCACCAGACCTACCGAGGATACATCGACAACCATATCAAGCCGAATATCGGCAAAATTCAACTGGGGAAGCTGACCACTTTGGAACTGCAAAAGCTCTACAAAAAGCTGCTGTCCAAAGGCAGAGTGGACCGAATCGAGGCGAAGGGACAGCCGAAAGGCCTGAGCCCCAAGACAGTGCTGAACATCCACCAGGTCATCTCCTCTGCCATGGACTTTGCCAGAAGCCAAAAGCTGATAGCGGTCAATCCTGCGGATAGCTGCGCCTTACCAAAGCTGGAGCACAGGGAAATGAAGACGCTCCCAGCGGAGCAGCTGGCCTCCTTCCTGCGGGAAGCTAAGGAAAGTGGCGTATTCGAGATGTACTATATCGAACTGGCTACGGGCTTGCGAAGAGGAGAACTCCTCGGATTAAAATGGGAAGACCTCGATTTGGAGCAGGGCACCCTCCGGGTTCAGCGGCAGGTCTCCAGGATCAACGGAGAAGTGGTGGAAGCCCCGCTGAAAACGAAAAATTCCTACCGCACCATCTCACTGGGAGGGGATGCAGTAGGAATCCTGAACGAGCAGAGAAAGAAATGCGGCGGCAGTGAGTATGTGTTCCCCTCGCCGACCGGCGGACCTATCTCCCCGGACAGCGTGATCCAGATGCTCCACCGGGTTCTGAAGCGGGCAGGGCTGCCGAAAGTGAGATTTCACGACCTGAGACATACATTCGCCACGGTTGCCCTGCAAAACGGGGTGGACATCAAGACGGTTTCCGGGATGTTGGGCCACTACTCAGCAGGATTCACCCTGGACACCTACGCCCATGTCACTACCCAG
>JAAWTB010000082.1 GCA_022801815.1 Oscillibacter sp. | reverse complement strand
TTTGGGCGCGGGCACCATTTTGGTGACGGGCCAGCAGAAGGTGAAGGGCCTGACCACGGCGGCGGGCCTCTGGGCCTCGGCCTGCATGGGCCTGGCCGTGGGGGCGGGATTTTACGAGTGCGTGGGGCTGGCGTTCCTTTTGATCTTCTTGGTGGTTCACCTGCTTCCGGCGGTGGAGCTGTACATTGTGGAAAACGCGAAAAATATGAACATCTATGTGGAATTCCAGTCCCTGGACAACGTGGCGGAAATCATCAGCCGCATTAAGGCCAAGGACGTGACCATCTACGAGGTGGAGGTGGACCACGGAAAGCAGACGCCCTCCCAGCACCCCAACGCCATTTTCTCCCTGCGGATGAACCGGCCGGGCACCCACGCCAAGATCCTGGCCGCCATCTCGGAGCTGGAGGACGTGTATGTCGTGCACGATATTTGAGGGGAGAGAGGAGAGGAAACGGAATGCTATCTCTGTTTGACGGACTGCGGGACGTGACCATCTGGTCCGTGGCCCTGCGGATGACCCTGGCGGTGGTCTGCGGCGGCATCATCGGCATCGAGCGGGAGTACAAGCGCCGCCCGGCGGGCTTCCGCACCCATATTTTAATCTGCCTGGGCGCGGCCATGACCACGCTGACCAGCCAATACCTGTACCTGGTCCTGGGCCAGTACACCGACATGGCCCGGCTGGGGGCCCAGGTGGTGGCGGGCATCGGCTTTATCGGCGCGGGCACCATCATCGTCACCCGCCGCCAGCGGGTAAAGGGCCTGACCACGGCGGCGGGCCTCTGGGCGGCGGCGATCATCGGCCTGGCCCTGGGCGGCGGCTTTTACGAGGGGGGCCTCTTTGCCACGTTCCTGATTCTGGTGGCGGAGCTGTTTTTCTCCCGGGTGGAGTACCGGATGCTGAAAAACGCCCCGGAGGTCAACCTCTACGTGGAGTATGGCGACAACAAAACTATGGACGTGCTGCTTCAGGAGTTCCGGGAGCATGGGCTGAAAATCCTCAACATGGGCATCATCCACTCCAAGTCCAACGAGGAGCACAACGCCTGCGCCATCTTTACCCTGCGGCTTCATAAGGGGCTGGATGTGGACCATCTCAGGCAGGAGGTCCTAGCCACCGCCGGGGTGGTCTCCGTCCGGGAACTGTAAATGAAACATCTGGAGGGGCGGGGTGCGCCCCTCCTTTTGTCCGCCAAGAAAAAATAACCGTCTCTGGCTTACGGACATTTTGTGAAAAAGCACGATTGACAACCGGGGCGGGGCGTGTTAAGGTAGTACCACAATTGGATACCGGCAAAGGATATCCCCGGGGAAACGGCGAAAGCCTGCCGACGGAGTGAAACTCTCAGGCGCCAGGACCGGGGACGGATGCGGCTCTGGAGAAGCCCGGAAACGGGTACCGAAGGTGCAAGGCGGGGTGTGTCCCGCCGAATCTCTCAGGTAAAAGGACAGAGAGGACGGGGGTCCGGCGGGGTGTGTCCGCCGGGGAGACGTTGCTGTTTGCGGGGCCGCGCCGGCGGGCCCGCTTTTTGCGTTTTTTGGGGCCCCTGTTCCCTGCCGCTTCCACACTATGGAGGGAAATTATGGAAATTTTGAGCAGCATTTTAAGCTTCCTGTCCGGCCCGCTGAACGACTTCGCGTGGATGTACACCTTCCTTCCCTGCGCCATTGCGGGGGGACTGTTTCTCACCATCCGCAACGGCGGGGTGCAGTTTGCCCACTTCGGCCACGCCATGAAGAACACCGTGGGCAAGATGTTCCGGAAGCAGGAGGCCGGAGAGGGCGCGGTGACGCCGCTCCAGGCCGTGACCACCGCCCTGTCCGCCACTGTGGGCACGGGCAATATTGTGGGCACCACCCAGGCCATCGCCATGGGCGGCTACGGCGCCATCTTCTGGCTGTGGCTGGCGGCCCTGGTGGGCATGGTGACCAAGTACTCCG
The DNA here is from genome assembly GCA_022801815.1 of Oscillibacter sp. Lineage (GTDB taxonomy): Bacteria > Bacillota > Clostridia > Oscillospirales > Oscillospiraceae > Oscillibacter. The sequence continues at coordinate 5,423 of JAAWTB010000082.1, read as the reverse complement.
AGATCGTCCTGGCCATCAAGTACCGGGAGCGGGACGCCAAGGGCGACTGGGTGGGCGGCCCCATGTACTACATCTCCAAGGGTCTGGGCAGCGGCTGGAAGTGGCTGGCGGGCCTCTTTGCCGTCTTCGCCATCCTGGCCTCCTTCGGCATCGGCAACATGTCCCAAGTGAACAGCATTACCGGCTCGGTCATCGGCGCCGTAGCGGCCTTCACGGCGGTCTCCGCCGGGGTGGAGAGCGCGCTGAAGTGGCTGATGGGCATTGTGCTGGCCCTGCTGGTGGCCATCATCCTCCTGGGCGGCATCAAGCGCATCGGCGCCGTCACGGAGAAGCTGATCCCCTTCATGAGCGTCTTTTACATCCTCTTTGCCCTGGTGGTCATCGGCGCTCATATCGGCAGCGTTCCCGACGCCTTTGTGAAAATCTTCTCCTCCGCCTTCACGCCCCAGGCCATCGGCGGCGCGGCCAGCGGCATCGTGCTGAAGCAGACCATCATTTGGGGCCTTAGGCGCAGCGCCTTTTCCAACGAGGCGGGCCTGGGCTCTGCGGCCATCGCCCATGCGGCGGCGGACACCAAGGGTCCCGTGAACCAGGGCCTGTACGGCATCTTCGAGGTGTTTGTGGACACCATTGTCATCTGCTCCCTCACCGCCCTGACCATCATTTGCAGCGGCGTGGACATTGCCTTTGGCACCCGCCCCGGCAGCGAGGTCATCACCGCCGCCCTGGCCACGGTTTTCGGCGGCAAGTTCGCGGCGCTGTTCGTGGCCATCGCCCTGGCGCTGTTCGCCTTTTCCACGGTGCTGGGCTGGTCCCTGTACGGCACCCGCTGTGTGCAGTACCTCTTTGGAAATAAGGCAGTCCGGGTGTTCCAGGTGATTTTCATCGCCGTGGTGGTGGCGGGCTGCGTGTCTCCCCTCAGCTTCGTGTGGGACGTGGCGGACACCTTCAACGGCCTGATGGCGCTTCCCAACTTCATCGGCCTCTTCGCGCTCTCCGGCGTGGTGGCTGCGGAGACCAGGAAATATTTTGGAAACAAGGACAATTTGAAGTAAGCGCAGCAGAGCGCGTGAAAAGAGACAGCCGGAAGGCCGTCTCTTTTTGCGTTCCATCCCGGGCGAAGAGGGTATTGCAGTCCATCTGGAGGACCCCGGTCAGCTTGCCGGGCTCGAAAAGGGATGCCCTTTGCCGAGTCTGCACCCTTCTGGGCGCTTGGGCAATTGACACGGCCCCGCGTTGGCTGGGATCTCGCCGTCAGGCCCCCTGGCGCGTCTCCTGCTCCGGCGGCGCCCCTTCGCCGTAGGGCAGGACAACCACCGGGATGCCCTCCGCCGCAGGGGCGATGGCGTACATGGGCCAGAAGCAGGCCAGTCCCTCCTCCGTCAGGTAAAAATTTTGGGGGTTGAACCGCCGCCGCAGCTCCCGCCGCCAGTCCTCCCGCCAGCGGCTCGCCCCGGCCCGCTCCCGCCGCCGGATTTCCTCCGCCGCGCCGGTTAGGATGTTCTTTTTCCAGGCCGCTCCAGCGGGAAAGAAGTCTTTCAGCGGCACAGGGTAGCCCGTGCCCAGGTCCCAGGTGTCCCCCCGGCGGGTCAGGGGGGACGGGCCGGGGCCCATGTCCTCCCGGACCTGGGTGTACAGGCTCCAGAGGCCGCCCCGGTTATAGGTCACCTGGTAAGAAAGCTCCGCCCGGAAGGCGGGCAAAGGGCGGCTGGCCTCCAGAGCCAGGCGGTACTCCGCCGCCGCCTGAGGGAACAGGTATCGCTGGCAGTAGCCCAGGAAGGAACGGCATTGCAGCTGGTAAAAGCGCTTAATCCGCCGGGCCGTCCGGTCTGTTCCCGGAGGCTCCGGCACCTGGGCCGCCGCCGATAAGACCGGCACGCCCTCCACCGTCCACTCCCGCTCTGCCGCGAAGGGCTCCGTTTTCAGGGACTCCAGACGCTCTCCCACAGCCACCGCTCCTTTCTCCGCATTTCTCCAGCCTATGCGCGGGGGGGCGAAGCGGTGACGGCAGGACGTGCTTCCTAAAATTTTCCTCAAAAGCCCCCTTTACTTTCGCGCTCTGAAAGGTTAAAATGGGAGTGTTGAAAACGACGACAGGAGGTCTCAGCGTGAAGATCGGCAAGAAAGACAAAAACGGCCAGCTCTATAGAGCCATTTTACAGCTCCGGGATGAGGAAGAGTGCTACCAGTTTTTTCAGGACCTTTGCACCGTGGCCGAGCTTAGAAGTATGGAGCAGCGGTTTGAAGTGGCCTCCCTGCTGGACGACGGCATGATTTACAACGACATTTTAGAGCGCACCGGCGCGTCCAGCGCCACTATCAGCCGGGTAAACCGCTCGCTGAACTACGGCACCGGGGCCTATGCCCAGCTCTTTGCCCGGATGAAGGACCGGCCGTCATGAGCGCCTATGGTGCCCTGGCCGCCAGCTACGACGGATTGATGGCTGACGGGGCCTACCGCCGCCGGGCGGCGTTTTTGGAGCGGCGGCTCCGCAAAAGCCCCATTCCCGTGGAGACGGTGCTGGACCTGGCCTGCGGCACGGGGACCATCGCGTGCCTTCTGGCGAAGCGGGGCTATGAGGTCCTGGCCGCAGATGGGTCCGGGGAGATGCTGACCCAGGCGGCGGCGAAGGCGGCGGGGCTGGACCGCCCGCCGCTGTTCCTCCAGCAGGCCATGCCCAGGCTCCGCCTGGCCCGGCCGGTGGACGCGGTGGTGTCCACCCTGGATTCCCTGAATTACCTGACGGCGGAGCGGGACCTGCGGGAGACCTTCCGCCGGGTCCGCCGCTGGCTGAAGCCGGGGGGGCTGTTCCTCTTCGATGTGAATACGCCCTGTAAGCTCCGGCGGATGGACGGGCAGCTTTATATGGACGAGACGGAGGAGAGCTGCTGCGTCTGGCGGACCTTTTTTTCCGAGAAGAAGCAGATCTGCACCTATCAGGTGGACCTGTTCCGCCTCCGCCCCGACGGGGCCTGGGACCGCTCCTTCGAGGAGCACCGGGAGCGGGCCTGGAGCGAGGAGGAGCTGCAAACGTGCCTGAGGGGGGCGGGCTTTTCCTCTGTGAAGCTGACGGGGGACCTGACGGACCGCCCCCCGAAGCTGGAAGAGGACCGCTGGCAATTGGAAGCGAAGTGAAGGAGAAGCTATGAGCGATCAACTGATACGGGCCATCTCCCAAGACGGCCTGATGAAGGTCTCCGCCGTGTCCACCCGGGACCTGACGGAGCGGGCCCGGCAGATTCACAAGACCCTGCCGGTGGCCACGGCGGCCCTGGGCCGCCTGCTGGCGGCGGCGTCCATGATGGGCAACGCCCTGAAGGAGGAGGCCGCCAGCCTCACCCTGCAAATCAAGGGCGGCGGCCCCCTGGGGACGCTGCTGGCGGTGTCGGACCACCAGGGCAATGTCCGGGGCACGGTGGAAAACCCCGCCGTGGACATCCCCCTGCGGGAGGACGGGAAGCTGGACGTGGGCGAGGCCGTGGGGAACCGGGGCACCCTGACGGTGATCCGGGACCTTAGAATGAAGGAGCCGTATGTGGGCAGCGTGGGACTTCTTTGGGGGGAGATTGCCGAGGACATCGCCCTCTACTTCGTGGAGTCCGAGCAGATTCCCACGGCCTGCGGCCTGGGGGTGCTGGTGGACCGGGACCAGAGCGTCCTGTCCGCCGGGGGGTATCTGGTCCAGCTCCTCCCCGGCGCGGGGGAGGAGACGGCGGAGCGGCTGGAGGCGTCCCTGCGGGCGGCGAAGCCGGTGACGGAGCTGCTGCGGGCCGACCCGGACCCGGAGGCATTGCTGCGGGCCGCCCTGCCGGGGCTAGAGCTGGAGATTTTGGAGAAGCGGCCCATTGAATACCGCTGCGAATGCAGCCGGGAGCGGATGGAGCGGGCCCTCATCAGCCTGGGCCGGGAGGAGCTGCGGGCCATGATTGACGAGCAGGGCGGCGCGGAGCTGACCTGCCGCTTCTGCGACAACGTGCAGCGCTTTTCCCGGGAGGAGCTGGAGGCTTTGCGGGCCTCCTGCTGAGAGAGCGCCCGGTTCGGAGGTTTATTCTGTAGGGACGGACCTATGTGTCCGTCCCTTTTCCGGGAACTTGGTATTTTCGATAGAAGGGCGGTAGTTTTCCAAAAAATCGTCAAATCCCATTGACAAGCCCAAATTTTGCTGATATACTAGCGAAGCCGCTTTGAATGGGCCTGGATAAGTGCGTGCAAACGCCGCCCCCGACAGCGAGCCCGTAAATGAAGGAGTTGAAACAAGCATGAACGCAATCATCGTGACCGGCGGAAAGCAGTACAAGGTGGCCGAGGGCGACGTGGTCTACATCGAAAAGCTGCCCCAGGAGGCCGGCGACGCCGTGAAGTTCGACCAGGTCCTGGCCGTCATCGACGGGGACAAGGCCACCTTCGGCGCGCCCACCGTGGCCGGCGCCTCTGTGGAGGCCAAGGTCGTCAAGAACGGCAAGGGCAAGAAAATCCGCATCTTCAAGTACAATCCCAAGAAGGGCTACCGCAAGCGTCAGGGCCATCGCCAGCCCTATACCAAGGTCGAGATCGGCAAGATCTCCGTCTGAGCATGACCAGCGTCACCTTCCACACGGAAGCGGGCCGGATTACCGGCTTTGAGGCCAGGGGCCACAGCGGCTGGGCCGAGGCGGGGGAAGATCTCCTCTGCGCGTCCATCACCGCCGCCGTCACCCTGGTGGAGGCCACCGTCAACGACGTTTTGGGCCTTGCCGCCGCAGTACGGATTGACGAGGAGAAGGCGCTGATTTCCCTGCGCCTTCCCGGAGCCTTAGGCCCCACGGCGGAGAGCACCTGCCAGACCCTTCTGACGGGTCTGATGCTCTACTTTACTATGCTCCACGACGAGTACCCCGACAACATTGAGGTTTTGGAAGCGGACGAAAGTCCCCTTCCCCATCTAAAATCTTTCAGAAAGGATGGTCCCTGACATGATTCGCATTGGTTTACAGTTCTTCGCCCACAAGAAGGGCGGCGGCTCCACCAAGAACGGCCGCGACTCCAAGGCCAAGCGCCTGGGCCCCAAGCGGGCGGACGGCCAGTTCGTCCTGGCGGGCAACATTCTGGTGCGCCAGCGCGGCACCCACATTCACCCCGGCGTGAACGTGGGCCGCGGCAGCGACGATACCCTGTTTGCCACCGCCAGCGGCACGGTCCGCTTCGAGCGGCTGGGCAAGGATCGCAAGCAGGTCTCTGTCTACGAGGCTGAGTGAGCGTTGAAAGGGCCTGGACTTCCGTCCGGGTCCTTTTTTCTCCCCCTTCCGGGGGAGGGGGATTTTTCCGGCCCTGACGGGCGGGGGGATTCAGCCATGAAGATGGCTGGTCCTTTGCACCCCCCATTTTCTCTTTTTCTTCCAGAAGAAAAAGAGAAAACGGGCCGTGCACGGTCCAAAAGAGAAAA
>JAAWTB010000081.1 GCA_022801815.1 Oscillibacter sp. | reverse complement strand
GTCCAGCATTTTCGTCAAAAGCTCCAGGGTGTGGGCCACCCGCTCCTCGGCGGTGGTGGCCCGCTCCGCCTCCTCGGCGGCGTTCCGCTGGGCCATGGCACGGAGGTCCGCCTTCTCCCCCCGCTGGGGGACGTGGACCCAGACCTTGTGCCCCGCCCGCTTTGTCAGCACCTCCGAAAGATTCTCGCAGTACCCCTCCGTCTCAAAGGGCAGCAGAATCTCGTGGGGCAAAATGGCCCGGGGCAGGTAGTATTGGGCCGTCAGGGCGGAGAGCATTTCTTCCTGCCCCTCCTCCATGGGGGCGGTGAACAGCTCCGTCTCCCGGCCCGCCAGGTTCCCCTCCTCCATGTGGAGCACGGCGTAGCAGCACTTCCCCGCCCCCCGGTACAAGCCCCAGATATCCGTGTCGGCGCAAAGCCCGGCGATGACCGTCTGCTTTTTGGAAAGGGCGCTGATGGCGTTGACCCGGTCCCGGAGGGCTGCCGCCTGCTCGAACCGCAGGGCCTCAGCCTCCGCCTCCATCTCCCCGGTCATGTCCCGGAGGAGTTCCCTAGCCTTACCCTCCAGCATCTGGCAAGCCTGACGGATGCGGCGGTTATACTCCTCCGCAGTCATCTCCGGGCGGCAGAAGCCGTCGCACCGGCCCATGTGGAAGTTCAGGCAGGGCCGCTCCGCCCCAATGTCCCGGGGGAACTTCCGGCTGCAAGTGGGGAGGCGCAGGGCGGCGCACACGGCATCCAGGGCCTGCCGGGTCTCGAACCGGCCGCCGAAGGGGCCGAAGTACTTCGCCCCGTCATTGGCCCACTTGTGGACCATGGAGAACCGGGGATAGGACTCCCGGGAGAGGCGCACGAAGGGATAGCCCTTGTCGTCCTTGAGCAGAATGTTATATCGGGGCATGTGCCGCTTGATAAGGGAGTTTTCCAGCACCAGGGCCTCGAACTCGCTGGAGACGAAGATGGTGTCGAAGTGGTCGATCTGGGAGACCATCTGCCGGGTTTTGGCCGTGTGGGACGCGCTGTCCTGAAAGTACTGGCTGACCCGGTTTTTCAGCTTCTTCGCCTTGCCCACGTAGATGACCTTCCCGGTTTTGTCCATCATTAAATAGACCCCCGGCAGAAGCGGCAGGTCATTGGCTTTCTCTTTCAGCTCGTCCTTGGTCATGGTCCGCCTCCTTTCAAAGTGGGATGCACCCCGGCAGAAGGGCTTGCCATCCTTGTGGGGCCTGGCCCCCTGGCCAGGCCATTTCCCCGGAGCTTCCCCCTCTTCCGGCAGAACACCCCGGCCCAATAAAAAAAACCACCCCGCGCTGACGGGCAGCACGGGGACGGTTCATCACTCTCCGAAGTTGTCTTTCACCAGGTCCACCAGCGCGGAAACCGCCTCTTTTTCATCGGCGCCGTCCGCGATCAGGGTGATGGGGGTGCCCTTCACGATGCCCAGGGACAGCACGCCTAACAGGCTCTTGGCGTTGACGCGGCGGTCCTCCTTCTCGACCCAGATGCCGCTTTTGAACTCGTTGGCTTTCTGGATAAAGAACGTGGCGGGGCGGGCGTGCAAACCAACTTCGTTGTTGACCGTGATTTCCTGCGTATACATGTTGCAGCTCTCCTTTTTTATATCGAATCAAATAGATGGTTGCCCACGAGTCATTACTTTACCATCATAACCGCTTTTCTGTCTCCCGTCAATGGACAATTGCACAAACATTTAAAAAATTTTTCCTTGACAGTAAAATTCTTTTTGTTAGTTTACGCCAATTTTTCTTTAATTTATACGTCATTTCGCCGAAATTGAAAAAGTTTTTCAGAGAACCTTCTTTTGGGCCGCCCTCCTTCCTATATGTATGGTTCCAAACGCCGCTTCATACCGCCGCTCCGCCGTTTTCTAAAAAAAGCCTCCGCTTCCCGAAAGTCCCGGGATTGAACGCCCCCAGGCCGGGGACAATACCGCTTGGGTATCGTAAACACGGGGCGGCGGTTTCGTCCCGTGGGCCGTCAAAGCGATTCAGGGGCCTTGGCCCTTGAACTTCTTTGACGGGAGGGCTTCGGGCTCCGCCGGACCGGCGGGGCCCGGGCCGGAAAGATCGAAGGAGGAGTATCCTATGAAAAATACTCTGATGTGTCTGCTGACCGCCCTGGTGCTGGCCGTCTGCCTCACCGCCTGCGGCGGCGGCGGACAGACCACCGGAACCGCAGACAACTATGAAACTGCCGGCCAGGACGGGAGCGGAACAAACAGCCCTGCCGGCGGAACGGAAACCTACCGCGGAGATTCCAACAACGACGGCTATGACGACGGCCTCATGGACGGCGCCCGGGATGCCATAGACGACGCCGGACGTTCCGTCCGCAACGCCGCAGAAGATGCCGGAAACGCCATCGACCGGGCGTTTTAACTTCCTGCCGAAGCGCCGAAGGGAGGCCCCTCCGGCGCTCCGGCCTATATCCAGGGCTTCCCTTTTCCCCCCGCCTCCTGTATAATAGGGCAAACCACATCCCCAAGGAGGCCCGGCCATGTCTCAGGAATTTGTCATGAAACCCATCGCCCGGATTCAAAGCGACTTCGCCGGAAAATTCGGCGTTCCCCGCCAGAGCGGCCTGGTGGAAGCCCTGGAGGCCCGGGTGGTCTTCGAGCCGGAATACCGGGACCCTGCCGCCCTTCGGGGGCTGGAAGGCTTTTCCCACGTGTGGCTGGTGTGGGTGTTTGACCAGGCGGCCCGGGCCGGCTGGTCCCCCACGGTCCGCCCGCCCCGCCTGGGAGGGAACGCCCGGCTGGGGGTATTCGCCACCCGGTCCCCCTTCCGGCCCAACCCCATCGCCCTCTCCGCCGTGACCCTGGCAGGCCTGGAAGAGACCCGGGAGTGGGGGACCGTCCTCCGGGTCCGGGGAGCGGACCTGATGGACGGCACGCCCATTTTGGATGTCAAGCCCTATCTGCCCTACGCGGACTGCCGCCCAGAAGCCCGGGGGGGCTTTGCCTCCGCCCCCGCCGGGGAGACGCTGGCGGTGGAGTGCCCGGCGGAACTTTGGGCCCGGGTTCCGGAGCCGCGGCGGGAGGCCCTTCGGGCGGTGCTGGCCCTGGACCCCCGGCCCCGGTACCAGCAGGACCCGGAGCGTATTTACGGCTTCGGCTTTGCCGGGCTGGAGGTCCGGTTCTCCGTGGAGGGCGGCGTGCTTCGGGTCCGGGAAATCCTGGAGGGAACGGAATCCTAAATCTGCCGGACGCAAAAAGCGGGCCGCCCAAAGGGCGGCCCGCTTTTCCGCAATTGCCATGCCGGTCCGGCGCCGGGCTCCCCGGCCCCGGTCACTCCAGCTTCCGCACAAAGTTCCCGAAGACCCGGACCCGCTCCTGGACGGTGACGAAGGCGTGGTCGTCCCGCTCCTGGACGGCGTGGAGCAGCTCCTCAATCTCAAACTTGGACAGGCACACCACCAGCACGTGGAGTCCCTTGCCGCTGTAAGCCCCGGTGCCCTCCCAATAAGTGACGCTGCGGCCCAGCTTTTCAATGATGAAGCGGCCCAGCTCTTTCTCATCCTCCTTGGTGAAAATCATGGCCTGGACGTTCACGTTCTGCTGGTGCATCCGGTCCAGCACCATGGCGGAGAAAAAGTTGTAGATGACGGAGTAAATGGCCACCTCCGGCACAAAGAGGACCAGGCAGGCGGCATAGAGGAAGAAGTTAACCGTCAGGGAGAACTTGCCCACGGTAAAGCGGCTGCCCCGCTTGCTCAGGCAGAGGCCCACGATGTCCAGCCCGCCGCCGCTGCCGCCGCAGGTCAGCACAATGCCGCTGGCAGTGCCCACCAGGATGCCGCCCAGCAGACAGGAGGTGAGGTAGTCCTCCACAATGGGGACCGACGGCGAGGGGATGATGCTGTAGAAAAAGGAGAAGGACACCGTACAGGCGATGGTCTTAAAGGTCATGCCCCGGCCCAGGGTCTTCCAGCCCAGCAGCAGGATGGGGATGTTGCTGATAAAATAGAGGACGCCAGCGATGTCCCCCTCCAGGCCCATGGCGGAGTGAAGCAGAGTGCGAATCAGCTGGCAAAAGCCCATCAGGCCGCCGGAGTACAGGCCCAGCGGCACGATGAACAATCGCAGCGCCAGGGCCACCACGCCCTCCCCCAGCATGGCGGCCAGCAGCCGCAGCCAGCGGTGATGCAGGGAATTATACATCATATCCTTCATATCGTTCCTCCCGCTCCGGCGCCGCCGCCGGCCTCACCCGCGCGCCCCGGCGTTTGGCGGGGCAGTATTTGTTTCGGCATTGGCTATGATTATAGCCGTTTCCCAGACAAACCGCAAGAGGAAACCCGGGACAAAATGGACGAATTACCCGGAAATATCTTCCTTTTCTCCGCCAAAACCTACAAGGCGTACCGCAGGCACCGGTACAGCCGGTCCCGGGCCCGGCGGAGGGTCCGGGAGACGGTGGAGCGGTTCAGCCCCAGCTCCCCTGCAATCTGGGGAATGGTCATCCCCCGGTCGTAATAAAGTTCCAGCAGCTGCCGCTGGCGGGGAGTCAGTTCCCGCTCCCGGGCCTGGCGGAGATTCCGGCGCAGGCGTTCCAGCCGTTCACTGTTGTCCCCGGCGTTCTCCCGGGTCCAGACCGTCAGGTCTCCGATCCACTCGCTGGCCCGGTTGTCAAAGGGGCCTTTATAACGCGTACTTTTCATGTTTGTGATAACTCCTGTCATAATAATGGGCGGTGAGGGCCGCCAGCTCCCGGGCCTCCCGCCAAAGGGGCGTCAGCTCGTCAATGCGGCGGCGGAGACGGAAGGCCGCCTCCGGGTCCTCCTGGGCCCGCTCCAGCACACGCAGCTCCACGATGCGCCCGTGAATGGCGGCGGCGTTCTCCCGGTAGGAGGCAGACAGTTCCAGCAAGGTCACGGCCTTCCCTCCCTTCCCCGGATTTCCCGGCAGGGCGCCAGCTCCCGCCGGGCCAAGTCCAGCAAGCACTCCCCGCAGGCCACATGGCCGTTGCAGGCCCAGTATTCCTCTCCCCGGAGAATTTCCCGCCCGCACAGGGTACAGCGCAGGGCCGTCCTGCCGGGGCGGCGTCTTATAAGCGTCACGCAAATCCTCTCCTTTGAAAAAAATGAAAATCAGAAAAATTTTTGTTGACAAACGGAAATCTGTCTGCTAGAATAAACACTGCTGTTGGAACTGCTGGTGTAGCTCAGTTGGTAGAGCAGCTGATTTGTAATCAGCAGGCCGGGGGTTCGAGTCCGTCCACCAGCTCCACAAGTTCATAACCAACATGGGGGAGTTCCAGAGCGGTCAAATGGGGCAGACTGTAAATCTGTTGCTTCGGCTTCGGTGGTTCGAATCCACCCTCCCCCACCAGCTCAGAAATTCCCGCCGCCGTTCCGTTTTCGCCGAAAACTGTACTGTGGCGGGAATTTCTTCGCCTTCAACCGCGGACCGCGCTGCTGGGTCCGCGGTTGAGTTTTTTACAGGAGACGGCCGCGGCACCGGCGGGGGAGCTTCTTTGCGCGGAGGGGTACAAGAAGCTTGGCGGTAATTTTAAAATAGCACATATGTTCGAGTATGTCAAGAGGTTTTTTACAAGTTTCTTGTGAAATTGGATTGACAGACCTTGGGGGGACCTGCTAAGATAGGGATGCTGGGAAAGGGGGAGCGGGGATGTCGCTGGGAGAGAGGATACGAGCCCGCCGGAGGGAATTGGATATGACCAGGGTTGAGCTGGCCGCTTTATTGGGTGTCTCCCCCTCCGCCGTGGGGAACTACGAGACCGGGGTCAGCTTCCCCAAGGAGGAGATCATGCTCCGGCTGTTTGACGCTCTGGAGGTGGATCCCAACACGCTGTTTCAGGACAGCTTTCAGTACGGCAAGCCGCCCCTTTCCCCCAGGGAGCAGAAACTGCTGGAGGACTACCGGGGCCTGTCCGCCCTGGGGCGGGAGACGGTGCGGACCATGGTGGAGGCGCTGTGCGCCTATCGGGACGAGGCGGCGGCGGGTTCCGGAGCGGCGGAGCCCCGGGTGATTCCCCTCTACCGCACCCCCGCCGCCGCCGGGTACGCCGCCCCGGCCTTTGGGGAGGATTTTGATTACATCCCCGTCACGGGGGACGTGCCCCCGGCGGCGGAGTTCGCCGTGCGGATTCAAGGAGACTCCATGGCCCCTTATATCGCCGACGGGTCTGTGGCCTATGTGAACCGGGACCCCCTGAAGGCGGGAGACGTGGGAATCTTCTGCGTGGATGGGGACGTGTTTTGCAAGCAGTATTACAAGGACCCGGCGGGAATTGTGTATCTCTTCTCCTTGAATCGGGCCCGGGCGGACGCGGATGTGGTCCTGCCTTCGTCCGGCGGGCGGAGCCTGGTGTGCTTCGGGCGGGTGATTCTGCGGGCCTTCCCCCTGCCGGGGCGGTGAGGGCGGTCCCGGACGAGAACGCGCCCGGCGATCCTCGGTAATCCCCGGGGGGCGGAAGCATCGGTCCGCCCCCCGCGATAAAATATCCGGATGGACGCGCCCGCTCCCCGGAAACGGTTGACAATCCCGCCCCGGGCGGATAAAATAAAGTGGTTATGCTGGAACCCCAAACAGGAAAGGAACGGAAACGCTATGGATAAGAGACAAGTGGACGCCATCACCGCCCGGGACGCGGACTTCGCCCAATGGTACACCGACGTCTGCAAAAAGGCGGAGCTCATCGACTACACCTCCGTTAAGGGCATGTTCATCTACCGGCCCTACGGCTACGCCATCTGGGAGAACATCCAGGGCGAGCTGGACCGCCGCTTCAAGGAGACGGGCCATGAGAACGTCTATCTCCCGGTGCTGATCCCCGAGTCCCTGCTCCAGAAGGAGAAGGACCATGTGGAGGGCTTCGCCCCGGAGTGCGCCTGGATTACCATGGGCGGCAGCGAGAAGCTGGAGGACCGCCTCTGCGTCCGCCCCACCTCCGAGACTCTCTTTTGCGAGCATTACGCCAATATCATCCACTCCTGGCGGGACCTTCCGAAGCTCTATAACCAGTGGTGCAGCGTCCTGCGGTGGGAGAAGACCTCCCGCCCCTTCCTCCGCCACCGGGAATTCCTCTGGCAGGAGGGCCACACCATGCACGCGGACGAGGCGGAGGCCCGGGAGGAGACGATGCGGATGCTGAACGTCTACGCGGACTTCATGGAGAACTTCCTGGCCATGCCCGTCCTCCGGGGCCGGAAGACGGACAAGGAAAAGTTCAAGGGGGCCGAGGAGACCTACACCGTAGAGTGCATGATGCACGACCACAAAGCCCTTCAGGCGGGGACCAGCCACTACTTCGGCGACGGCTTCGCCAAAGCCTTCGGCATTACCTACACCGGGAAGGACAACCAGCTCCACCACCCCCACCAGACCAGCTGGGGCGTCTCCACCCGGATGATCGGCGGCATCATCATGACCCAC
>JAAWTB010000080.1 GCA_022801815.1 Oscillibacter sp. | reverse complement strand
CACCGCCTCCGTCTCTTGGAGACGGGCAAAGAGCGCGTCCGGCAGTTCCAGCGTCTCCAGCTCCAGCCCATAGCCGCCAAAACGGTTCCGGCACCCGAACCAAACGCCTCCCAGGGGCACCGAGGAGCAGTGCCACTCCCCCCGCAGGGCCAGCAGAAGCTGCATCGCCCCCGAGGAAATAGCCGGGGCCACATAGGGCTTGAAGCCCAGGTCCCGGATGCGGAGGTTGGCCTCCAGGGTCAGCCGGGTCAACTCCCGGGAGAGGGCGTCGTCGTAACGCCGGATGGAGTTGGCAATGACCAAACCCTGTCCGTGAGGGCCGAAGGCCCGGCCCTCGGTGAAATAGGAGGCAAAGCGAGAATCCTGCTTGGCGAAATAGGCCGCCCGGGCGCTCATCACCCCCAGGCCGAAGCCCTGGACCTGTTCCGGCAGGAGGCCCTGAAGGTCCAGATATTCCGTCTCCTCATCGACGTTGGAGGCCCACCACGCCGCCTGGCACAGCGGATCCACCGGGTCGCTGAGGACGATGAACAGCCCCCGGAACCCCGCCTTCCGGGCCTGCCGGGCAAAGGACTCCACCAGGGGGCGGTTGGCCTCCAGCTGGGCCATGCGCACGTCCTTCACTCCGCTGCCCACCGCCGGGATGGCCTTGGTGGCGGCGAAGATGAAGACGTCGCAGTCAAACAGCCGCTCCGGAGAGACGGCCTCCACCTCCGGCAGGGCCCCGTAGTCCCAGGGCCACGCGATCTGCCCCATCTCCGTCACCCACCGGGCCACGGTTTTCTCATTCAAATCACAGATGCCAATGGTGGAAATCTCCTCTCCTCCCAGCAGCTTCAAAGCCGTCAGCAGGGTGCCCCCCACATCCCCCACCGCCAGGAGATGAACCCGTTTTTTCCCCGGCTTGGGGGTGGCAAATTCCAGCGCCCGCTCCCAGCCTGGGTGGCGGAGGTTCACGCCGGTGAGGCGGCCCGCCTCCAGGGCGGTCCGGACCTCCGGCGGAAGCTCCGCCGGGGGGCCCATCCGCCGGGGGGCCAGCCAGGAGACGCCGGTCTGGTCCGCCGTCAGCTGCCGCCCGTCCGTCACCCTCCAGGCCGCGAAGCTCCAGACGGGCTCCCGCTGCACCAGAAACAGCTCCGCCGGAGCTCCCGTCCCGGCGGGGAAGGGCAGGCCCGGCCGAAAGGACGCCGCCTCCCGCCCGGAGACCCGGTAGTGTACGCACTCCATCATTGTACAGTCCTCCTTATCCGATCATTCCAGCAGCGGCTTCATCCGGTCCAGCTGCCTGAGATCGCTCTCCAGGCAGACCGACGCGGAGAGATTGGCGTCATACCGCAGCGCCGCCCCCTTGTCGGGGCTCAGAGGCAGGATCACCGCCTCGCTGAGCCGGGAGAGGGTCAGATTCCGGGCGTAGCGCTCCCGGTAGGCCCGCTCCAGGGCCAGGAGAATATCCCGGCTGTTCTCAATGCAGGTCCGGGAAAAGTGGAACACCGCCTCCCGGCCGCACTCCCGGTAAAACCTGGGGAAGGCGTAGGGCAAAATGAGATTCACCGCCGGGACCAGACCCGGCACGGAGGCCACCGCCTTGTCCACGGCGTCCCCGCCGATGAAGGGATACATGGTGGACTCCACAAACCAGGCCCGGAGGTCCGGGACGAAGTAGACGCTGTCCACCTTCCGGCCCCGGGCGGACATCAGATCCCGGCCCCGGCCGGAGAGGAGGCCCACCATGCAGCGGTCGATTTCCAGCTCCTCCCGCCGGAAGAGAGGGTCCAGGACGTTCAGGCGGTTGCCGGTGTGGAGCAGGTCGTCCACCAGCATGACGGGGCGGCGGAAGGAGCGGATGGTCCGAATCTGGCTTTCCAGGGGAGCGTAGCCCGGGAAGGGGGAAATGGTGAAGGAATGGAGGTCCGGGGCGAAGACCTTGTCGGTGTGGATGGTTTTCGTCACGGTGTTGGGCACGGCGTTGCCCCGGAGAATCTTGCCGAAGGGCACGCACATCTTCGGGCCCAGGACCCGGGGGGTCTGGGGCTCGGCGGGGACGCCGTTTTCCTCCGTCAGCTTCCGGACCAGGCGGTGATAAATGATCTCCGCGTTGAGAGACAGCACCAGCGTCCCGGGGTACAGGCCGCACACCGCCTCCTGGAAGCGGAGATGGGCGGCCCCCATGGCGGAGAGCACCTGCCGGTCTGAGGCGAAGGGCTCTTTCAAGGTGGTGGGGATGTTCTGCATCAGCACCGCCGGGGACCGCATATCCACCAGCAGCAGCGGCTGGGGCGTGTCCAGCCCGGCGGGGAGGAAGCCCTGGCGGCGGAGCAGGTCCAGGCCCGCCGGGTCCGACGGGCCCCACCAGACGGCGTATCCGCAGTCCTCCTCCGCCGCCCGGGTCAGCACCTCTGTCAGCAGGAGCTGCCTTACGTCGTAGTTCCCCCCGGGGGCCCTGGCGGCCCAGAGGCCCGTCAGCAGCTGAATCCGCCCCGCCGTCCGGGTGCGGACGAAGTTCGCCAGCTCCTCGCTGCCAAAGGCGTTGTACAGCTCTCCGGAGTTGAGGACCCGGCTGGTCAAAACTCCCAGCACCCGGGGCCGGGGGCCGCCCGCCCGGAGGAGGAACACGCTGTCCCGGGGATCCGGGGGCGGCAGAGGACCCAGGGATTCGCCCAGCTCCGCCCAGAGGACCGGGTCCGGCGCGGCGACGCGGACAAAGTCCAGAAAGCTGGCACGGACCAGCTGCTTGTACTGGGGCTCCCGGAGGTAGAGGCTGTTGCGGTAAATGAGATCCTGCACGGTGGGATCCACCAGGTTGGACACGTCCCGGCCCAGGTCGATGTTCTCCCGGATGCGGGTGGAACTGATGTCTTCCAGGTGGGTGGGCAGCTGGAGGGGAATCACCCGGCCGGTGATGCAGGAGAGGTCCGCCTCAATCTCCCGGCCCTCGGCGTCGCTGGAGCGGCGGAAGACGATGTGGTTCAGGGAGTGGACGGACCCCTCCCGGGGCGGGGCCTTGTAGGAGGAGGCCCCCGCCACCACGTCGGAGCCCACCACCAGGTACAGCTCCCGGCCCGCGAAGACCTGCCGCAGGCGGAGAAGGTCGTCGGGGGTGGCCAAGTTTACGGGGATGTCGTGGGGGAAGAGGTAGACGCCGAACTCGTCGGCCACAGACATGCTGACGATCTGCCGCCGGATCAGGGAGGGCTGGGCCTTCTTGGACCAGGAAAATTCGTCCACAGCCAGATACACCTCCATCCCCAGGTCCCGAATGGCGGTGACGATGCCCTTGTGGGAGAGGGAAAAGGGGTCGAAGGTGCCGGGGAAGAAGGCGGCGGCCTTGTCCCGCCACTCAAAGCGGAAGGGCCCGCTCTCAATGCGGTGCTTTACGGCGAAGCGGTAAATGTGGGAGAGGGCGGCGGCGGTGTGGAAGAAGGTCAGCTCGCCCCCCGGCTGCTCGCCGATGAGGAAGAGGAGCTTTTTGGCCGTCAGGGTGAAAAGGGCCGTCTTGTCCGCGTAGCTCAGGAAGGGGGAGGCGAAGAGCCCCTCCCCCAAAACCCGCAGGGCCTCCTGCCGCACAGGCTCCATGCAGGAGGCCAGGCCCTTGAGAAGCAAACCTGCCAGCGTCCGGCGGCGGCGCTCCAGGGATTTCTCCGGCTCGCGGAAGCGTTTGCCGTAGACCCGGTAGTGCTCCAGCAGGGACCCTACGGTCCCCAGGGCCCCCGCCGCCACGCTGGCGCTGGAGGAGGAGAGGAAGCGTAGCAGCTCGTCCAGAATTTCATCCAGTTCCCGGGGGGTGAGCCACAAAAGGAACTGCCCAAGATAGGGGGGGATGTACTGGGAGATTTCCGACTGGCCGGTCTCCAAAGCCTCGCACAGCTCCACGGCCACCTCGTTGCGCCGGGGCGGCGTCAGCAAGGGGGCCACGTCCAGCAGGGCGCTGCCCGCCAGGCGGCGGACCACTACGTTTTCGCTGACCTTCATCAGGTTGGAGAAATGGGTGGCAATGTGAAGGGCGGCGGCGGGCTCCCCCCGCCGGGCCTGGTCCAGAAGGTACTCCACGCCCACGGCTTTCAGCACCCAGGGGGTGGCGGTTTTCAGATTGTCCAGGAAGACGCCGGCGGCGGCCTCCCCCTGGTCCAGCAGGATCTGGCGGTCGGACACGTCCAGGCCCAAGAGCTTCCCCAGCCGGTACTGGAGGTAGAAAAGAGGCGTGGAGGAAGAGCAGTCCGCCGTCTCCACGGCCCGTATGACGGCCCCGCGCTCCGGAGAGTCCGGCACCAGCACCGGCAGAAGGCGGCGGGCCAGGCGCATGGCGGCGGCCTTCTGGGGGGCCTCGCCGGTTTCCAGCCACCAGGCGGCGTAGTCCGCCAGCCGGGCAATGTCCCGGGGGGCCACCCGCTCCATAGGGAGGTTCAGCGCCGTGTTCAGCAGGGCGAAGGCCCCTTCCGCCTCCTCGGCGGCGGGGTCCTGGTAATGGCGGAAGAGAAGTTCGGAAAAGCGGGGGAAGTCCTCGCGGCTGCATCCGCCCAGCAGCGCGTCCGCCGCCGTCTTGGCCTGGTAGCGGATCATGCTGATCTGCCGGGGGGTGAGGCGGCGGTCCGGGTGGATGAGCTTTTCCAGGTACTCCGCCCACAGCTCGAAGGGCCGTTCCTCCTGGGGACTGGGGGGTGCGCCCTGGGGCAGCTCCTTTTTATAGCCGGAGAGGAACTTGGAGAGCATCCGCCCCATCAGCCCCGCCGCCTGGCGGCGGATGTCCCCGTCGGGCTGGAGCAGCAGCTCGTAGAGAAATTCCAGGGCCTGCTCCTTCTGTTCCACGGTCCAGTAGGTGAAGTATTCCCGGAAGACGGACACATAGGCCCGGATGCGGCCGGGGTCCTTCTCCCCCCGGGCCGCCTCCAGAGTGGCGACGAACAGGCGTTCCCGGCTCAGCCGGTGCATCAGGCGGATGTTGTGGTCCACTGCCGTGCGGCGCAGGCCCAGCACCACCTCGTCCTCGTTCATTAAGGAGGGGTCCTTCCGGGGCAGGGGCGCCCCTCCGGCGGATTCCAGGGTCACATCCACGCCGAAGCTCTGGAGGTAGCCCTCGAAATCCTGGAGCTTCACATATACATAATTGTACCGCCGCCGCTTGGCGTCGTCCACGTTGTCCAGTTTGGAGAGAATCACGTCAAAAGCCTCTGCCAGGGAGAAGAACCTGGCTGCCTCCCTGCCGCCGGGAAGGCGCTCCTGTTTCACCCGGAAGTCGGCGTAGACCAGGACCAGGGACTCGGAGGACAGGTTTTCCAGCTCCAGATCCCAGACGGAGTGATTGGCGGCGACGCGGCCCAAGGCCCCCAGGCCCCGCCAGGAGAACCACTGGTCCGTATAGTAATAATGGAGGTAGGGCACCCGCTCCCCGGGCTTGCAGCCGAACTTCCCGATGTCGTGGCCCGCGGCGGCGGCGGAGATCAGCCCCAGGTCGATTTTCCCGCCCCCGGCCTTGAAGGCCCGGGAGACTGTCATGGACACGTGATGAACCCCGGCGATGTGTTCCATCGTCCGAAACACGGTGACCTCCCGGCCCAGGCGAAGAAGCTCGTAGACATACTCCTCCCGCCAGCGGCGAAGGAATTGGCGGTACTCCTCCGCCAGGTTGCTGGCCTTCAGCTCTTCCTCCGTGCAAAAGGCGAAGTCCATCCAAAAGTCAAAGGGCAGGACCTCCCGCTCCGCGTCAAAGAGGGTCCGCAGGAACTGGAGGAAGCACAACGCTCCGTCCCGCTGCGGGGGAGTGCGGGCGGAATCCGCCTGGGGGTAGAGGAGGGAGACCGCCGTTTGATAGGCGCAGGGGGCCCAGCCCTCCGGAGGCTCCGGGGCAATGCGCTCCAGAACCGGCCGGAAGGCGTCCAGCGCGGAGCCGCAGACGATGCGCTTTTGAATGGGCAGCAGGGGGGTCAGCAGGGCGGGCCAGTCCAGACCGGCGAAAAGGGCTTCCGCTTCTTCCCGGGAGCGGGCCAGCTTCCGCAAAAACGCCTCCTCCCGGAAAGCGTCCGCCATGGCCGTGTACAGGTGATGGGATTGTTCCATGGGTTCCTCCGTTCCGCCCAGAGAGGGCCGGTGGTGTTCATATCCCTTAGTATACCGCAGTTGGCCGCCGGGGGGAAGGGGGAAAGCAAAAAAAGCCGCCTCCCGGCCAGGAGGCGGAACGGAAACTGCCGGAGGGACTATTGTTCCGGGGACTCGGCGTCCTCTCCCTGGGAGATATTATTTTCGAGCTCAAAGCTCGGAAATAATGAATTTGATTCAAGCCGCTTTGCTCGCCGCTGTAAACAGCGGCAACCGCAAAACATGGCACATATTACTTCCGACCTTTCAGTTCGGAAGTAATATAAACTTCCTCCGCATGGTACAGGGCTTCTCTGAGACGCTCTTTTGCCGTGCCAGCGTTCAGCTTATCCAGCTCATCCAGTGCGTCCGCTATAGCGCCGGCCGCGATGAGATACATTTTCTGAAAGTCGGGCATAATGACACCTCCTGATTTTCCAAATATAGGTTACCCTGATATAAGGATATACTTTAATAAGGGAAATGTCAAGGGCGGATATCCCTGTTAAACTATATTCGAGGTGAGGGGCCATGGAAGATCTGAAGAGTATCATCAGCTATCAGACGCAGGAATATGGCCGGATCGTGGTGAAGCTGGACAAGGTGCTGGATGAGCGAAAAATCAGTCGAAATAAGCTTAAGACATTGACAGGCGTTAAATATGATGTGATTACCCGCTATTATCGGGGAGAGCAGATTGAATTGGTGGACTTAAATTTCCTGGCGAAGGTCTGCTACGCCTTGGATTGCAGGATTGAGGATTTGCTGGAATACCAGAGACCGGAATAAAAATCCCCGGAGTATCATACTCCGGGGATTTTTCTGTAGGTTCGTGCCTTCCGACCCCTGACAGCCGCAGGTCAATTAGTACCGGTTCCGAATCGCGTCCCGGTGGGTCCCGTCCGCCAAGTCCACGAACCGGACAAAGAGAGACACCTTGTTCTCCGGGTTCAAAGCCTCCCAGACCTGGTCCGCCAGGGCCTCCGGCGTTTTTGCGTCCAAGACCACACGCTCTGGTTCCCCCTCGAAGGAGGGCAGGGGGTTTCCGTCTCCCAGATAGGTGTGGAGGAAGCGGCCCTCCCCGGGAAGGGGGGCGTCGTAGTGATAGAAGTACCGGCAGCAGCAGTCCGGGTTTCCCCCGGCGCTCTTTAAGATGGAGAGCTGGAAGCTGCCGTTCGGATGCAGCAGGCCGGAGATGCGGGGGGTGTAGTTGGGCGTGTCGGGCTCAAAGGTTCTGGTTTTCAGGGCTTCGGCGAAGGTGCGGCCCTCCAGGAGATAGTCCCGCACCGTGTCCGTCTGGTCCCCGTTGGTGACGATGAGGCCCTGGTCCGTCTTGCGGACGGGGTGGTAGATGATGAGGCTGGGGTCCGTCATCTTGGACGGGTCGCGGGCCTCCGTGCGGATGCCGTCCTCCGTGGGGACAAACACCCGGTTCCGGGAGTTTTCGCTGCGGCCCATGATGAAGTACACCGCCACGGCCTGTTTTC
>JAAWTB010000079.1 GCA_022801815.1 Oscillibacter sp. | reverse complement strand
CCACTGGCCGGTGGCCGTGTGGGGCAGGGAGACGCCGAACTGCTTGTACACATACATGGTAAAGCCGGAGCAGTCGAAGCCGCCGGGGGCCGCGCCGCCGTAGCTGTACCGGGTGCCCAGGAACTGCCGGGCGAAGTCCACGATGCTGCTGTCGCCCACGCTGGCGCCAGGGGTGAGGGGGGTCTCGTTGGTCAGGCTGATATAGTCGCTGCGGACCCAGCCTTCGCCGTATGTACCGGTGATGTGATACCAGCCGTTTTCAATGCCGGTAACCGTGACGCCGGAGCCCAGGCCGAGATTGTTCACGATTTCGCTGTCGATGCTGGCCTCGGCCCGGACGTTGACGCCCCGGGCGTTGATCCGGCCGTAGTACTCAAACTCGGTTTCCTCACTCATGGTGAAGAACTCGGCGGAGACATAGCCGTCGTCTCCGTTGTGGGCCACGTGATACCAGCCGTCGGCCTCGCCCAGGACGGCGATGGTCCAGTCCTTGTTCAGCGTGGTAAGGATGGAGGCGTCCAGGGAGGGAGCGGACCGGAGGCGGAGAGAAGATCCGGTGGTTTTGCCGATGCCCACCACCAGGGGGTCGCTCTCGGCGGCGAAGGCCGCAGCGGTGAGGAGCATCATGGAAATCAGGGTGAGCGCCAGAACCTTGGCGGCTTTTCCTGCAAGTCGATTCATAAGTGGTTGCTTCCTTTCTCGTATCATTTGTGTAACGGTTGGGTAAGCGGCCGGCTTTATTTCTCCTTGCCCGCCAAAGCCCGGTTCAGCCATACGGTGGCGATGTCCATCGCCGCGTAAAGG
Organism: Oscillibacter sp.; assembly: GCA_022801815.1. Taxonomy (GTDB): domain Bacteria; phylum Bacillota; class Clostridia; order Oscillospirales; family Oscillospiraceae; genus Oscillibacter. The sequence continues at coordinate 6,817 of JAAWTB010000079.1, read as the reverse complement.
CTGTCCTTCTCACTTTTTTTGACCACGCGGTCCCGGGATTTCAGGTCCGGATCCGTGAGCTGGAGCTGAATGGAGACCTTGGACGCCAGATCCAGGTCCTTCTCCTTTTTGGTATCCAGCACCTGCATCATGATGATATATTTTTCAGCCATCGTGCCGTAGTAAATCAGGTTGCCTGCCCGGCGAAGCGGATGGCCCTTATAGATAAGGCCCTCGGTTTTGCTGTTCTTGTTCCCAGCCATAGAAACCTCCCTCAAGAATTTTGTAACCAAATTGTAACATCTTTTTCCCGTTTTGTCAACATTCTGAGTTGGGCGTTTTGACGAAAAAGAATGGAAATTTTAAGATACTTCAGACAAAAAGCGCAAAAATTCCGTGGAATCCCGCCGCCGCCGGGGATGGCGGCAGACGGAACTCCACGGAATGCACGTCGAAATTAATGACAATTTGTAACTCTTTTTGTTACTGACCTAAATACTTCCGCACCAGCACCTGTAACAGCTCGTCCCGGTCAATCTTGCGGATCAGGGTCCGGGCGTTGTTGTGGTTGGTGATATAGGTGGGGTCCTCGGACAGAATATAGCCCACAATTTGGTTAATGGGATTATAGCCCTTTTCCTCCAGGGCCTTGTAAACGGTGGAGAGAATCTGATGAATCTCCGCGTCCTTTTCTAGGGCGAGACTAAACTTTCTGGTGAAATCGTCCATAGGTACACCACCTTCCTTTCTGATTCTCTTCTAGTATACTCGCTTTTCGTCAAACTGTAAAGGGTTTCGGCGGGAATTTTACGAAAGATTTTTACTGCCGATCCTGCCGGCTCAGCGCAGGACAGAATCCAGCTCCCGGGAAAGCAGGTCCAAAATCCCCTTTACGTCCTCGTCGGCTTCCTGAGCGGTGAGGCTGCGGTCGTCGGCCCGGAGCTCCAGGTTGAAGGCTACGCTCTTCTTCCCCTCGGGGACGCCCTTGCCGGTGTAGACGTCGAAGAGGGTGACGGCCTTTAAGAGGCCCTTGGCGCCCTGGCGGATGCACTCCTCCAGCTTGGCCACCGGGAGACTCTTGTCGCAGAGCAGGGCGATGTCCCGGGTGACGGCGGGGAAGCGGGGCAGGGGCTGGTAGATGGGAGTGCCGCCCATGCGGTCAAAGAGGGCGGTGAAGTCCAGCTCGGCGGCGTAGAGCTCACAGTCCGCGCTGTAGTTCTCCGCCACGGCGGGATGAATCTGGCCCAGCGTGCCCAGGAGGCGATCACCGCAGTAAACCTTGGCGCAGCGGCCCGGGTGATAGGAGGGGTTGGCGGTTTCCGCCTCGAAGCGGAAGCCCTCAATCCGCAGACCCTCCAGCAGGGCCTCCACGGCACCCTTTATCTCGAAGAAGTCCATGCCGCCGCCGTAGGCCCCCAGAGACAGCACCTTGGGCTCGTCGGCCATGCCGGATCCGTCGTTTTTGGCGAAGTAGGTCCGGCCCAGCTCATAGAGCCGGACGGCTTTGTTGCGGTAGTGGCAGTTCCGGGCCAGAATCTCCAGCATGGAGGGCAGGGTGGTGGTGCGCATGATAGAGGTGTCCTCCCCCAAGGGGTTCAGAATCTTCATGGAGTCCCGGAGGGGAGAGTCCGCCGGGAGGTTGATCTTATCATAGTAGGTGGGGCTGATGAAAGAGTAGGTGATGATCTCGCTGTAGCCCAGCCCCCGGCAGAGGGCTCCGGCGGCGTTCTCCGCCTGCTGGACGGGGTTCCAGCCCCGGCGCTGGTTGAGACCGGAGGAGAGGGTGTTGGGGATATTGTTGTAGCCGTAGAACCGGGCCACCTCCTCGGCCAGGTCCGCCATGCCCTCCACATCGCTGCGCCAGGAGGGCACCTTCATCATGCCCCGTTCCCGGACGGTTTCGAAGCCCAGTTTTTGGAGCGTAGTGTACATCACATTCTCCGCCACGCTGATGCCCAGCAGGGCGTTGATCTTCTCCGGCTCCACCGGAAGGATCCGGGGCTGGGGGACGTAATTCAAAAGGTCGATGACGCCGTCCACTACCTCGCCCGCGCCCAGCAGTTCCACCAGCTCGCAGGCGCGGTTGACAGCGGGAAGCGTATTCAGAATGTCCAGACCCTTCTCAAACTTGGCGGAAGCCTCCGTCCGCTTCCCCAGAGCCAGAGCGGTCCTGCGGATGCAAGCCCCGTCAAAGTTGGCGGACTCGAAGACCACGTCCACGGTATCCTCTACAATCTCGCTGTTCAGTCCGCCCATGATGCCCGCCAGACCCACGGCCCGGTTCTCGTCGGCGATGACCAGCATGCTGGAGCTGAGCTTGTAGGCATTGCCGTCCAGGGTGGTCAGCTCCTCGCCGTCCCGGGCCCGGCGGACCACGATTTTCCCGCCTTTCACATAGCGGTAGTCGAAGGCGTGCATGGGCTGGCCGTATTCCAGCATGACATAGTTGGTGATGTCCACAATGTTGTTGATGGGACGGACACCCATATTCCGCAGCCGCTCCCGCATCCACTTGGGGGAGGGGCCAATCTTTACGTTCCGCACCATCCGGGCGGTGTACCGGGGGCAGAGCTCCGGGTCCGGGGTTTCCACGTCCAGCAGCTCCGGCAGGGAGCGGGCCAGGGGGTTGTCCGCGTCCTCGGGGCAGCCCTTCACCACAGGCTCGTGGAGCTTCATGGGCTTATCGAAGGTGGCCGATACCTCCCGGGCCAGGCCGATGACGCTGAGGCAGTCGGACCGGTTGGGGGTGATTTCAAACTCCACCACATGGTCGTCCGCGCCGATGACGGGCTTGATATCGTCGCCGGGTTTGCAGTCCTCGTAGAGGACAAAAATGCCGTCGGGGATGCAGTGGGGGAACTCCTTTTGCTCCGCGTGGAGGTCCGCCAGGGTGCAGATGGATTGTGTTTTGGTGTTGTAGGCCACCAAATCCCCCTGGTGGATATTCTGGAGGCGGACGTTGTGGACGTTTCCGCTGCCCTCGCCCCAGTCCAGGGCAAAGGTCCAGTGCCCCCCGCCGTTGTGCATCACCAGGTCCACCCGGGCGCAGACCACCGGCCCGAAGAGTTTGTGCCCCGGTTGGATGTCCGCTGGGATGGAAGGTTTTTCCGGGTCCAAGGGCTTGTAGTCGTTCAGCAGGGCGGCGGCAGTGACGGCGGCGTAGGGGAAGTCCCGCTCGTCCAGGCCCAGCTCATGGAGGCCGCACATCATGCCGTCGGACAGCACGCCTCGCAGTTTGCCCCGGGTGATTTTTTTGCCGCCGGGGAGGGTGGAGTTGTGCTTGGCCACGGGGACCAGGTCCCCCTTGTGGATGTTCCAGGCCCCGGTGACAATTTGGACCGGCGCGTCGTCTCCGATGTCCACCTGGCAGACCCACATATGGTCGCTGTCGGGGTGGCGCTCCATCTCCTTGATGCGGCCTGCAACGACGTTTGTAATTTCCGCTCCCAGGTCCTCCGTGACCTCCACCTTAGAGCCGGAGATGGTCATGGCTTCGGCGAAGTCCCGGTCGCTGACCGGGCCAATGTCCACAAATTCTTGTAACCATTTACGGGATAGTTTCATATCGTAACTCCTCTTTCCTGTGAAAGTGAGCGGTCAGTCCCACTCGATTTCGCCGCCCTCTTCCTGAACAAGGCGGCAGAGCTCTTCCTCATGCTCCACCAGAGAGCGAATAAGTTCCTCGAAGCGCTTGGCACGGGCCTCGTTTTCCGGGGAGAGGGGCCAGATGGCCACATAGGAGCCCGCCTCGGGATCCGGGTCCAGGCCCTCCAGAATATCGGGCTCGTGTTTCTCCAGATAGTACCGGAGAAGCGCGTCCCAGTTGTAGCCGTTCATATAGGCGTCCGGGCAGAGGGCATACAGCTTTTCCCCCAGGGCCATGACCTTGGGGTCCTCCGCCTCAAAGGAAACGGACACATGGTTGTTGTAGGTGAAAGCCGATACATAATCCGCCATGTCAAGTCCTCCGCCCTTTAAAACTGCTCCAAAAAGCGGATGTCGTTTTCAAAAATCAGCCGCATGTCGCTGATCTTGTACCGGCCCAGGGCCAGGCGCTCCAGGCCCATGCCAAAGGCGAAGCCGGAGTATTCCTCCGGGTCGATGCCGCAATTTTGCAGTACCTTGGGGTGGACCATGCCGGCGCCCAGAATTTCAATCCAGCCCTCGCCCTTGCAGGTGGGGCAGCCTTTGCCGCCGCACTTGTAGCACTGGATGTCCACCTCGCAGCTGGGCTCCGTAAAGGGGAAGTGGTGGGGGCGGAAGCGGGTGACGGTGCCGGGTCCGTAGATTTCCCGGATGACGGCGTTGAGGGTCCCCTTCAGGTCCGCCATGGTGATGCCCTTGTCCACCACCAGGCCCTCAATCTGATGGAACATGGGGGAGTGGGTGGCATCCACCTCGTCCTTTCGGTACACCCGCCCGGCGGAGATCATACGGATAGGCACGCCATAGCCCTCCATAGCCCGAATCTGCATGGGGGAGGTCTGGGACCGGAGGAGGACGGAAGAATCTTCCTTTAAATAAAAGGTGTCGGTCCAGTCCCGGGAGGGATGGTTCTCCGGGGCGTTGAGCTTAGTGAAGTTGTAGTCCGCCTGCTCAATCTCCGGGCCGTCCATAATCTCAAAGCCCATGTTCAAAAAGATTTCCTTCATCTCGTCCAGCACAGAATACATCGGGTGCTTGTGGCCCATGAGGGGCTGTTTGCCGGGAATGGTCACGTCCACGGCCTCCGCCGCCAGCTTGGCTTCCAGGGCTTTTTGGGAAAGAACGCCGGACTGGGCTTCAATGGCCTTTTCCAGGCTGGCCCGGACGTCGTTAGCCAGCTGGCCCATGACGGGGCGGAGATCGGCGGAGAGGCTGCCCATCTGCTTCAGTACGGCGGTAAGCTCGCCCTTTTTGCCCAGGTACTTGACCCGGAGGGACTCCAGCCCGGCGGTCTCCTGGGCGGCGGCAATGGACTCCAGGGCGCCTTTGCGGATGGCTTCTAACTGTTCTTTCATATCGTGATACTCCTTTTCTTGGATGTGGAACTCAGGTGTTTTTCAGGAGCGCGGCAGGCGGTTTCTGCATGGTGACGGTGAAGCGGGGCAGCTGATGAAGCCCCTGGGAGAGGTCCGCAGCCTGCGTTCCCGGCCCCGTCACCACCGTCAGGGGAAATAGGCTTTCCAGATAGGCGTCTGCGTCCGGATCGGTTTTGCCGAAGGGATAGGCGAAGAAGGTGGGGGCCGCGCCGGTTTCGGCGGCAATGCGCTCATAGCTGAGGTGCAGGTCTGCCAGCACCCGCGACTGGAAGTCCGCGCTGTCTTCCCCCCTGCGCCGCTGAACACCGTTGGCCTGGCCGGGGACAAAGTTCCCCTCCCGCTGGTCCAGGTTGTGGATGGCGTAGCCGTGGGACCCGATTTCCACCAGGCCGGAGGCGGTCATCTCCCGGCACATGTCCCAGGAGAGGAAGCCCGGGGCCCAGTTGTCCGGCATAAAAACCATGACGGCGATGGCGGCCTTGGCGCGGTATTTTTGGAGAAGGGGATAGGCGTAATCGTAGTTGCTGCGGTAGCCGTCGTCAAAGGTAATGAGGACCGCCTTTTCCGGCAGGGGTTCCCCCGCCGCCAGCTCCCGGGGAAGGACGGTTTCATAGCCGTTTTCCGCTAACCAGCGGAGGTCCTGTTCCAGCCGCCCGGCGGTGACGGTCATATCGTTGCAAGCCTGCCCGTCGGGCACGACGTGATGGTACATCAGCACCGGCAGCTGGGCGGGGTAGGTCAACGGTGCGCCTTCCTTTGAAGAGGGGAGGCATTGGGAGGTTTCCGGCCGGGCGGGCTCCGGAGCCTGGACGGTCTGTTCCGCGGCGGAAGGGATGGCCGCGGCGGAGGGAAAGAAGGGAACGCTCAGCGCCAGGGACAGCGCCAGCGCCAGGGGCAGGGAACTCATGGCAGTCAGGTCCTCTCCATTTAAAATAGGGAAAAAGAAAAACCCCCCGTCCCAAGTCATGGGACGAAAGGCTAGCCTTCCGCGATACCACCCAAATTCGCGCCCGGAGGCGCGCGCTCGAGGCCCCGGTAACGGAGGGCGGACCGGCCGTGTCTCCACGGCGGCTCCCGGGCGAACCAAACGGCGCTCTGCGGACAGGCTTGCAGCCGGCGGCCCGTCCTCTCTTGGCAAAGCGGAATCGTTATTTTCCCGTTCATCGCGGATAGCGCTATAGCAGGATTCCTTATTACTTATAGCACAGCGGGAGGGGAAATGCAAGAGGGAAAATTGCGCCCGTGCCCCCCGGCGGCGGCGAAAGGACTTCGGTTCGCCTGTAAAACATGTAAGAATTTGGAGAACATTGTCTTTTTTGCCAGGAATGAGACCGCCGGACGGGGGGGCGTCCATCAAAAGTGAGTTACACATATATAATAAAAGACCGTACGGATTCCTCCGACGGACCGGAAGGAAATGGCTGGAAATCCCCTGAAATATTTCCGAATTTCGGCTGAATTGTATGAAAAGCTGGGAGTTGGAAGAGGCAGGACGCTTTGTTACTGTTATGTTACAAACATGTATAACATATTGATTTTCAAAAATCGCTGTGTTATATTCATCATGCGGCACGGATGAGGCGGCAGTCCCGGGGTAGATACGGGAACGGCTAGCCACTGTATGTGCGCCGGAAAAGCCGACGCGTCCCGGACCGCGAATAACGGCGGCGAACTTCCCGCCTAAAATCAAAGGAGGAAATTCCATGAAGAAGTTCTTATCCCTGGTTCTGGCACTGATCATGACCATGTCCCTGGTCACCATCAGCGCCGGAGCCACCGAGTACAAGGATCTCACCGACAAGGATGAGATTCAGTAC
>JAAWTB010000078.1 GCA_022801815.1 Oscillibacter sp. | reverse complement strand
GAATAAGTCTCCCCGTTTCAGACGGGAACAGGCCAGGCGCAGGACCGAAAAGCGGTTTCGGTAAAGGGCTTCATAATCCACCCGTTCCGGGTCGCCGCCCCAGTTCAGGAACTGGTATTCCTCCGGCTCCAGGAAGCCCCATTCGGCCAAGGTGTCCAGGTCGATGAAATAGGGATTCCCGGCGAAAGAGGAAAAGGATTGGTAGGGAGAGTCCCCATAGCTTGTGGGTCCCACCGGAAGAATCTGCCAGCAGGACTGCCCGCCCCGGACCAGGAAGTCCACAAACTCCCTGGCGGCGGCTCCCAGCGTCCCAATCCCATAAGGGGAGGGCAGGGAGGAGATGGGCATTAGGATACCGGCTTTTCTCACATGGGTATCCCCTTTCTTATAAAATCAAAACGTCACGCGTCCGCCAGCCTGGCAACGCTCTCCCCAGGAATAAGCTGGAAGGGCACCACCTCATGTACAGGGCAGTTTTTCCGCTCGATGTTGCGCAGAAGCACGTCCACGCCCCGCTCCGCCAGACGCTGGGTGTCCTGCCGGACGGTGGCCAGCCGGGGAACGGAATAGCTGGCCATGGAAATGCCGTCATAGCCCACCACAGAAATGTCCTCCGGCACCCGTTTGCCCCGGTCCCGCAGGGCCCGGACAGCCCCGATGGCCATGACGTCGCTCATGGCGAAAATGGCCGTCAGGTCCGGACGGCGGTCCAGCAGCCGCTCCGTGGCGGCGTAAGCGTCGGCCATGGAGTAGCGGCAGGGCTCGCACTGGCGCTCCGGGTCGAAGGGCAGGCCCAGGCGCTGAAAGGCCCGGCGGCAGCCCTCCAGGCGGCGGTAGCTGATCTGGGAGCAGGACCAATTGCCGCCCAGCAGGCAGATGCGGCGGTGGCCCTGCCCGGCCAGGAACTCAATGACCTGGGCGGCGGCCTCGCCGTCGTCAGTGGTCAGGGAGGAGAGATTGTCGAAGTGCAGGTCCTTGGCGGTGTTGGTCAGCAGCACGCAGGGGACGGCAATGGGCTGAAACCGGGCCCGGAAAAGCTCCAGATCCCCGCCCAGGAAGAAAACGCCCAGGGGCTTGCGCTCCCGGCAGAGCTGGAGGGCGTAGGCCACCTCGTCGGCGTCCTCGTCCAGGTAGTAAACCACGGCGTCCCGCCCGCTGTCCCGAAGAAGGGCCTGGACCCGCTCCACCAGGTCGGCGAAGAGCATGTTCTGGGTGCCTTTCACCAGAATGGTGATGCCGGTTCCAGCCTGCTGTTTCAGGTGCTTGGCGTTGTTGTTGGGCTGGAAGCCCTGGGCCTCTACTACCTCCAGGACCTTCCGCCGGGTCTCGTCGCTGACGTCGGGGTGATCGTTGAGCACCCGGGACACGGTGGCTACGCCGCACCCGGACAGCCGGGCGATGTCTTTGATAGTCATTCCGCGTCCCTCCTTGCGTACTTTTCAAAGGGGGAGTCCCCCCTGCCGTATTTTAACCCTTAACAGCGCCTGCCGCAACCCCCTTGATAATGTATTTTTGGCAGCTGAGGTAGAACACCACAATGGGGATGATGGCCATGACCAGGGAGGCCATGATGGCGCCCATGTCCACCCGGCCATAGGAGCCCTGCATCCGCTGGATGGTGATGGGGATGGTGCTGAATTTGTTCAGATCCAAGGTCAGATAGGGAAGCAGAAAGTCGTTCCAGATCCACATGGTCTCCAAAATGCCCACGGAGATATAGGTGGGCTTCATAATGGGCAGCACCACGGAGAAGAAGGTCCGCAGGGGAGAACAGCCGTCGATCATGGCGGCCTCCTCAATTTCAATGGGAATGGACTTGACGAAGCCGCAGAACATGAACACCGCCAGCCCCGCGCCAAAGCCCAGGTAAATGATCACCAGGCCCCAGGGCGTGCCCAGCCGCAGCCGGTCCGTCACCAGGGAGAGGGTGAACATCACCATTTGGAAGGGCACCACCATGGAGAAGACGCACAGGAGATAGAGAATTTTGGTGGCCCGGCTCTTTACCCGGGTGATGTACCAAGCGAACATGGAGGTGCAGATCAAGATCACCACCACGGAGCCCACCGTCATCACCACAGTCCAGAGGACGGATTCCAGGAAGTTGTATTTCTCCATGGCGTTAGCAAAGTTCTCCAAAGCCACCCAGGTCTTTTCTGAGGGGAGCTTGAAGGGCTCCAGATTGATAAAGGCCTTTTTCTTAAAGGAGTTGATAAGGACAATGAACAGCGGGGCCACGTAGAAGATGGAGATTACCGTGAACAGGATGGTGGCGAACCAGCCGCCTCTCGCTTTGCGCTTCATTATTGCTGCACCTCCTTAGAGCGGGTCATGTTCAGCTGGATAAGGCCCAGGGTCACCACCAGGATGAAGAAGACCACGGCCTTAGCCTGGCCCACGCCCTGATAGCCTACCCGGCCGTAGAACGTGTTGAAGATGTTCAGCGCCAGCATTTCCGTCTGCTTCATGGGCTCGCCGGCGGTGAGGGAAAGGTTCTGGTCGAAGAGCTTGAAGCCGTTGGTCAGCGTCAGGAAGGTGCAGATGGTGATGGAGGGCATCATGTTGGGAATGGTGACGTTCCACAGCCTCTGCCAGCCGTTGGCCCCGTCGATTTCCGCCGCCTCGTTGAGGTCGCCGGGGATGGACTGGAGGCCCGCAATGTAAATGATCATCATATAGCCGATCTGCTGCCAGCAGATCAGGATGACCAGGCCCCAGAAGCCGTACTTGGCAGAGATTTTCAGCGCCAGGTCGTACCGGGACAAAATGCCGTTGAAGATGAGCTGCCACACGTAGCCCAGGACGATGCCGCCAATGAGGTTCGGCATGAAGAAGACAGTGCGGAAGATGTTGGTGCCCCGAATCTCCCGAGTCAGCACCAGGGCCACGGCGAATGCGATGACGTTGATCAGCACCAGCGTGGTTACGGTAAACAGGGCGGTGAACCAAAAAGCATGGGCGAAATCCCCGTCCTGGAAGGCCCGGATATAGTTCTGCACGCCGTTGAATTTCGCGTCGGTAACGGTGCGAAAGTCGCAGAAGGACAGGTAGATGCCCATGAGGAAGGGTACGATGAAGCCGATGAGGAAGGCCAGGAACGTGGGTCCCAGGAAGACGGGGAAATAGCGCTTAATGGATTTTTCCATGGCTGGCAGAGCCTCCTTCACAAGTAGTGGAACCATTGGACCGGCGGGACAAGAGCCGTGTATTCAAAAGCACGGCGCGCCTCCCGGCGGCCCAAGGCGGGGGAGCGAAAACCGGGGCGGGCGAAGATGTCCGTCCGCCCCGGTATGGCGTTTGTCTCTTACTTGGATTTTTCGGCGGCCCAGTTGTCCACGAAGGCGGCACGCACGGTCTCCCAGTTGGCGTCGGTCTGGTCGGCGGCGTAGGCGGTCAGGGCGGAGCCCAAGACGTTCTTCCACTCCTCGGAGGGCATGGTGGGGAAGCACCACTTGATGCTGGTGCTTCCCTGGGCCACATAGTCGTTGGCGATGTTCACCAGCGCATTGGTGGATTCCAGGTTGCCCTTGAAGGGGATGACGAAGCCCATCTTGCCCTCGTCGCCGGAGCACATATAGTCCAGGCCGGTGTCGGAGGTGACGCACCAGTACATAAAGTCCAGGGTGGCCTGGATGTCCTCGGGCTTGGCGTTTTTGTTCACGCACCAGTAGTTTTCGGTTCCGGTGCACAGGCCCTGGTTGGCCTCGTCGCCCGCGCCGATATAGATGGGCAGCATGCCCAGGTTCTCCTCGCCCACGTCGGCCACGTCGCCGAAGGCCCAGGTGCCGTTCTGATAGAACACGGCCTGCTCGGTGACGAACTCGGCCACGGAGTCGTCGCCGGTCTTGGCGCTCAGCAGGGTGGGGGCGCAGGTGCAGTTGTTGATATACAGGTCCCAAATGGCCCGGTAGTTATCCAGATAGGTGCCTTTGATGGCGTCGGTGTCGCCGATGCCGTCGGCCTCATACTCGAAGTAGATGGGCAGGTTGGCCAGGTGGGTCTTGAAACGCCAGTCGGAAGAGCCGTCCATTCCGGCGGAAGTGAAGGCGGAGAAGCCCAGCTCATCCTTCCGGGCGGTGATGTCCTCGGCCACCTTCTTCAGGTCGGCAAAGGACTTGATGTCGTCGGCGGAGTAGCCCGCCTGCTCCAGCAGAGCCTTGTTATAGATCAGGCCATAGGTTTCGATGACGTAGGCGATGCCGGACATGGAATCGCCGTCCATCAGGGCGAAATCCGGGCTGGAGAGCTCCCCGGCCACGGCGGAGCCGCTGAGGTCATAGCAATAATCTTTCCAGTTGGCCAGGCCCACGGGACCGTTGACCTGGAAGAGGGTGGGGGCGTCGGTCTTGGCGATCTCGCTCATCAGGGTGGTCTCGTACTGGCCGGAGGCGGCGGTCTGGACCTTCACCTCCACGCCGGTCTCCTGGGTGTAGGCTTCGGCCAGGGCCTGCCAGGCACCGTCCTGCTCGGGCTTGAAGTTCAGGTAGTACACGGCGCCGGAGGCACCGGAGCTGCTGGAGTCTCCGGCGGTCTGGGCATCCCCGGCGGGCTGGCTGTCCCCAGAGGGCTGGCTGTCCCCAGAGGGCTGGGTATCGCCGCTGCCGCCGCCGCAGGCGGCCAGGGACAATGCCATGACAAGGGTCAGGGCCAGAGTCAAGAGTCTCTTCTTCATTTCATGTTCCTCCTGTTTGTTTTCGTGATTGCGGATAATTTGGAAACGTTACTGGTAACGTTTCCGGTTCGTACCTCTATCATACCGCCCTTTCCCCCAGGATGCAAGGGGAATTTGATGCTTCCGCCAAACTTTGGAGGACTGAGTAAAAGGAGATGGGTTAATTTGTATAATATGTCTAGTTCCCAGGAGCCTATTCCCGCAGAGGGCGTTTTGTGGAATTCATAAAAACCGCGGGGAGTGGCAGACTGAACGAAAGGCTTTCAGGCCGAAAGCGGAAATCTGTTGCAATAGGAGCGAACACAATGGAAAAAGCAGAGAGATTAGTCATCGCCCTGGGGGGCAACGCCCTGCAGTCCAAGGACAGCGGGTCCACCGCCGAGGCGCAGCTCAGCGTAGTGCGGGAGACCTGCGAGCATATCGCGGAACTCAGCGTCAGCGGCTATGAAGTGGCGATTGTCCACGGAAACGGCCCCCAGGTGGGCCGCATTCTTCTGGCCAGCGAGACGGCCAAGGAGGTGGTGCCCGCCATGCCTTTCGACGTATGCGGGGCCATGAGCCAGGGGTATATCGGTTACCACATTCAGCAGGCCCTGCGCTATGCCCTGGCGAAACGGAATAAGAACATTCCGGTGGTGAGCCTGGTCACCCAGGTGGTGGTGGAGGAGGAGGACCCCGCCTTCCGAAATCCCACCAAGCCCATCGGCCCCTTCTACAGCCGGGAGGAGGCCGAGGACCTTCAGCGGGAGAAAGGCTATGTGATGAAGGAGGACGCTGGGCGGGGCTGGCGCCGGGTGGTGCCCTCGCCCCAGCCCAGGCGGATTGTGGAGATTGGCCAGGTGCGGGACCTGTGGGACAAGACCATCGTCATCACCTGCGGCGGCGGCGGCGTCCCGGTGGTGGAGACTGCCCAGGGCCAGCTGGAAGGCGTGGCGGCGGTCATTGACAAGGACTTCGCCGCAGAGCTGCTGGCGGAGCAGGTAGACGCAGACGTGCTGATGATTCTGACAGAGGTGGAGAAGGTGGCCGTCAACTGGGGCAAGCCGGATCAAAAGGATCTCAGCCGCATGTCCCTGGCGGAGGCCTCCCGCTATGTGGACGAGGGCCATTTTGCCCCCGGAAGCATGCTGCCCAAGGTCCAGGCCGCCATGAAGTTTGTCCGCAGCGACCCCGGCAAAAAGGCCATCATCACCTCGCTGGATAAGGCCATCGACGCCCTGGCGGGAAAGACGGGTACGGTTGTGACCTTTGCCTGAGCCGCTGAAAAAACATCCCGTCCCCCAAGTGAGGGGACGGGATAAGGAGTCGCCGGAAAAGGCTTTTCGGCAGCCGGATGAATTTCTGCGTATCAGGCATACGCTTGTCCGGCAGGGTCTGGGAGGGCTGAGGACTCCGCGCTCTGGAGAGCTTTTATGGGCTACAGGTCCTGAAACAGCTCCCGGCTGGGATTCAGGTATCCCAGTCCGCCGGACTCTCCGGTGAGCTGGCGGAGGTTCGCCACCGCCGTGCGCTTCTTGCCCAGGGAGGCTTTTTTCAGCTTCTCAAGGCCGCCCTCCATGGGCTCCTTGAACTCCAGCACGCCCTTTTCCCGGGCCAGGTCCAAAAGCTGCCGCCCCTTTTCCGAGCGGACTATAACCTGGTTCCAGCCCTTGTCCACATCCCAGCCCTCGGCGCTCCGGGCGCCGCCGATGGAGAGGTCCGCGAACTCCGCCGTCATGTCGGCGCAGTAACGGCAGCCGGAGCGGACCAGGGGCGTCACCTCGTCCAGGTTGACGGATACGGTTTGGCCGTCCTCCCGGAGCTCCAGGGAGTGGTACTTGCTGGGGGGGATGTCCATGTGGGAGACCTTGACCGGGTCGGCGTGCCTCGCCGCCAGGGCGTTCAGGCCGTCCCAGTCCAGGCCCCAGCCGCAGAAGAGGCCGAACACCATGCCGATGTTCCCGGCGTGGTTGTCGTTTTCCGGAAGGGGATTGGCCTTCATTTTATAGACCGCCAAGGTCTTGCAGGGGGTGCCCACTACGCCGATGTTGTGGAACCGGTCCTCTTTCAGCGCCTTGTTCAGCACCGCCAGGGTGGGCGGCACCTGGAAGCTGGAGCCGGAACAGGCCCGGACCTCCTCCGCCGTGACGGCCAGCACGCCCTCGGGGTTCAGCCCCCCCTGGGAGCGGGTCAGGGCCGCGGCGTCGATGAAGCCCTCCTTCAGGGCCAGCTCCACCAGGGCGGTCATGCTGCCGCCGTGCTGGGCCTTGGAACGGATGGATTCGTCGGCGGCCCGGGTCAGGTACAGTCCCAGGAAGGGGCCGATCTCCGGGAGGATGGTGTCCTCGGGGAAAAACTGCTTCCGCAGGGCGTCCAGATCGGTGGGCATCCGGGGGCAGAACCGCTGGCAGCGTCCGTCTGTCCGCTCGCAGTCAAAGAAGCAGACAGTCCGCCCGTCCACGCTGCCCCAGTAGGGGCACAGCCCCTGACAGGCCCCGCAGCCGGTGCACAGGCCCGGGCGGAGAACCTGGGTGTCTAACGCAATCGTACTTAACATGGTTCCCACTCCTCCTTTACACCAGCACCTGGGAGAAGCCGAAGAGCTCCAGGGCGATCTCCTCCGCGTCCTCCGGGACATAGTCGCACAGACGGTGATTCATGCCGCACAGGTGCTCCTGATAGAGGCAGCGCCAGCCCGCCTTCCGGCGGTCCGCGAACCCTCGCTCCTGGAGGATGGCCGTCAGGCTGGAGAACTGGGTGTCCCGGGGCAGGGTCAGCATCAAAGACTCCCGGGTTTCCGGGTTGTAAAAGCGCACTTGAATGGCCTCCATCACACCGCGCCCCCTTTCTTGGCGGCCTCCCGGCCCATGGCGAAGGCCCGCCGGTTCAGCTCCAGCACCTTGCCCTGGAACCGCTGGGCCAGGATTTTCTCCAAATCTTCCCCGTTCAGGGGGGCGGCGGAGAGCTGGCTGAAAGCCCCCAGCAGCGCGATGTTGGCGGCCCGGGAGTCCCCGGCCTCCATGGCGATATCCGCCGCTGGGATGGCCAGGGCCACGCTGGAAAGCTGTTCAATTTCCGCCTGGAGCTCCTCCAGGGGCGGGTAGGTCTGAACGCCCTGGAGAACGCCCAGGGGGTAGACG
>JAAWTB010000077.1 GCA_022801815.1 Oscillibacter sp. | reverse complement strand
CGACGGGAAAATCAACGAAAACGGCGGGCCCTACAACGGGATGGACCGCTATGAATGCCGGAAGGCCATTGTGAAGGATTTGGAGGAGCAGGGGTATCTGGTGAAAACGGAGCCCTACAGCCACAACGTGGGCACCTGCTACCGCTGCCACAACGACGTGGAGCCCCTGATCTCCGCCCAGTGGTTCGTGAAGATGGAGCCCCTGGCCAAGGAAGCCCTCCGGGTGGTCCGGGAGGGCGAGGTGAAGTTCGTCCCCGAACGGTTCAGCAAGACCTACACCAACTGGATGGAGAACGTCCACGACTGGTGCATCTCCCGCCAGCTCTGGTGGGGCCACCAGATTCCCGCCTGGTACTGCGGCGAGTGCGGTCACATCAACGTCAGCCGGGAGGACCCCACGAAGTGCGAACAGTGCGGCAGCACCCACCTGACCCGGGACCCCGACGTGCTGGACACCTGGTTCTCCTCCGCCCTGTGGCCCTTCTCCACCCTGGGCTGGCCGGAGAAGACGGAGGACCTGGATTTCTACTATCCCACGTCGGTGATGGTCACCGGCTACGATATCATCTTCTTCTGGGTGGCCCGGATGATCTTCTCCGGCTGCGAGCAGATGAAGAAGATTCCCTTCCACACGGTCCTGATTCACGGCCTGGTCCGGGACGACAAGGGCCGGAAGATGTCCAAGTCCCTGGGCAACGGCATCGATCCCCTGGAAGTGGCCGAGAAATTCGGCGCGGACGCACTCCGGTTCAACCTCATCACCGGCAACAGCCCCGGAAACGATATGCGCTTCTACACGGAGAAGTGTGAGGCCATGCGGAATTTCGCCAACAAGATCTGGAACGCCAGCCGTTTTGTCATGATGAACCTGGGGGATCTGGAGACCTACGCCCTCCCGGCGGCGGACGAGCTGGAACGGGAGGACAAGTGGGTCCTCTCCAAGCTGAACACCCTGGTGAAGGAGGTCACCGAGAATCTGGACAGCTACGAAATCGGCGTGGCCTCCGCCAAGGTGTACGACTTCCTGTGGGACACCTACTGCGACTGGTATATTGAGCTGACCAAGACCCGTCTGAACGGCGAGGACAAGGCGGCCAAGAGCACTGCCCGGAATGTCCTCTGCTATGTGCTGACGGAGCTTTTGAAGCTGCTCCACCCCTTCATGCCCTTCATCACCGAGGAGATTTTCCAGGCTCTGCCCAAGCGGGCGGGGGCGGAGGACCGGTTCCTCATGCTGGCCAAGTGGCCGGAGTACCAGGGCGCCCTGTCCTTCCCCCGGGAGGAGGCCGCCATGGAGGCCGTTATGGACACCATCAAGGCCATCCGGGCCCGCCGGGCAGAGATGAACGTCCCCCCCAGCAAGAAAGCGGAGGTGCTGTTGGTTACCGCCACGCCGGAACCCTACGAGCAGGGCCTTCACTTTCTCCAGCGGCTGGCCTTTGCCTCCGAGGTGCGCTTTGCGCCGGAGGCCCCGGCGGATGTCAGCGGTCAGGTGACCATCGTCACCCGCAGCGCCACGGCCTATCTGCCCCTCAGCGAGCTGGTGGACCTGGCGGCAGAGCGGGAGCGCATTGCCAAGGAGAAGGAGAAGGCGGAGAACGGTTTGCGGATTGTGGAGCAGAAGCTCTCCAACGAGAAATTCGTCTCCCGGGCCCCGGAGGCGGTGGTGAAGGCCGAGAAGGAGAAGGCCGGGAAATTCCGGGAGCTTATCGCCAAGCTGGAAGAGTCCGCCAAGGCCCTGGGCTGAGGATGCCCCGTTTTTCAAGCCACCCCTAAAGCTTTGGGAGAATTTGCCGATATAAAAGGAAAAGGGCGGAAGTGCCCAAGGGAATGAAAGGGGACGGATGGAATGGAGATCAGGGAGCTGAAAGGGCCGGAACCCCGCAGGCGGTTCCCCTGGGAGACCAGCCCCAAGGTCCTGGCGGAGGCCGAGCGGACCGCCCAAAGCGCCATGACCGACGGCTTTGTTCAGCGTTTGAAAGCCTACGCCAAGTCCGACGCCAGGCGGGGCGTCTATATGTCCGGCGGGTGCTTGCAGTTGCAGCGGATGCAGATGCGGGAACACGTTTCCCCGGACCGCTCCGGGCCCAAGGCCCAGGTTATGTCCGTGATTCAGACGGCGCTGAGCGAGCCGGACCCGAAGATGCAATTTCTGGAGCGAATGCTGGAGAAGCTGTCGGGGAAGTGCTCCGCCAAGATCCAGGTCCGCCAGGAGGGCCAGACCGCCGAGGTCCGGGCCCCCAACGGCGAGATCATCGCCAGCTACAACAGTCTGGGCAGCGGCTGGACGGATATCAACACCAAGGCGGAGAACAAGTTTCTGAGCGGGGCTGCGGCGGTTTACTCCCAGGCGTACAAGGAGGCCCGGGCGGAGCTGCGGGCGGCTGCGGTTCCGTCTGACGGGGCGGAAGAGACATCGGTGGACCTTCGGGTCTGAGGACGGAGTGAAAATCCGAACGCTACGATAGGAAAAAAGGACCCGAGGCTTTTAGCCTCGGGTCCTTTTTGGGTTTGAATGGGGATGGTCAGCCGGTTTTTTGCCCTTTTCGGTACTCCTTCCAGGAAAAGGTCAGGATGACGCTGTAAACGGCAACGACGCAGACGATGAAAATCGTGAAAAGCACCTTATCCTCCGTGGAGACTCCGCTGTTCAGCACATCGTAGACGCCATAGAGCAGGAGGCCGCAGTAGGCGGCGATGAGCCCACTGGCCAGGAGCAAGCAGGGCAGTTCGATCCGCCTGTAAAATCCGGGGAACTTCTTTTCCAGCAGCCGGTTGGCGATGAGCAGCAGGATCGTGAAGACCATCACGGCCACGTTTTTCGTGAGAGTACCTCCTTATTGGCGCTCCGTTTGGCGCTGCCGGTCACATCCGCCGGATAATCCGCCGCCGCTTCCAGATGGAGGGGGCGAAGAGCAGCAGCATGGGGAAAATCTCCAGCCGCCCCACCAGCATGTTGAAGGACAGCAGCAGCTTTGCCCACCAGGAGAACGCCGAAAAGTTCCCCATGGGCCCCACCATTTCCAGACCCGGCCCAATGTTGTTGATGCAGGCGGTCAGGGCGGTGAAGGTGGTGACAATATCAAACCCTTCCAGGCACAGCAGGAGGAAGGATGCGGTGAATACCAGAAGGTATACCGTAATGAACAGATGGAC
Organism: Oscillibacter sp.; assembly: GCA_022801815.1. Lineage (GTDB taxonomy): Bacteria > Bacillota > Clostridia > Oscillospirales > Oscillospiraceae > Oscillibacter. The sequence continues at coordinate 4,650 of JAAWTB010000077.1, read as the reverse complement.
GCTGCGGATATGCTTGTCTGTCAAAGACTTCCCCTCAAACCGGGTGGTGGTGACGGCGTTAGGGTGAAGCATCTTCCGCATGTCCCCCCAGGAGGTCTTGGCCAGAATCACAATCCGGGCCACCTTAATGCCGCCGCCGGTGGACCCGGCGCAGGCTCCAATGAACATCAGCGCCACCAGGACGCCCTTGGAGAAAGTGGGCCAGAGGTTGAAGTCCGCCGTGGCGTAGCCAGTGGTGGTGATGATGGAGGCCACCTGGAAGAAGGAGTAACGGAGACTCTCCGCCGCGGAACCGAACAGATGATGGATGTCTGCGGCGATGGCTGCTACCGCCGCGCCCACAATGGCCGCGTAGGCCCACAGCTCCTCGGAGCGGAACACGTCCCGGAAGCGGCGGACCAGAAGGAAGTAATACAGGTTGAAGTTTACGCCGAAGAGGAGCATGAACACCCCGATTACCACGTCGAAATAGGCGTTGTCATAGGCCCCCACGCTGAGGTTCTTGTTGCTAAAGCCGCCGGTGCCCGCAGAGCCGAAGGCGTGGATGCAGGAGTCGAAGAGGGGCATGCCCCCCACCACCAGCAGGGCGATTTCAACAAGGGTCATGACCAGGTAGATGCCGTAGAGAATCTTGGCGGTGTCGCTCATGCGGCTTACCAGCTTCCCCACCGATGGCCCGGGCATCTCCGCCCGGAGCAGGTGCATCCCATGCCCGTCGGTCATGGGCAGCACCGCCATGACAAAGACCAGCACCCCCATGCCGCCGATCCAGTGAGTAAAGCTCCGCCAGAAGAGCACGCTCTGGCTCAAGGGTTCCACCGCCGTAAGGATGGTGGCCCCAGTGGTGGTAAAGCCGGAGACGGTTTCAAAAAACGCGTCGACAAAATGGGGGATATACCCGGAAATGAGAAAGGGCAGGGCCCCGAAGGCGCTCATCAGCACCCAGGCCAGGGCCACTACGGCGAAGCCATCCCGGGCGTAAAGGGATGTTTGCTTGGGCCGTCTGCAAAGGGGCAGGCCCGCAGCCAGCAGCAGCAGGATGGGCCCCAGGAAGGGGAAAAGCGGTTCTCCGTACAACAGGGCCGCCAGGGCGGGCAGCAGCAGCAGCGCCGCTTCCGTCCAGAGAATCCGCCCGATGACGAAGCCAATCATTTGGTAATTCAAAAGACCCTTCCCCCCTTACTCCCGGCAGATGTCATGGATGTCCTGGAGGGAGGTGTCCGTGGTGACCACGATGACGTCGTCCCCCAGGCTGAGGCAGTCGTTGCCGGAGGGGATGACAATCTTCCCGTTTCGCTGAACGATGCCCGCCAGCAGCAGGCCGTTCCGGAGCTTCAGGTTTTTCAAGGGCACGCCGATAAAGGGCACGTCCGGCCCCACGCCGAACTCCAGAGCCTCCACCGCCCCGTCTACCAGCCGGTGGAGGGTCTTAATCTGAGCGCCCTCGGCGCTCTCCATGGCCCGGACGTATTGGACGATAAGCTCCGTGGTGGTGGAGCGGGCGGAGATGACGCTGTCAATCATGCTCTCGGTGCTGACCAGGTCTACCAGGGACTTCCGGTTGATTTTCGCCACCACCTTGCAGCTGTTGCCCGACTCCTTGGACGCACACATGGACATTAAGATGTTGGCCTCGTCGATGCCGGTAATGGCCACAAAGGCGTCCGTCTGGCCGATGCCCTCCTCGTGGAGGAGGTCCGTGTCCGTTCCGTCTCCCACGATAACCAGGGCCTTGGGCAGCTGCTCGCCCATCTGAATGCAGCGCTGCTCGTCCCGGTCAATGATTTTCACGGACATGCCCATGTTCAAAAGCTCGGAGGTCAGGTAATAGCAGATCTTGCTGGCCCCCACGATCATGACCGTGGACGCCTTGGAGCGGAAGACCCCCAGGTGCCGGAAGAACTGGGCCAGCTGGTCCGGGGAGGAGGTGAGGTAAATCTTGTCCCCCGCCCGAAGGATGAAGTCGCCGGCGGGGATGATGGTCTCCCCCTTCCGGGCCACGGCGCAGATCAGCACCCGCACCCGGATGTTGCGGTACAGGTCCGCCAGCTGGAGACCGTCCAGCGCGGAATCGGCGGGGAGACGATACTCCACCAGCTCCAGCCGCCCCTTGGAGAAGGATTCTACCTTCATGGCGGCGGGGAAGCGGAGCACCCGGGCAATTTCCCGGGCGGCGGCCCGCTCGGGATTGATAATCATAGATAGTCCCAGCTCCTCCCGCATAAAGCGAAGCTGCTTTTCATACTCCGGATTGCGGATGCGGGCAATGGTGTGGTTCACGCCCAGCTTCTTGGCCACCAGGCAGGAGAGAATGTTCAGCTCATCGCTGGAGGTGGTGGCGATCAAAAGCTCCGCCTTTTCCGCCTCCGCCTCCTTCTGCACGCTGTAGACTGCGCCGTTTCCGCAGACTCCCATGACGTCGTAAATATTGATGATGCTGTCAATCAGCCGGGGGTCTTGGTCCACCACAGTGACGTTATGCCCGTCGGCGGAAAGCTGCTGGGTCAGGGCGGAGCCCACCTTACCTGCGCCCACGATGATGATTTTCATGTACGCCTCCTAAAAGACAGGCCGGGGAAGAGGCCCCGGATACCAGGATAATAAGTTGATTATATAAGATTTCCACAAAAAAGGGAAGGGCCCATCCGTTAAAATTTTCCTTGACAAGAGGGAATCCCCTGTGTAGAATAAATTCAATTATTTTAATTAAAAATTTTTAGTTAAAATAATTGATATTTCGACAAACAAGGAGAAGCTCAAATGGAATTCGAGAAAGTGCGTGCGATCATTGTGGAAACCCTGGGCTGTGAGGAGGAGCAGGTGACGCTGAATGCCTCTTTGTCCGACGACCTGGGGGCGGATTCCCTGGCGGCGGTGGAGCTGGTCATGGCCCTGGAAGAGGCCAGCGGCATCACCATTGACGACGCCGACGTGGAGAGCCTGAAAACTGTGGACGATATTATGAAGTATCTGGAGGACCACAAGGCTTGAAAACGTGCCTACATGCATCGACCCCAAAGGCGCCGCCCCGCCGGAAGAGCCGCGCGCTCTTCGGCGGGGCGCCTGGAAAGGAAGGAATATGACCAACCAGGAATTGTATGAGCTAATGACCCGCTTTGACGCCAGCGGCCTGCAAAAGCTGAAGCTGTCACAGGGGGATTTTCAGATAGAATTGGGGAAGGCCGCACCTGCGGCAGCGGCCGCCGTTCCCGCCTCCGCCGCCCCGGCGGCGGTTCCCGAAAAAAAGGAGGAGGCCCCCGCCGTCACTGCGCCGCTGGTAGGCACCTTCTACGCCGCCCCCGCCCCAGAGCAGCCTCCCTTCGTCACGCCGGGAGACCAGGTGAAAAAGGGACAGACCGTCTGCCTGCTGGAAGCTATGAAAACCATGATTGAGGTTCCCGCCCCCTGCGACTGCGTGATCGGGGAAATGCTGAAGGCCAACGGGGAGCTGGCGGCCTTCGGCGAAGCGCTGATGCGCTATACGCCATGCTGAGGCGGGTCTTTATCGCCAACCGGGGGGAGATTGCCCTCCGGATCCTCCGGGCCTGCCGGGAGCTGGGAATTGAGACGGTGGCCGCCTACTCCCAGGCGGACGCGGAGGCTCTCCACGTCCAGCTGGCTACAGAGTCCGTCTGCATCGGCCCCGCCCGGGCGGCGGACAGTTACTTGAATCAGGATGCCCTGCTGACGGCGGCCTTGGCCACGGGCTGCGACGGGGTTCATCCCGGCTACGGCTTTTTGTCCGAGAACGCGGACTTTGCCGACGCCTGCGCCGCCGCAGGACTGACCTTCATCGGCCCCTCCGGGGAGGCCATCCGCAAGGCGGGCTCCAAATCCGCCGCCCGGGATTTAATGAAGGCGGCGGGGGTCCCGGTGACCCCCGGGTCCGACGGACCCGTCTCCTCGGTGGAGGAGGCCCTGGCGGCGGCGGAGACCGTGGGCTGGCCGGTGCTGCTGAAAGCCTCCGCCGGAGGCGGGGGAAGGGGCATCCGCCGCTGCGAAGGCCGGCCGGACCTTCCCGCTGCCTACGCCGAGGCCAAGGCAGAGGCCGCCGCCTGCTTTGGAAACGACGAGATGTACCTGGAAAAGCTGGTGCTGAACCCCCGCCATGTGGAGGTCCAGATTCTGGCGGACCGCCAGGGGAATACCATCCACTTGGGAGACCGGGACTGCTCTGTCCAGAGGCGGAACCAGAAGCTCATCGAGGAGGCCCCCGCTCCCGGCCTCAGCCCCGCCCTGCGCAAGGCCATGGGGGAAGCCGCCGTCCGGGCGGCGGAGGCTGTGGGCTACGAGGGGGCCGGGACCGTGGAGTTCCTGGTGGATGGAGAAGCCTTCTACTTCATGGAAATGAACACCCGCATCCAGGTGGAGCACGGGGTCACGGAGCTGGTCACCGGTGTAGATTTGGTGCGCCAGCAGCTTCGGATTGCCTCCGGCCTGCCTCTGGATATGGGGCAGGAGGACGTAACAATCCGGGGCTGCGCCATGGAGTGCCGGGTCAACGCCGAGGATCCCCACGGGGACTTCCGGCCCTGCCCCGGCAAGGTGGAGTTCCTCCACTTCCCCGGCGGCGCGGGGGTCCGGGTGGACTCCTGCCTCTACAACGGCTGCACCATGTCCCCCTATTACGATTCCCTGGCCGCCAAGGTC
>JAAWTB010000076.1 GCA_022801815.1 Oscillibacter sp. | reverse complement strand
TTATCGGTGACGTGCCTAAACACGCAAGAAAGACGGCGTAGCCTTTTGGCTACGCCGCCTTCCTTAATACTTGATACTTCCTTATCGGCCCCCGGATTTGGTCCGGGAGCTTTTTTATCGGGAAACGGTTCCGCCGCCACGGCGGAGCCGTTTCCTGTGCCTTTATGGCAGGGAGCTTTGCAAAAAGTCCATCCGCACAAGCTTTTTCCCATTTGGGAGTCCGTGTTCCAAAATTTTTGCCGGAGCGAAGCCAATCCCGTCCATGGCCTTTCGCAGGGCTTCCTCCTCCATTTGGCAGTGGATTCCCTCCAGCACGTCAAAGGCATGTAAATAAGGAGAATCCGATACCCAGCCATCCTCCGTGTTGATTTGAATGATGCACGAGACATACTTTGGCCCTACATGCCGTATTACCTTTTGAAAACATTCATAGCCTATATACTCCACAAGCAGGTCCGCAATCACCAGATCCGCTTCCGGCAGACGGCAGGGCTCCTCTGTCAAATCAGCCCGCAGACACTCCAGCACACCCGCTAAATCCGGATACCGGGAGGCCGCCGCCTCCAGATATTCGGCGTTGACGTCAACCCCAAACACCTTCCCTACCCGGTCCTTTCGGACATGCTCCAGGCCGTTGCCTCCTGCAACGCCCAGTATCATGACCCTGGAAGCCGGGTAATCGTACATCTGGCCCTTCATCATCTCACACAAAGCTTGAAACTGCATAACGGAGCCTCGCCGCATGTGATTCTCATAGTCAGCCAGCGAAATCTGTTCCCAAGGATGTTTCATTCCGCATCTCTTCTTTTAATAAAGTCCCAAAACCTGGTTCAGAAGCTGTCCGCCTGGAGAAATTAAACCCGCAGCGCCAGCTTTTCACTGTACTGCGCCCGGAAATCTGCGAAGCGCCCTTGATCCAGGGCCTCCCGGATTTTTGCGGTGAGCTCGTTGTAGAAATAGAGGTTATGCAGCACCGCCAGCCGCAGGGCCAGGGTCTCCTCCGCCTTAAAAAGGTGCCGTAGATAGGCCCGGGAGAACCGTTTGCAGACGGGACAGCCGCAGCTTTCGCTGATGGGCCGCTCATCTGCGGCGTACTTGGCGTTAAGGATATTGACGGTTCCCTCCCAGGTGAAGAGCTTCCCATGACGCCCGTTCCGGGAGGGCATGACGCAGTCGAAAAAGTCTACCCCCCGGGCCACGGCCTCAACGATGTTGCTGGGGGTACCTACGCCCATGAGATACCGGGGCTTTTCCCGGGGCATATGAGGTTCCACGGCATCAATGATATCATACATCACCTGGGTGGGCTCCCCCACGGCCAGGCCGCCGATGGCATAGCCGTCACAGTCCAGCTTTGCAATTTCATCCATGTGCCACACCCGGAGGTCCGGGAACGTGGCCCCCTGGTTGATGCCAAAAAGGAGCTGCCCCGGATTGATGGTCCCCGGCAAGGCGTTGAGCCGGTCGTGTTCCCGCCGGCACCGTTCCAGCCACCGGAGAGTCCGCTCACAGGAGGCCTTGGCGTATTCATACGTCGCCGGATTTTCCACGCATTCGTCAAAGGCCATTGCCACGTCGCTGCCCAGGTTAGACTGAATGCGCATGGATTCCTCCGGCCCCATGAAGATCTTCCGCCCGTCAATATGGGAGGAAAAATAGACCCCTTCTTCCTTAATCCGCCGGAGAGGGGCCAAGGAGAAGACCTGAAAGCCGCCGGAATCCGTGAGGATGGGCCCGTCCCAGTTCATGAACTTGTGAAGCCCCCCCAACTGCCGGATCAATTCGTCCCCGGGCCGGAGATGAAGGTGGTAGGTGTTGCTCAGCTCAATCTGACAGCAAACTTCCCGAAGGTCAAAGGCGTCCACGCCGCCCTTGATGGCGGCCTGGGTGCCCACGTTCATAAAAACAGGCGTCTGGACTGCGCCGCCGTGGGCGCAGGAAAATTCGCCGCGCCGGGCGCGGCCCTCTGTCTTCAGCAGGTTGAACATCGGTTTTCCTCCCTATAAAAATCGGATCTGCTTCCGTCGCGCAAACCTTGCGAATCCGCTTTTTCCATGTCTGATTTTGTGGTTATTTGCTTGTATTTTACCGTACAACGCCGCAGCCGTCAAGCCCGCCGGGGAATATTCCGGGCGGATTCCGCCCTTCGGCCCGTCAAGCCCGCCTTGACAAATTTCGACAAAACGGGTAGTATAAAGCGGGTCATCCAGATGAGAAAGAATGGAGGGGCACGCATGGAGGACGATCTGTTCAAGCCCATACCCGGCGAGGGCGTCATGCCTCACAAGCCGGAAACAGACAAGCCAAAGCCGGAACCGCCTAAGGACGGCCCCATCTTGACCCGGGTTCAGGACACCCGGCCCCGACATCTGGACAGCGGCAGAACCGTCCTGCGGCCCAGCCTCCCTTACGACGAGAAAAGCCGCATGATGAGCTGTTTCCTGGACTTGTATATCGGTGCAAAATACGCCCCTGCCCCCTCTCTCCCCGGCTGCATCTGCCACGCTACGGTAATTTACGGCACGGTCAGCCTGACGGCGGAGGGACAGGACTTTCAGCTCCTGGAGCGGGACGCCATCCGATTCAAGGCAGACCAGCCTTATCACTTTGGAAACATGTCCAGCAGTACCGGGCGGCTGCTGCTGGAATATCAATACCTGCAAAACCCTGGGGAATAGAGAAGGGACCGGCACTGTTGGCGCCGGTCCCTTTCCGCAGGAAGGAGCAGAGCTGAACATTACTGGACATACTTCCCAACTCTCTGGGCCAAAACCGCCGCCAGGGCCAGTTTGATCAGGTCCGGGAGAATGAAGGGGAACACGCAGTAGCCAAGGGCAGTCAACACTCCCATGGGTTTCCCCATTTGGGCGTAGAGGACCAGATACCAGGCGGTGCCGAAGGCATAGCACAAAAACAGCCCCAGGACGCTGGCGGTAATTTTTACCTTCAGGGTCTCCCCCAATTTAACGGTCATCAGCCAGTAAAGCAGCGCCTGGAAAAAGAATCCCAGGATATAGCCGCCGGTGGCCCCCAGCAGCACGCTCAGCCCCCCTCTGAAGCCGCTGAACACCGGCGCGCCTACGGCTCCCAGCAGCAAGTAAGCTGTGACGGCATAGGTTCCCCGCTTTCCTCCCAGAGTAAGCAGGACGGCGAAAATGGCGAAGGTCTGCATGGTGAACTGAATCAAGGGCGCTGGAACCGGCACGGAAATCCAGGCGCATGCCGCCGTCAAGACGGTAAACAGGGCAATTAGGGTCAGGTCTTTTGTCCGCATCCGGGAAACGGCTTGTTCGGGCATATTGAGTTCCTCCTTTTATTTCCTGGCTCTGAGGATACCGCAACTCCCCTCAATTGTCAACCAAATTTTTAAAATTGGTTTACATTTTTTCAAATATTTAAAGAGGGAGAGGCTTGGCCTCTCCCTCTTTTCCACTCAGAACTCCGTATGTTCGCACAACTCCCGAGCCTTGGCCTGGATGGCTTTCAGATCCTCAAAGGTGTCTGGGCGCTTGCGGACGTCCCGGAGCAGCGCCGCCGGGTGATAGAGGGCGGTCATCCACACGCCGCTTCGCTCAAACCACTGTCCATGTTCCTGCGTGATGCGGAAGTCGTCTTTAATGATAACCTTAGCGGCAATACGGCCCAGGCAGACAATGACCTTTGGCCGCAGCAACGCTGTCTGGCGGCGGAGCCAGTCGATACAAGCGTCCTGCTCCACCCCCAGGGGGTCCCGGTTCTGGGGCGGGCGGCACTTAACGATGTTGGCGATGTAGACCTTGCTTCGGTCCAGATTCACCATCTCCAGCATTTCGTCCAGCAGCTTTCCCGCCCGGCCCACAAAGGGCTTACCCTGCTCGTCCTCGTGCTGACCGGGGCCCTCACCGATGAATAAAATCTCCGCGTCCTCCGCTCCATCGCCGAAAACTACGTTATGTCGGGTGTCCGCAAGGGAACAGCCTTTACAGGCTAGACACTCATTTCGCAAGCTTTCCCAAGTATCCATTTTAAAATCCTCCTGTCTTATTCGTCTTTTTTCAACCATTGTACCATGAAAAAACTACCGGCGCAAGAGGCGGATACCCCGCCGTTCACCGGGGACACTGAGTTTCGAGGTGACGCTATGTTCTCCCTGCTCTGGTACTTTTGGATATACAGCTTTCTCGGCTGGCTGGTAGAGCTGGCCTTTGCCGCCGTCTCCCGTTCGGAAGAGAAGCGGCGGCGCTGTTTGCTGCTCCTGCCCCTGTGCCCAGTGTACGGTTCTGGAATGCTGGCGGTTTTAGCCTTGCCGCCTATGGGCGGAGTAAAATTAGCTGTCTTCGGGGGCCTGGCGGTCACGGCGGTAGAGTATGTCTACCACTGGGCCGGGGAACGGCTTCTGGGGGTTCGCTTTTGGGACTATGCCCAGGTCCCGGGGAACTTCCGGGGGCGGGTCTGCCTGCCCTTCACCCTGGCCTGGGGGATATTGGTTTGGGGGGCGGTGCGTTTTGTCCAGCCGGGAGCGTCGGCCCTGGCAGAAACGGCCCCGGCGTGGCTGACATACTTTCTTCTCTTGGTCTTTACGGCAGACGCGGTCTGTTCCATCCGGTTTCTTCGGGTAACGGGAGACCTGAAGAGAATGCGGGCGGCGGTGTTTCCCTAGGTCAAATCCATGCCCGCAACAGCCTGGCTGTAACTTCCGCCGCAATTTCGGAGGCGCGGGCGCAGTTTCGCTTAAAGGCCTCTGCCCCGCTGTCCTCGCTGGTATCGGTAATGCTCCTTACCGCCAGGAAGGGGACTTGATTCACATAGCACACATGGGCGGCGCTGGCCGTTTCCATATCCACCGCCAAGGGATTGCATTTTTTACAAATACATTCCCGGTCCTTGTTCTCAACAAAAAGCTCGCCTGTGGCAATTGTCCCAAATAAAATGGGGTGCCTTGCTGTTTTCGCATATATTTTCGCAGCAGAAAGAAGTCCCTCATCTGATGGAAAATACGCCGATGACAGCCAGGGATGAAATTTTGTCAATATATCGCTGGTCACATCATGGTAAACCGACCGCTCCGCAACGACCGTATCGAAAAGCCTGACCCGCAGGTCTATCCCCCCGGCTGTTCCGGCGTTGATCACTGCGTCCACATCGTAAGCTTCCACCAGCAGCTCCGCTGCAATGGCGGCATTCACCTTACACACACCGCTGTACACCGCCGTGACGGGAATACCACCTATGGCTCCCTCGTGAAAGCGAAGCATCGCCTTTTCCGTGATGCGGCCAGCCTCCATGATTTCCAAAAAGGGTGCAAGCTCTGTGTTGCTGGCGCATAAAATCCCCACTTTTCTCACGAAAGTAATCTCCCTTTACACCACTTGAAATAAATAGAATTTTAAATAGTTTGTCTCTTCCACTCCCCACAAAATCGGGTGGTCACAGCTCTGCTGGCGGGATTCAATCTGCCGGAGGCGGACCCTGGCGTCCCGGGCGGCGGAACGGAGCATGGCGGTAAACTTCTCCTCCTCCGCGAAGTGGGAGCAAGAGCAGGTAGCCAGATACCCGCCCCGGGGCAAAAGCTTCATGGCCCGGTAGTTGATCTCCTTGTATCCCGTCATGGCATTAGCCGCCGTTTTTCGAGACTTTGTAAAAGCCGGCGGGTCCAGGATGATGAAGTCATATTTCACCGGTTCCTGTTCCAGGGCCGGGAGCAGCTCGAAGACATTAGCGGTCACGCCGTCCACTACGCTGCCCAGACCGTTCCGCTCCGCATTGGCCTGAACCATCTCCACGGCGGAGGCCGACACGTCCACGGCAGTGACATGCTTGGCCCCGCCCAGGGCGGCATTCAGGGCGAAGGAGCCGGTGTGGGTGAAGCAGTCTAGCACCGTCTTTCCCTTTGCCAGCCGTGCAACTGCCCGGCGATTGTACTTCTGGTCCAAAAAAAACCCAGTTTTCTGGCCGTTTTCTACATCTACCAGATATTTGATGCCATTTTCCGTGATCTCCGTCACCGGGGACGCGGGCGGCTCCTCCCCCGGCAGCGGAAACCAGCCCTTGTATTGGGACAGGCCCTCTTTCTCCCGGAGAGCCGCGTCGTTCCGTTCAAAGACGCCGCGAACCGCCTGCCCATCCTCCCGCAGAATGCGGACCAACCCCGGCAGCAGCAGCCCCTTGACGCTCTCCATGCCCACCGACAGCACTTGAACGCTGAGGAGGTCGTGGAACTTGTCCACCGTCAGACCCGGAAACATGTCCGCCTCCCCAAAGACAACGCGGCAGGCATCCAGGTCCTCAGGGGCCATGACGGTTTTGCGGTACTCCCAGGCCCAGCGGAGCTTCCGCTCCCAAAAGGCGGCGTCAAAGCGGTCGTTGGCGTTCCGGGAAATCAGGCGGACCCGGATTTTTGATTTCTCCGACAAAAAGCCGGTGCCAAGGTATGCTCCCTTCCGGCTCCGCACATCCGCCAGACCGCCGTTCTCCGGCGTCCCCTCCATAGACAGGATTTCCGTGCCGTAGACCCAGGGGTGTCCACGGAGGATGGCCGCCTCCGCTTTGGGGGTGACGATGACGCTGGGGTATGCCCGCTCTGCTTTCATATTCTATGACCTCCCGGCTTTTTTCCGTCTCAGTATAGCACATTTTCCGCAGCTTTGCCATAGGATTCTAAAGAGAAGGAGGAATCGCTATGCCCACTATTTATTTAAGCCCCTCAACGCAGGAGTGGAACAGCTACGTCACCGGCAGCGGATCAGAGGAGTACAATATGAACCTGCTGGCGGACGCCCTGGTTCCCTACCTGCTGTCCAACGGCATTCAATATAAACGAAACACGCCCGAGATGACCGCCGGGTCCTCTATTCGGGAGGCCAACCGGGGTACCTACGATCTCTACCTAGCCCTCCACTCCAACGGTGCGCCGGAGGGACGCTACGGCGAGGAGCGGGGCATCATTGCCTTTTACTATCCCGGCAGCCGCCAAGGCCAGCGGGCGGCGGAGCTTATTGCTCAGGATCTGCGGAAAATCTATCCCCTCCCCAACAAGGTTACCACCCGTTCCACCACCACCTTGGGCGAAGTGGCCCAGTCCAACGCCCCGGCGGTTCTGGTGGAAATCGGCTACCACGACAACTGGTCCGACGCCACCTGGGTGGAAGGACACATGGACGCCATTGCCCAGCAGCTGGCCCGGGCCCTTACGGAGTTCTTCGGTCTTCCCTTTATCTATCCTATGGACCCCGTCCAGGGCACCGTGGCCGTCAACTGGGGAACGCTGAATCTGCGGAGCTACCCAGCCCCCACCGGGACCATCCTGGCGAATCTTCCCAACGGTGCCAAAGTAACCGTTTACGGCGAGTGGCAGGGCTGGTATGTTGTTCATCACGAAGGTCATGTGGGCTACGCCGCAGCCGCGTTTATCGACACCTGACCGCATTTTGCCGGTATGGGGCTGTCGCTTTTGCGCCGGGTTTGACGGATAATTCCTGTTCCTTCCAAAATTTTCATGGTAATTCGCCGCCGGTTTGAGGATTTTGCTTGACAGCGGTCCAGTAAAAGTTTAAACTAAGAGCAGATTGCCGTCGGAGGGCAAAGGGGTGCCCTCCGGTCGTTTTCTAAAACGCTCCTGTCCGCAGGTCCTGTTTTGGAAACCGGCAATGCGCCCAACTGCGAAAAACATTCCGCCCCCGAAAGACAAGCGCCCCCCATTCGGGGCCCGGGCGGAAGACAAGGAAACCCATGTCCAACAGCCGCCGGCGGCCATACCGCCCCGGGGACATTCATGCCCTTGGAGGGGATACAAAGCCCTTTCCGCCGCACGGGCGTGTTGACGGTTTTTGAAGCGGGCTTCCCGCGGCAATACCAAAACTGAATGGAGGAATCAGCAGCCGTGATTCAAAGCGTCATTGCCCTTCTCATAGGGCTGGTGGC
>JAAWTB010000075.1 GCA_022801815.1 Oscillibacter sp. | reverse complement strand
GGACGGGAATTCCCGTCCTTTTTCTTATAAAATCAGCAGTAACCCCAAGGCTACCAGCAGCTCCTCGTCCGCGTCCTCCCGAAACAGGAAAAACAACAGCGCCAGCAGCAGCAGATCCCCGGTATCCACATGGTCCAAGTGGAACTGATCCAACAGACGCTGGAGGAAACCGGTGAGCGCATCTGTGGGCCTTCCTCCATGAGGTGATCCAAAAGGCGGCCGGCCTCCCGGCCCGTTTGGAGGTGGTCCCCCCGGCGGAGGACCTCCAGGCGGAGGGCCGCCCGGGGAAGGGCCTCCGGGCGGAGGACCGCCTGGGGAAGGGTCTCCGAGCGGAGGACCGCCTGGGGAAGGGTCGCCGGGGGAAGGGCCTCCGAGCGGAGGACCGCCGGGCGGGGAACCGCTTGGCCCTTCCTCCGGAATGCGGGTATAAGAACCGTTGTCGTTGCGGATATAGCGGTTATACATTGCCTCAGCCCTCCCATCCCGAGAGGAATTTCTTCCCCAGATGGAACAGCCGCGCCAGCTGGAGAGCCCGCTCCACCTTTTCCTGGCGGTCGCTCCGAAGATAGGGCCGCAGAGCGTAGAGAAGGTTTCGGGCGTTGGAGTCCCGCTGGCCTCCCAGCTCCTGAATCAACGGCAGCAGACGGGTGATCAACCCCGGATCCAGCCCGCCGCCTCCCATCAAGGAGGACAGCAGGTCGCCTCCTCCTCCCTTGGGAGGAGGAGGGGCGGACTGCTGGGGCGGCGGAGCTCCCCAGGTCTGCCGCGGCCCCGGCTGGCCCGCAGGGGGCGGAGACTGTTCTCCCCCGTCTCCTCCCAGAGATTGGGCCAGCTGCATAATCTGGCTCATGGCGTCCGGGTTGGACAGTATGCTGTTTAGCTTGTCGTCAAATTCCGCCATACGGGCCAACCCTCCTTGTCATTTCGCTTACTTCTGAACGGCCTTGTTAATCCGCTCCACCAATTTCGCTCCTTCGGGGCTCTGCATAATTTGGTTTACCATCTGGGTCACAGCACCGGCGTCGCCCTTGGCGGCGGACTGGACCGCCTTGCGCAGACTTGCGCCGCCGTCGTCCTGGGTCAGCATCCGCATCAGCGTCTGGCCGTCCTGGGACTGCATCAGGGATTTCAGCATCGCCGGGTTTTTCCGCAGCTGTTCCGCCATCTGAGCCGATTTCTCATCCATATCGTTGCCTCCTTTGCACTCGTTCAGTTCAGTATATGAGACCGAATGCAAAAACGTGCCTGTGCTGTCCGCACAGGCACGTCGTCTTTTTATTTTTCGGCCTTCGCCATATCGCAGTCCTTGACCAGGGGGCAGCCCTCACACTTGGGACTCCGGGCGGTACAGGTATCCCGTCCAAAGAGGACCATCCGGTGGCAGAAGTTATTGGACTCCTTGGGGGGCAAGACCGCCCGCAGCTGCTTTTCCACCTGGAGAGGGTCCTTGGACCCGTCGGTCATCCCCAGACGGCCGGTGATGCGGATGCAGTGGGTGTCGCAGACGTAAGCGGGCTGGCCGTAGATATCTCCCAGAATTAGGTTGGCGGTCTTCCGGCCCACGCCGGGAAGGCTGGTCAGCTCCTCCATCGTGCCGGGGACCTTTCCGCCAAAGTCCGCCAGCAGCCGCTGGGCGCAGAGGACCATATCCTTGGCCTTGCCGTTGTAAAAGCCGCAGGAGTGTATGTACTCCCCCACCTCCTTGGGGTCCGCCTCCGCGAAGCTCTCCAAGGTGGGGAAGCGAGCATAGAGGGCGGGGGTCACCTGGTTTACCCGTGCATCAGTGCACTGGGCGGAAAGCCGCACGGCAAAAAGGAGCTCGTAGTCCTTTTCATACTGCAAAGAGCACAGTCCCTCAGGATAGATGCCCTTCAAGGTCTCAATGATGCGCTTTACGGCGGCTTTGGATTTCATGGCGGCCCCTCCCACAGGTCTCATAACGTTTTTGTAATGTCTCTTATATAGTTGAAGAGCTGGAACATCCGCAAATTGCGGATGTTTCACCAGCGGCCGGAAGGACCGCTGGACAGGCTTTGCCCGTGTGTTTTCACTATGAAGTCAAACACAGGGGCTGCTTACGCGGCCCCTGGAGGCAGTTTTACTGCCGCCAGGTTGAGATGGTTCTTTTCAAGTGTGCTGACTATAGTGCCGACCGGTACGTTTCCGCCGCATCCAGCAGCTCCCCGGCGCTGGCAAGCAGGGCGTCCGTCACCTTGGAGCCTCCGGTGATGCGGGCCAGCTCTGCCTTCCGGCGTTCCCGGTCCAAAAGGACCACATGGGTATAAGTCCGGCCCTTTTTCTCCCCCTTCTCCACGGAGAAATGGGTATCTGCCATGGCGGCCAGCTGCGGCAGGTGGGTGACGCAGAGGACCTGTTTCCTCCGGCTGACCTGGGCCAGCTTCTCCGCCACCTTCTGGGCCGCCCGCCCGGAGACGCCGGTGTCCACCTCGTCAAAGACCAAGGTTCCCACGGCCTCCTGCTCCGCCAGGACATTCTTTAAAGCCAGCATAATGCGGGCCAGTTCGCCGCCGGAGGCGATTTTGGCAATGGGCTTCAGGTCTTCCCCGGCGTTGGCGGACATCAGGAAGCGAACCACGTCGCAGCCGTCGGGGCCCGGAGCCTTTTCCGCAAAGTCGATGACGAAACGGACCCGGTTCATATCCAGGTCCCGGAGCTCCGTTTGAATGCGGGCCTCCAACGCCGCTGCCGCCGCCTTCCGGGCCTCCGTCAGGGCCTTCCCCGCCGTCTGGACGGTCTTCTCCGCCTTGCCCAGCTTCTTCTCCAGAAAAATCAGCGTGTCATCCGCCGTCTCAATGGCGTCCAGCTCCTCCCGGCGCTGCTCCAAATACGCCAGCATTTCCTCCACAGTGGCCCCGTACTTCTTTTTCAGCCGGTAGAGCTGATCCGCCCGGCTTTCCGCCGCGTCCAGCTCCTCTGGGGAAAAGTCGAAGGCCCCCCGCAGATCCCGGATGGTCTCCGCCAAGTCGTAAGCCTCGCTCCGCAGGGCTCCCAGACGCTTGTACGCCTCCCCCAGCTCCTCGTCCAGATTCCGCACGCTGGACAGGGCTTCCTCCGCGTCCCGCAGCTGATTCACCGCCCCGGCGCTCTCCTCGTCGCCGGAGAGGCAGTAGTCTGCGCCGGACAGGGCGGAGAGATATTTCTCGCCGTTGCGCAGCAGATTTCGACGCGCCTCCAGCTCCTCCTCCTCGCCGGGGCGGAGTTCCGCCCGTTCCAGCTCGCCGATTTGGAAGCGTAGGCTGTCCACCCGCCGGGCCTTCTCCGCCTCGTCCATCTGGAGGGCCTTGATCTGGTCCCGGAGCTCCGAGAGAACGCCATAGGCTTTCTGATAGGACCCCAAGGGCTCCTCCGTCCTGCCGAAGCGGTCCAGATAGGCCCCGTGAAGCTCTTCATCCAGCAGCTGCGCCCCGTCGTGCTGGCCATGGATGTTCAGCAATTCCCCGCCCAGCTGGCGGAGCTGGGCCACGGTGATGGGGCGGCCGTTGACCCGGCAGGCGTTCTTGCCGTCGCCGGAAATCTCCCGCTGAAGAAGCAGGTTTCCATCCTCATCAGGGGCCAGGCCGTTTTCCCGCAGACCCGGCAGGTCCGCCGGGACGGCGGAAAACTCCGCGCTGACAAAGGCCTTGGCGGCCCCGGTACGGATGAGATCCCGGGAGGTCCGGCCCCCCAGTACCGCCCCCATGGCGTCGATGACGATGGACTTGCCCGCGCCGGTCTCGCCGGTGAGCGCGTTGAAGCCCGGGCGGAACTGAATATCCGCCTCCTCAATGACCGCAATATTTTCAATGTGCAGAAGCTCCAGCATGGCGGTCTCTTCCTCCATTTTTAAATCATTTTTGTGACGGCATGCGCGCCACAAAAATTTCTCAGTTTGTGCGCCCTGGGGGCGCACACCAGTGATACAGCGTCGCTGGCGGCGGGGGTTTTCCTTGATTTTTTTACAGCATATCCTTAATTTCCTGGCAGAGCAATTCCGCCGCTTCCGTGTTCCGCATCACAAGCAGCGCCGTATCGTCCCCCGCCAGGGAACCCACTATGTCGTTCATCTCCATATTGTCCAGGGCGGAGCAGGCTCCGTTGGCCAGCCCCGGCATGGTCTTCACCACCACAATGTTCTGGGCATAGTCGATGCTGACGATGCATTCCCGAAAAATGGTCCGCAGCTTCGCCGCCACATTCAGTGTCGTCTGGTTGCCGGAGACGGCGTATTTATAAACCCCTTGGCCCACCGGCTCCTTCATGAGGTGGAGCTGCTTGATGTCCCGGGAAATTGTGGCCTGCGTACAGCGGAAGCCCCGGGCCTGGAGGCGGGTCAGCAGCTGTTCCTGGGTCTCAATATTTTCCCGGCCGATGATTTCCAGAATCATGGCCTGCCGGTCATTCTTCATGTGTCCATCCCTCCTGGAAGCATTTTTTGCGCAAAAATCTCGCAGAAGCTCCGCTCTGTCAGCCGCACCAGGCGGGTTACATAACGGGAACGGCGAATCTGCACCTTGTCGTCCGCCCGCAGGGCGAACGCCCGGCTCTCGTCCACAAAAAGGTAGACCGGCTTCCGCCCATTCCGCTCCAGCTCTACCGTCAGGGTGTGCTCGGGGCTGAGGACGTAGGAGGAAAAGCGCATGTTGTGGATGCAAATGGGACAAACCACCATCGTCTGCGCCACCGGCTCCACCACCGGCCCCCCGGCAGAGAGAGAGTAGGCTGTGGACCCCGTGGGCGTCGCCACGATGACGCCGTCCCCGGCGATATCCGCCAGATGACGCCCATCGGAGGAAATTTTCAGGTGAATGACGTGGGAAATGGGCCCCTCCCGGATGACGGCCTCATTGAGGCCGAGATTCGTGTAAATCTGCCGCCCTTCCCGGAAGACGGAGACGTCCAGCATCATCCGCTGCTCCATTTCAAACTGCCAATCCTTGAGCTTATGGAGCTGCTCCAACTCCGTGGCCTCCAGCTCGGCAACGAAGCCCAGTCCGCCCATATTCACGCCCAGCACCGGCATCTTGTGGAGGGCCGCCAGCTTGGCCAGGTGCAGGATGGTCCCATCCCCGCCAAAGGTAATCAACAGGTCCGCGCCCCGAAGCTCCTGGGGCAGGGGCAGCACGTCGTAATCGGCGAACGCCCCTTCCTTCCGGTCCCGGAAGGGGGAACACACCACGGTTTGAAAACCCATGCCGCGCAAAATGGCCTCCGCCGCCCGGGTGGTCTTCATCCCCTGGTCCCGGTTGGGATTGGGGCACAGAATAATTTTCTTGGGGTTCATAGGGCGTTTTCCCCCTCTCCGTGTTCCTTCAACGCCCGGTGAGATTCCTCTACCAGGGCTTTCAAATCAAAGGCCCCCGCCGGCCCGCCGCCTTTTTGCAGGAAGCCAAGATACTCAATGTTTCCCTCCGGGCCCCGGATGGGGGAAAAGGTCAGGCCCAGCACCGTCAGGCCCGCCTCTTCCGCGTGTTCCAGATACCGCTCCAGTACCTCCAGGTGGACGGCAGGGTCCCGGACCACGCCTTTTTTTCCCACTTTCTCCCGGCCCGCCTCAAACTGGGGCTTTACCAGGGAGACCGCCTGCCCCCCCTCTCCCAGCAGGGCCGCCAGGGGCGGCAAAATCAATTTCAGGGAAATAAAACTCACATCCACCGAGGCAAAGGCCAGTTCCTCCGGCACCTGTTCCCGGCTGAGATACCGGGCGTTGGTCCGCTCCAGGCAGACCACCCGGGGATCGTTTCGCAGCTTCCAGGCCAGCTGGCCCCAGCCCACGTCCACAGCATAAACCCTGGCCGCGCCGTTTTGAAGCATACAGTCCGTAAAACCTCCCGTAGAGGCCCCGATGTCGGCGCAGACGGCCCCCTCCAAACGGATGGGGAAGGTCCGCATGGCCTTTTCCAGCTTCAGCCCGCCCCGGCTGACGTAGGGGAGCCTGTCCCCCCGGATTTCCACCGCAGCGGCGGCGGGCACCGCCATGCCGGGCTTGTCCGCCTTCCGTCCATCCACGTACACCACGCCGCTCATAATAACCGCCTGGGCACGCTGGCGGGTTTCCTCCAGGCCCCGTTCTACCAGAAGCAGGTCCAGTCTCTTCTTATCACTCATGACATGCCTCCTCCACCGCCTCAGCAACGGCGGCGGCGTCCAGGCCGAACCGCTCCTCCAGCTGAGGGACGCTTCCCTCCGGGACAAAGGTCCGGCCCAGGTTTTTTAAAATCAGCTTCTGCGGTGCCCGGCCCTCCCCCGCCAAAATGGCGGCAATCCGCTGCCCCGCGCAGCCCGCGCCAAAACAGTCCTCCAGCACCAATAGAATGTCCGTTTCCTGGAAAAAGTCCGCCAATACCTCCCCATTCAAAGGAGCGATTTGGTTCAGCTTTAAGACTTCCGCCTCAATGCCCCTTTTTTCCAGCCGTTCTGCTGCCTCCAACGCCTGATTTACCAGGACGCCATAGGTCAGCAGGGTCACGCCCCGTCCCTCCCGGAGGCGGACCAGGGGCTTGTCCGACTTGTCTGACCGGTAGGTCCCCTCCCCTCCCCGGGGATAGCGGACCGCCACAGGGCCGGCCAGCTCAAAGAGGGCTGTTTTCAGCATATGCCTCAGCTCCGCGAAGCTGGCGGGGCAGAGGACGGTATAGCCCGGCAGGGCCGGGAGAAACAGCGGGTCGAAGCAGCCGTGATGTGTCTCGCCGTCGCCCCCCACCAGGCCCGCCCGGTCCACGCCCAGGACCACATGAAGCTTTTCCAGGGCCACATCATGGATGAGCATGTCATAGCTTCGCTGCAAAAAAGTGGAGTACACAGCAAACACCGGCAACAGACCCTGAGCCGCCATGCCCGCCGCCATGGAGACGCCATGTCCCTCGGCGATACCCACGTCGAAAAAGCGGTTCGGGAAGGTTTTGGCAAAGCCGGAAAGGCCCGTGCCGTCGGCCATGGCGGCAGTGACGGCGCAGACCCGGGAATCCTCCCGGGCGAAGTCCGTCAGGACCTTTCCAAAGACGGAGGAAAAACTCGCCTCCCCCGCCTTTTTCAAACGGCCGGTGTCCAGGTCGAAGGGGCCCACGCCGTGATACATGTCCGGGTTCCGCTCCGCAAAGGAGACTCCCTTGCCCTTAACCGTGTTCACGTGGACCACCACCGGGCAGTCCAGTTCCCTGGCCCAGCTCAAGGCGTCGCACAGCCGGGGCAGGTCGTGGCCGTCCACGGGGCCCATATAGGTGAAGCCCATGTCCTCAAACAGGGTGCTTCCGGGGAACAGGCTCCGTTTCAGAAAGGTTTTCACCTTATGATTGAAACGGTAAAGGGGATTTTTCATAGGCTGGGAGCCAAAGAGACCCCTGTACCACTTCTTGAAATGATAGTACCCGGGCCGGGACCGGAGCCGGGCCAGGTGGGAGGGCATAGCCCCCACATTGGGGTTGATGGACATGCCGTTGTCGTTTAGAATTACCACCAAAGGCTCGCCGGAGGCCCCGGCGTTGTTCAGCCCCTCATAGGCCAGGCCGCCGGTAAGGGCCCCGTCGCCGATAAGAGCCAGGACGCGGTAATCCTCTCCCCCCAAGGTCCGGGCCCGGGCCATGCCCAAGGCCACGGAAACGGAGTTGGAGGCATGCCCGGCAATAAAGGCGTCGTGGACGCTCTCATGGGGCTTTGGAAAGCCGGAAAGCCCGTCCAGCTGGCGGAGGGCTCCAAACCGATCCCGGCGGCCGGTCAGGATTTTATGGACATAACACTGGTGGCCCACGTCGAAGACAAGGCGGTCCCGCTCCGTGTCAAAGACCCGGTGGATGGCAACGGTCAGCTCTACTACTCCCAGGTTGGAGGCCAGGTGCCCTCCGGTCCGGGAAACGCTCGTTACAAGAAACTCCCTCAGCTCCTGGCAGAGCTGGGGGAGCTGGCCCTCCGGCAGCGCCCGGACGTCGGCGGGAGAGTGGAT
>JAAWTB010000074.1 GCA_022801815.1 Oscillibacter sp. | reverse complement strand
GCCGGCGGGGATATGGCCCTCCATGGCCTTGTCAAACTTCTTGATGCACCAGCCGCCCAAGGGGCCGCAGATCATAGCCCCGATGAACATGGTGCTCTCCGTGGCGGCGATGGCGCCCAGGGTGGCCAGGGCGCCGGTAACCGCGCCCTTCTGCCCGCCTACGGCCTTGCCGCCGGTGTAGCCGATGAGGATGGGGAGCAGAAAGCGGAGCATGGGACCCACCATGCCGTTGATGGTGTCATTGGGGAACCAGCCGTCCGGGATGAAGAAGGCGGCGATGAGGCCCCAGGCAATGAAGGCTCCAATGTTGGGCATGACCATGCCGCTGAGGAACCGTCCAAATTTTTGGACTCTTTCTTTCATAGATGAACGTCCTTTCTCTTACATTATGTTAGGGGTCAGGAAGCAGTATACCGCTTCCCGGCTAAGGAAAACGTAGAAACTTGAAGTCAAAACGCCGTTAGAAGGGATCGGATTTCCTCCCCTCCGGCCAAGCCGTCGGAAAAGGCGGTGGCGGACCCGGCGGCGGCTCCCATGAGGTGGGCGGCGGCGTAGTCTTGCGTCTCCAGCCATCCGGCCAGGAACCCGGCCACCATGGAATCCCCCGCGCCTACCGTGTGGCGGACCGTCCCCTGGGGCACCCCCAGACGGCGGACTCCGCCGGTCACGTCCAGCAGCAGCGACCCTTCCCCAGCCAGGGAGACCAGGATGTTCCGGGCCCCCTGGGCCTGGAGGCTCCTGGCGCAGGACAGAATTTCACGCTCCTCTGTAAGGGGACCCTTCCCAAACAGCTCCCCCAGCTCGGCGCTGTTGGGCTTGATGAGGAAGGGGTGGCAGGGAAGCACGCCCTTCAGCAGCTCCTGGGCGGCGTCCACCACGGTCAAAACGCCCTGGCCCTCCACCCGGTTCAGGATGGTTTGGTATGCGTTTCCGGGCAGCCCGGCGGGCAGGGACCCGGCCAGGACCAGCACATCCCCCTCCCCCAGGCAGTCCAGCTTTTGGAGCAGGGCCTTCAAAGCGGCCGGGGGAATGGCGGGGCCCTGGCTGTTAATTTCCGTCTCGCCCCCGCCTCCGGAGCGGATTTTCACGTTGACCCGGGTCAGGCCCTCCTCCAGGCGGACAAAGTCCGTGGGAATGCCTCCGGCTTTCAGGCCGTCCTCTAGAGCCCGGCCGGTGAACCCGGCCACAAAACCCAGGGCTGTGGTGGCCACGCCCAGGCTGTGGAGGACCGTGGAAACGTTGACGCCCTTTCCGCCAAAGTGCATATGCTCCCGACTGGTGCGGTTCAGGCCCCCGGCGCGGAAGCCGTCCACCAGGACCTCGTAGTCCAGGGCGGGATTCAGCGTTACCGTATAGACCACGCTCACACCTCCCTGACGTCCGTATAGTCCTGATACCGCCGGTCCGGCAAACGGTCCGTGATGACGCAGGCAGCCTCGATGGGGAAAATCACCGCCGCCGTCACCTGGCCGAATTTGCTGGAGTCCGCCAGCACATAGACCTCCTGAGACCGCTCCGCCGCCAGGGCCTTTACCGCCGCCTCCTCCGGGTCCGGCGTGGTAAAGCCCTGGGCCGTAGTAACGCCGTTAGCCCCCAGAAAGGCCTTGGTGAAGTTATACCGCCCCAGGGCAGACAGGGTTTCCGCGCCGATGAGGGCCATGGTGCCCGCCTTCAGCATTCCCCCCAGCACATGGGTCCGGAGGTTCCGCTCCATCAGGCGGCAGGCACACTCAATGCTGTTGGTGAGAAACAAAGCCCGGGAGGCCCGCAGGTGGTCCGCCATGCGCAGCACCGTGGTGCCCGCGTCCAGAAAGACCACGTCGTCGTCTCCGATAAGCCCGGCGGCATACCGGGCCACCCGGTCCTTCTCCCTGGTGAAGAGTCCCCGCTTCGTCTCCATGTCCAGCTCCTCGCTGTGGAACTCCCCGTCCATCAGCATGGCGCCGCCATGGACCTTACTCAGCTTTCCCTGCTTGGCCAGCCCGTTCAGGTCCCGCCGGATCGTAGCCTCGGAGGCGCCCGTTACCAGACAGAGGTCCGTCACCGTGGCGGCCCTCCGCTGGGCCAATTCCTTGAGAATCCGCTCCGCGCGTTGTTCAGCCAGCATAGTTCACCCCCCTCTTCTTGATTGAAATTGGTCGGTTTGATTTTCTCCGCTTATAATATCGCCATTTTCAATCAAAGTCAACAGTCATCAATCAATTTCAGTCACAGAAAATCGGGCCGAAAATTTGTGCAGTCTGTCAAAGGACATACCTCCTTCCCCGAGCCCCACGCAGGGAACGGAGCCTGCCCTTGTCCGCTCAAAGGGTTTTGAGGAACCGCTCCACCCGGTCCAAGCCCTCCTTTAAATCCTCGTCGGAATAGCAGTAGCTCAGGCGCATATATCCCTCCGTACCGAAGTACACGCCGGGGATAAGACCCACCAGGCCCTCCTTCAGCATTTTCTCACAGAAGGTCAGGGAATCCATGCCGTACCGTTTGATGTTGATAAACATGTAGAAAGCCCCCTCCGGTTTCTGGACCTCCAGGCCCATGTCCGTGAGACGCCGGTATACATAGTCCCGGCGTCTGCGGAACAGCTCCGTCATGGAGGAGGTGTCGCTCTCCAGAGCCGCCGCGCAGGCGGGCTGGACGAAGGCGGGGGCAGAAACCACGGCGTACTGGTGGAAAATCTGCATCCGGTCCCGGATGGGGGCGTCCGCCAGGCACCAGCCCAAGCGCCAGCCGGTCATGGCGTAGGGTTTGGAGAAGCTGTTGATGACGATGATGCGGTCCCGACAGTCATCGAACTCGGCAAAGCTGTGATACTCCTCTGTGTAGACCAGGGTCCGGTACACATCGTCGCAAAAGACAAAGATGGGCTTGTCCTTTAAAACGCTGTGCACAGCGTCCAGGGTCTCCTTGGTGTAGATGCAGCCGGTGGGGTTGTTGGGGGAGGTAAGGACGATAGCCTTGGTTTTCGGGGTAATGGCGGCCTCCAGGGCCTTGGGGTCAATCTGGAAGTGATAATCCTCCGTGGGCAGGGCCACGGGCACACCCCGGCAGAGCTGTGTGATGGATTCATAGAGGCTGAAGGCCGGGGTGGGAATGATGACCTCGTCCCCGGGGTTCAGCACGGTGGCCAGGCCGATGAACAGGCTCTCTGTGGCCCCGATGGTTAAGATGATTTCATCAGGGGAGTAGTGCAGGCCGTGGGCCCGCTCCTCAAACTTTGAAATGGCCTCCAGCATGTAGGGGTACCCGTTGCCGGGGGGATAGTGGGTGTCGTTCCGGTCCAGGGCGGCCTTGGCGGCCTCCTTCACCGCGTCGGGGGTGTTTTGATCCGGCTCGCCGATAGTCAGGGCGCAGGCCCCGGGAGTATCCCGCACCAGGAAGGTAAAGCGGCGGATGCCGGACAGCTCCAGGTCCAGCACGGCGCTGTTTAACGTCAGGTCCATAGAGATTCACGCTCCTTTTTAAAATACGAAACCAGTATATGCGCAAGCGGGGGGCTTGTCAACGCGTTAAAGCGAAAAGGACGCCGTTTCACGGCGTCCCTACTGGGTTCAGCGGTCGCTTGGAAGCCAGCAGTCCTGAAAAATCAGGTCGTCCACGTCCCCGGCGGCGGTTTTTCGTATGCTCACGGCAGGTCCTCCTTTTGTTTTTTGAGACTATTTAACAGTCTATGGCGGAGGAACGGAAAAGTTTCCCGGGGCGGAAAAAAATCCTCCTCCCAAAATAGGGAGGAGGATGGAACTCAAAGGCTCATCTGATAGATGTTTACAATGTCCTCTGCGCTAAGGGGGACAAACGTCCGGTCAAAGCCGCTGTTTCGGGCCTTCCGGGCCATCTCCGGGAAGTATTCCGGGCCGATGCCCAGCTCCGACAGCGAAGCGGGGAGGCCCAGGGAAACGAAGAAGTCCCGGGTCTTCTGAATGGCGGCCTCCGCCAGTTCCCGGGCGGGCCGGGCCGGGTCCAGACCCCAGACCTCTGCGCCGTACCGGGCAAACCGGGCCTCGGTCCTCTCGTTTAAGACATAGCGCATCCAGTTGGGGGTCAGGATGGCCAGGCCCACGCCGTGGGTGACGTCATAGAAGGCGGATAGCTCATGCTCCATCCGGTGAACGCTCCAGGCCACGGGCTTGCCCATGTTCAAAAAGCCGTTAATGGCCCAGGCGGCGTTCCACATCAGGTTGGCCCGGGCCTCGTAATCGTTGGGGGTTTCGATGGCCTTGGGGCCGTACTTCACACAGGAGCGGAGAATGGCCTCCGCCAGGCTGTCCGCCAGGTAACTGGTCTCAATGGGGCTGAAATAGTTCTCAAAGGTGTGCGACATAATATCCGCCGTCCCCGCGGCGGTCTGGGAAGCGGGGAGAGAATAGGTATACGTGGGGTCCAGGATGGACACGGCGGGGTAGCAGCAAGGGCCGGAAAAGGATTCCTTTTCGTTGGTCTCCGGGTTGGAGATGACGGCGATATCATCCATCTCGGAGCCGGTGGCCGCCATGGTCAGCACGGTGAAAATGGGCAGAGCCCGCTCCGGCGTGAGCTTCTTGCCAGAGAGGTCCCAGGGGTCCCCGTCATAGTAAAATCCGGCGGCCACGGCTTTGGCGCAGTCGATGACGCTGCCGCCGCCCAGGGCCAGCACGCCGTCCAGCCCCTGCTCCCGGCAGAGGCGCACGCCCTCCCGAACGGTGGCGACACGGGGATTGGGCTCCACGCCGGGAAGCTCGGCCCATTGGATGCCGTGCTCGTTCAGCTGGGCGGCGGCGGCGTCAAACACGCCGTTGCGCTTGACGCTTCCCCCGCCGTAGACCACCAATACCTTTCGGGACCGGGCAGCGATTTCCCCGCCCAGCTTTTGAATCTGCCCCTGGCCGAAGTGGACCACCGTGGGTATCGCGCAGGTAAAATTCTTCATGTTATGTCCCCTTTCCTCGTCAGTCTCTCAGGCGTACAACCGCTTCACCGCCGCCTTTGCCTCGTACAGAATTTTGTCTGCGTCCAGGGTCAAAAATTCGCCGTTTTCGTAGAGAATGGCGCCGTCCACCATGGTCATCGCCACGTCGCTGCCCTGGGCGGAGTAGACCGTCAGGGCCAGGGGGTCCAGGTTGGGGTACAGGTGGGGCTTCGTCAGGTCCAGGGCGATGATATCCGCTTTTTTGCCCACGGCCAGCTCGCCGGTGTCCTCCCGGCCCTGGAGCTTTGCGCCGCTGCGGGTGGCCATGGCCAGCAGTTCCGCAGGCTTCAAAATAGTGGGGTCCCGGTGGAAGCCGTTGTGGAGGACGGCGGCCAGGTGCAGCTCCTCCATCATGTTCAGGTTGTTGTTGCTGGCGGCCCCGTCGGTGCCCAGGGTGACGTTCAGTCCCAGCTCCAGCATCCGCTGGATGGGGGCGAAGCCGCTGCCCAGCTTCATGTTGCTGGTGGGATTGTGGATGGGGCTGACGCCTTTTTCCAGCATCAGGGCCATGTCCTCTTCCGTCACGAAAACGCAGTGGGCGGCGGCGGTGGGGGAATCGAAAGTCCCCAGGTCATAGAACCACTTGGCCGGAGTCTTGCCGTACTTCGCCACGCACTCGTCATGCTCCTTTTTTGTCTCGGACAGGTGGATGTGCATCCGGCCTCCCAGGGCTTTGCAGTCGGCGCTGTAGGGCCCCACGATGTGCTCGAAGCAGGTATACTCCGCGTGGACGGAGAAGTCGATGCGGACCCGGCCGTCCCCCGCGCCGTGATAGTCCCGGAATAGCTGAATGGACTCCTTGGCCCGGAAGTTCTCGGCGTACGTCTCGTCCTTGCTGAAGCATTGGACCGGGCGGCTGATGTTGGCCTTGATTCCGCAGGCCAGGGCGTTTTCCACGGCAGTCTGGGGTTCGAAGTACATGTCGGAATAGCTGGTGGTGCCGGTAGAAATCATCTCCAGCAGGGCCAGCTGGTTGCCGGTTTTGATGTCCTCCGCCGTCAGCTTGTCCTCGATGGGCATAATTTTTCCGAACAGCCACTCTTGAAGGGTGAGGTCGCTGCCCACGCCCCGGAGCAGCACCATAGGGCTGTGTCCGTGGCAGTTGATAAGGCCCGGGAGCAGCAGCCGGCCCGTCATGTCCTTTTCCCGGTCATAGGCGGCCTGGGGCATGTCCGTCCCCATGTAGTCGATGGTGTCGCCGTCTATGCCCAGATAAGCCTTCTCCAGGCAGCGCAAGCCCGTCTCCTGAGAGACTAAGATGTCGCAGTGTTTCAGCAGCAGCTTCATATGGTCTTCCTCCTGTTTTAAATCACAGCCACCATGGTTTTCATATAGTCGCTGAACGGCCCGGCAATTTTCTCCGCCGCCTCGTCCACCTCCCCGGCGCTGAGGGGCTGGTCCAGCACCCCGGCGGCCATATTGGTGATCACCGACAGGGCCAGCAGGGGCATCCCGCAGTGGGCAGCGGTAAGGGCCTCCGTCACGGTGGACATGCCCACGGCGTCGGCGCCCAAAACACGGGCTGCCCGAATCTCCGCCGGGGTTTCAAACTGGGGACCGGGAAAGAACATATAGGTTCCCTCATGGACCCGGAGGGAGGCGCCCTTGGCGCAGTCCAGGGCCAGCTTCCGCAGTTCCGGCGTATACATCCGGCTGACGTCGAAGAACCGGGGGCCGAAGTCCTCCACATTAGGCCCCCGGAGGGGGCTGTCTCCGTTCAGCTTGATATGGTCCTGGATGACCATCACATCCCCGGGGCGGTAATCCCGGTTGACGGCCCCGGCGGCGTTGGTAAGGATGACGGATTTTACCCCCAGCAGCTTCAAAACCCGGATGGGGATCACCAGTTCTTCAAAGCGGTAGCCCTCGTAAGAGTGGAAGCGGCCGGACATGCACACAACCTTCCGGCCTGCCACCGTGCCGAAAATCAGCTTCCCGGCGTGGGATGCAACGGTGGAGAGAAGGAAGTGGGGGATGCCGGCGTAGTCCACCACGACGGGATTCTCAATGGTTTGGGCAAAGGGCCCCAGGCAGGAGCCCAGAACAATGCCAATCTCCGGGACGAAGTCCACCTGGGT
Source organism: Oscillibacter sp. (assembly GCA_022801815.1). Taxonomy (GTDB): domain Bacteria; phylum Bacillota; class Clostridia; order Oscillospirales; family Oscillospiraceae; genus Oscillibacter. The sequence goes on along the minus strand of JAAWTB010000074.1, from coordinate 954 downwards.
CCGCAGGTAATCGGCGCTGGCTTGGAAATATTCGCGGTTGTAGGCCATGGATGGAACACCTCCTGACAGGAATATCCCGATTTTAACATAGGTCCATGGGGGGTGTCAATCGGATGAGGACAATCCGCAGGACGCTTCCACCTGGTATTTCCAGACACTCTGATGCCGCCGGCACAGGAGGTTTGCAAAGGGATACCCGGGCTTGCTGCGCGAAGAAAATTTCTCTACGTGCAAATATTTTACAAGCCACTCGACAAAAAACCTGCTATAATGAATCCACAGGAAGGAGGACGGATGGTGAAACGCGAACCGGGACCAGTGGCTTACGGCGCCGGAACCGGCGCCGCAGGGCGCGGATTCCCCTGCCAAGACGAACCGGCTTTCCCGGCCTGATCCGCTTTGCCAACTATTTCAGACGCTTCACCAGCTTGACTTCCGGGGTTTGCCGGGATATGTTTTTTAAAAAAGGAGAGAACGTTTCATGAAGAATGACCAAGCGAGGGGCCACGCCGCCGCTTTCTTTACCATTGTTGTCTGGGGAACCACCTTCATCTCCACCAAGGTGCTGCTGCGGAGTTTCCAGCCGGTGGAGATTCTGTTCATCCGCTTTACCCTGGGACTTCTGGCCCTGTTTCTGGTCTGTCCCCGGCGGATGAAGGGCGTAACGAGAAAGCAGGAGCTGCTGTTTGCCGGGGCGGGACTGTGCGGCGTGTGTCTCTATTACCTGCTGGAAAACATTGCCCTGACTTACACCCTGGCCTCCAACGTGGGGGTCATCCTCTCCGTGATCCCCTTTTTCACGGCGGTGCTGTCCCACCTGCTTTTAAAGGAGGAGCGGCCCGGCGGCGGTTTCTACTCAGCATGGCTCGTTCATGCGCATCACCAAGGAGGAATATGACCGCCTCGAGGCCATGGACAAGTGATACATGAGACGGCTTATTCAGAATGGGTCTG
>JAAWTB010000073.1 GCA_022801815.1 Oscillibacter sp. | reverse complement strand
GAGAAGAACATCTGCCCTCCGGCGGTGGCCAGGACGGAGATGAGACCCGGAGCCTCCTCAATGAAGCCCGCCTGCACCGCGTAGCCGGGGAGGAACATGAATTTCAGGCCCTCCGCCGCGCCGGGCAGGGTGACTGAACGGATGATGATGATGACCAGCATCACGAACAGGGCGGGCATGCCCACGTTGTTGAACTTCTCAATGCCCCCGGAGATGCCGCCCCGGTTGATGAGATAGCAGAGGACCATGAACAGGAAGGTGAACATGACGCAGCCGAAAGGATTGGTCAGCATGGCGCTGAACAGGTCCGACCCGGTTTTGATCTCCGCACCGGCGAAAGCCAGGTTGCTCAGGTTCAGGGACATGTACTCAATGCAGTAGCCGCCCAGAACCGTGTAGAAGCTCAAAATGACGAAGGGGGAGAACACCGCCAGCCAGCCCACCCACTTGAAGCGGGCGGACAGGGCGTGGTACGCGCCGATGGTGCCCTTGCCGGTTTTCCGGCCCATGGCCAGCTCGCTCATCATGATGCTGAAGCCCACGAAGATGGCCAGCAGCACATAGATGACCAGGAAGGCGAAGCCGCCGGACTTGCCCATTTTGTAGGGGAATCCCCAGATGTTGCCCAGGCCCACGGCGGAGCCGATGGCAGCCAGCAGGAAGCCTAAGTTGCTTCCCCACGAACCTCTCTCATTTTCCACAAAAAAACCTCCTCTTATCGGTAATTATTAACAAATATACTATACGAGAAACCATTCGTCAAGAAAAATCGGGAAAAAAATTTACAAAATGTTTTTACTAGACGGAAAAATGTCCATTTCACGCTTTGACGTGCTATGGTTTTCTATAAAATATTCACAAAAACGGACTAAGGATGGGACTTATGCAACAGTTTAAACCGGTGACCAAACAAGACGGCGCGAAGCTGCGCCGCTATTACAAGGGGTGCGATTATGGCCTCTGCGAGTATTCCCTGGGCACCAAGCTCATGTGGAAAAAGGCGCTTCACCCTGCCTGGGCGGAGATCGCAGGCTGCCTGGTAGTGCGGAATCGGGACGCGGGCGGGTGGAACTTCGACTACCCCGTTCCCGGCCCGGAGGGAGACGTGGAAGCGGCCCTGCAGGCCATTGAGACATACTGCCTGGAGGCGGGGCAGCTTCCGGTGATTTCCATGGTGCCGGAGCGCCTGGCGGCAAATGTGCTGAGCCGCTACCCCTATGTCCGGGTCAGCGACATCCGCACCTGGCGGGATTACGTGTATTACCGGGAAGACCTCCAGTATTTCACCGGGCGGCGCTACTCCGGCCAGCGAAACCACATCAAGAAATTCCGGGCCCAGTGGCCGGAGGCGGAGATCCGTCCCCTGACGGCGGAGAGCGCCCCCGCCGTGGAACAGTTCTGGAAGGATTACGAGGCGGAGTTTCCCAAGGGGAACAACGCCAAGGCCCTGGACGAGCTGAAGCTGGCGAAGAAAATGCTGAAGCTGGCGGGAAAGCCCTGGTTCACCGCCGGAGGGATGTTTGACGGGGACAAGCTCATTGCCTTGGCCCTGGCGGAGCGCTGCGGGGACACGCTGATTATTCACATTGAAAAGGCCCTGTACTCCTACACAGGGGTGTATCCCGCCTTTGTGCAGGGGTTTGCTCTGGCCTTTGGCGGAAACTGCCAGTGGATTGACCGGGAGGACGACGCGGCGGACAAGGGCCTGCGCACCTCCAAGCTCCAGTATGGCCCCGCCAAGCTGGCCCCCAAATACCGTTTTGAGCCCATGAACGAACTGATGCGCCATATCACGGAAATCCCCAAGGTGGAAACGGCCCGGCTGACTCTCTCCGCCCTGACGGAAAAGGACATTCCCGCCTACAACGCCCTGGTGCTGGACCAGGAACGGAACCGCTGGTGGGGCTATGACGACGTGGCGGGCCTGGGGGGCCCGGTGGAGGAGCGGAGCTTCTTCAACGTGGCCAGGCGGGACTTTGAAAACCATCTGGCGGTGAACTTCGCCGTCCGGCTGGAGGGGAAGCTCATTGGCGAGGCGGTACTGTACAACTTCGACTGCCGGGGCGGCGCGGAGCTGGGCTGCCGCATTGACAAGGCTTACGCCGGGAACGGCTACGGCGTGGAAGCGTTCACAGCGGCGGCGGAGTGGGGGCTGTACAAGCTCCACCTGAGCCGGGTGTTCGCCAAGTGCTTCAAAGAAAACCAGGCGTCCTTTAAAATGCTCTCCGCCTGTATGCGGAAGCACGGGGAGGACGAGACGTTTTTCTATTTCGAGAAGCTGGTGTAAAAAAGAGGGCCCCCGGCTTCGCCGGGGGCCCTTGCTATGCACAGGCTCAATAAAATTCCTTAATGTACGCGTCCACGTCCGCCCGGGTTCCCATGTAGGGGCCCGGGGTTTCCATTTTCAGGGAGACCAGCGCCGTGGCGGTCTGGAGGGCGTCGGGAATGTCCTGGGTCAGCCGTTCATTGATGTAGCAGGCGAAGGTGGTGTCTCCCCGGCCCGTCCGGCCCCCCAGGCTCCGGGCCTTGATGGGGCAGGTATAGAAATCCTTGCCGTCGTAGACCAGCACCTCGGTGTTGTGGGTGATGAGAATCTCCTTGGCTCCCCAGCCGCGGAGGACCTTGGCGGCCTCCGCCCGGTCCGTGAGGCCGGTGAGGATTTCCGCCTCGGCGGCGTCGGTTTTCAGGAAGCGCACGTACGGCAGCAGCTCTTTCTTGGCGTCCCAGTCCCGGTAGACCATGCCGCCGTTCTCCTCCCAGCGGAGCATGCACTGCACGTCAATGGCCAGCATAGCTTTCCCGGCGGCAAAGGGCAGGAACTCGTTGGGGATGTCCCCCCCCACCAGGCCCGCCAGGTGCCAGATTTCGGCGTCGATTTCTTCCGGAACCTCCTCAGGCCGGTAGGGATCAATTTTGCTGTCCACGGTGGAGGTCCGGCGCTCCCGGTCCGGGGTGTGGTAGACGTTCTTGGTGACGAAGGAATGGGCGCTGTGGAGGGGGAATACCGTGATGTTGGGGGCGGCGGCGAAGGCGTCCTTCAAGTCCACCTGGGCGGTGTCCGCCTTGGGCAGGACGGCGGTCTTGTGGCCCATGTTGGCGGCCGCAAAACCGGAGTAGTACACCGCGCCTCCGATGGCCTGGACGGTGGTCCCGTCATAGTCCACATTGGTGTCCTGGGCAATCTCGCCGATAATTAACGTGTTGAACCGGCTCATTTCGCTTCCTCCTTACGAATGGCCTCGTCGGCCTCCACAAACTCCTGGAATGCCGGACTCCAGAGGCGGAACCGGCCGCTTTCAATGATGCGCTTGTAGGCGAAGGAGTCGCGGACCCGCTCCGGGAGGAGGACGGCGGTCCGGGCCTCATCCCCGTCCCGGTGGGTGTCAGACCCGGCAAGACGGAAATACTCGGGGTGGCGGCGGCAAAGCTCCAGGGCCTTGTCATTGTTGTTTTCATGGCGGGGGTTTCCGTTGATGATTTCCGCGCCGTGGACGGCGGTTTCCTGAACCGGGGCGCTGCCCTTGCGGAAGGGGTGGGCGTGGATGATGAGGACCTGGCTGTGATACTTGTCGAAAAACTCCTGGGCGCTCATGCAGCAGATATAGGGGTTGGAGCGGAGCCACTGCTCGTCGATGCCGTAGACCAGGTAGTCGTTGTCATTTTCCGGGAAGCGGAGCTCCGCCCCCAGGATGACGTCCAGCCCCACCTCGTCGCCCCGGCGCTTGGAGGCATGATAGCCGCTCAGGTAATGGTCGCAGACCAGGTCCCAGTTGTGCTCGGTGTCGATGCGGGAGAGGTACTCCGGGTGGAGGTGATCCGTGACTACCAGGCCGGTGAAGCCGTTTTGGACATAGCGGTCCACCACATCGGCGGCGTAGAGATGGCCGCAGCGGCTGGTTTCGGCGGTGTGGGTGTGGGGGTCGTAGCGATAGCCGTTCATAGTGAAAATTCCCTCTTTCCTCACGGGGAGCGGAAGCTCCCTGTGTGTGATAATTTAAGACGCGTGCAGATCCCGGCAGGTGCTGCGCTTAATCAGCGTGGGCAGCAAAATCTGGTGGACATAGCCTTGGGTGCCGTTTTCAATTTTGTCCCGGAGCATATCCACCGCCTGAACGGCCATGTCCCGCTTGGGCTGCTCCATGGTGGTCAGCTCGATGCGGGGCAGAGCGGTGGAGGAGATGTTGTCAAAGCCGATCAGGCTCAGCTGGCCAGGGATGTTAATGTGGGCGTCGTCCGCCGCTTTCAGGACGCCCAGGGCGTTGGAGTCCGTGGAGGCAAAGATGGCGGTGTAGTCGATGGGCTTGGCGAACAGCTCCTTGGCCAGCTGGTAGCCGCCTGTGATGGAGGAGCGGGTGAACTCGCTGTTAAAGAACCGGGGAGTCAGCCCCAGCTCCTGGCAGGCCCGGATATAGCCCTCCGCCCGGAATTGGTGGGTGGTGGTGTGGCGGCGGCCGAAATAGAGGATATCCCGGTGCCCCAGCTCATAGAGGTATTTCGTGCCGATATAGGTCCCCCGGCTGTTGTCCACGGCCACGTAGCTTTGAGGCTGGTCCCGGAGATTCTCGCTGAGGAAGACCGTGGGCACCTGGTCCGTATAGGCCCGGATGTTCTCGTAGGTCTTGGGACTCTGGGGGACGATGAGGATGCCGTCCACCTGCCGGCTGAGGAGCAGCTTCACCACGGTTTTCTCCTGCTTCAAATCCGGCCCGGAGTTGCAGAGCATGATGTTGTAGCCGTGGCTCCGGGCGCTCATCTCGGCGTAATAGGCCAGTTCGGACATGAACTGGTTATCAATGGAGGGGACCACCAGCCCGATGAGCCCGGTGCGCTTGGTCACCATGGAACGGGCCACATAGTTGGTGGTGTAGCCCATTTCGTCGCAGAGCTTGATGATGCGCTCCCGGGTGTCGCTGCCGATCTGGTGGCTGCCGGAGAGGGCGCGGGAAACGGTGGCGTAGGAGACGCCGGCCGCCTTGGCGACGTCCTTCAAGGTTACACTTTTCATAGCTTTTCTTCCTTTCCGCCCCGTTGGAAATCGCAAACGTTTCCGCTTTATTTTTTGGAACCGACCGGACTCCGGCCAGTTCAGATTGTCAAGTAAAGAATATCCGATTTTCCCGGCAATGTCAATAACAATCTGTATTTTTCCCATCTTTGGGCAGAAAAACGAAAAATAATCGAAGTCTTCGGCGTTTGGCATATTGACAAAGGACCTGTGTTTCATTTAGAATAAGACTGAAAAGGCCGCAAACGTTTACGGATGGGCCGGAGACGGCCCGGCCGCCTCCTGGAACGCGGTTCCAGGGACCCGCGGCGTCTGGAAATATTAAAGGAGGAATTCTTATGACCCCCGATATCAATACGATTTTTTTCGACGTTGGCAACACGCTGCGCATCGTGCTGAAGGAGCAGGAGTTCATTGACCGGGCCGAGGCCGGGCTGATGGAACTCATCCGCACCACCGAGTCCCATGACGAGCTCTTCGCCAAGCTGGAGGAGCGGTGGAAGAAGTACCGCAAGATGTCCAAGGAGACCTTGCTGGACGCCTCCGAGGGGGAGCTGTGGACCCAGTACATGCTGCCGGAGTATGACGCCAACATGGTGTTTGCCAACGCGGCGAAGCTCACCCGCCTGTGGCGGGACCACGACGGCCGCCGGGTGGCCCGGCCCGACGCTGTGGCGACCATCAAAGAGCTCTGCGCCCGGGGCTATACCTTGGGCATCATCGCCAACACCGTCACCGAGACGGAAATTCCAGATTGGATGGCCGCCGACGGCGTGGCCCAGTGCTTCAAAACCACCATTCTCTCCTCCAAGGTCCGCCTGCGCAAGCCCAACCCGGAGATTTATCATCTGGCCTGCCGCTGCATCGGCAGCCCGGAGGCCAACTGCGCCTATGTGGGCGATAACCCGGTCCGGGACGTGGAGGGCACCCAGGCGGCGGGCTTCGGCATGATGATCCGCATCGACGAGCCCGATACCCTGAACATGGAGCACGCCACCGGCAAGGAGTTTACTCCGGACCATGTGATCACCGCCCTGAGCCAGCTTCTGGATATCTTCCCCGCCCGTACTTAACATAAGGAGGGAACGCCATGGATACGACAAAGCGCTACAAGGCTGTTTTCTTCGACCTGGGGGGCACCCTTCGCATCGCGCTGCTGGAGGAACCCTGGATGCGCCACGCCCGCCGGAAGATGGCGGAAATCGCCGGGGCCTCCGTGCCTTATGAGGAATTCTACCAGATGATTGAGGAGCGCTATGAGCCTTACCGCAAGTGGGCGATTGGCGAGAACAAGGAGTCCGGGGACGAGGAGCTTTGGTGCAAATGGCTGCTGCCGGACTATGATCAAACCCGAATCCGGCAGGTCTGCCACGAGCTGAGCTTCCAGTACCGCCAGTGCAAGGGCCGCCGGATTGTGGTGGACGGCGGCGTGGAGGTCATCAAGGGACTCCACGACCGGGGCTACAAGCTGGGCATTATCTCCAACCTCATCGGGGAGAACGAGGTTCCCGACTGGCTGGAGGAGGACGGCCTGGACCAGTATTTCGACTCCGTCATTCTCTCCTCCGTCTGCCATATGCGCAAGCCCTGCTTTGAGATTTACCAGCTGGCGGCCAAGGACATGGGTGTGGAGCTGAGCGAATGCGTGTCCGTGGCGGATAACATCAAGCGGGATATCCCCGGCGCGAAGAAAGCGGGCGTGGGCTGCAACATCATCTTCTCCTCCCCGGAAAAGAAGCACCCGGTTGAGTACACCGAGGAGAACCGCCCCGACGCGGTGATTGAGGACTTCCGGGAGATTCTGAACCTGCTTCCTCCGCTGAAGTGAATGAACAGTGGGACGTCCGGGGGATTCCCCGGGCGCACCCTGGCTTTTTGGGATTTCTTGCATTTCATTTTGGATAAAATAAAGGAGGCTGATTGCCCGTGAATACCGATATTCGCTACATCTTCCTGGACCTGGGGGGCACCTTCCGGGTTATTGACGAGGACCCCGCCTACCTCTCTGCCGCCCGGGCCAAGATTGCCCAGCTCTGCGGCGTTGATACCGACAACCCCAACCAGTGGTTCAGCGACGTCATTGACAAACGGTATGACAAATACCGGGACTGGGCCCTGAAATTCATGTGCGAGGCCCCGGAGGAGGTCCTGTGGACCCGGTGGCTGGCCTATGACATGGATCGGGAGCGCATTCGAGAGAACGCCTCTGAGCTGACCTACCAGTACCGCCAGACCAAGGGCCGCCGTACGGTTGTCCAGGGCGGCGCGGAGACCGTCAAGGAGCTTTGCGCCCGGGGGTATACCATGGGCATCATCAGCGACTTGGTGGGCAAGCGGGAGGTGGATGAATGGCTGGACGCCGACGGCCTCCGGCCCTATTTCAAGACCGTTCAGCAGTCCTCCGTCACCTACATCCGCAAGCCCGGCCCAGCCATCTACTATTACGCTATGGAGGAAGTGGGGGCCCGGCCGGAAAACTGCTGCTATGTGGGCGACAATTTGAACCGGGACATTGTCGGGGCCAAGGCCGTGGACTTCGGCATGACAGTGGCCGTGCAGTACGACCGGAGCAAGCCCCTGAAGCTGACGGAGGAGAACATGCCCGACGGCAAAATCTACACCTTCCCCCAGCTGCTGGACATCTTCCCCGAGGGGGGCAAGGTGGCCGTGGATAAGCTCATCGCCCCCAACGACGGACAATAAGGATTTGATTGGCTAATTGACTATAGGAGGTTTTTCATATGGCAGACATGAAACGCGGCGGCGCTCAGCTGGCTGAGGCCGTCAAGAAGGCATATGAGCTGGGCCAGGACGACTATCATCTGGAGCCCATGGTCCTGGTGGAGGACGGCAAGCCGGTGGGCAAAATCGGAGACGGCGACGCGGCCATCTTCTGCTGCCGCCGGGGCGAGCGGGAGATCGAGCTTACCGAGATGTTCACCGAGCCGGATTTTGACAAGGCAGATCGCCGGATGCTCCGGGACCTGGACTTCGTTATCATGACCATGTACCACGACAAGTTCAAGGACCTGCCCATCGCCTTCGCCCCCGCCAAGGTGGTGAAGCCCCTGGCCCAGGTCCTCAGCGAGGCGGGAAAGACCCAGTTCCACTGCGCCGAGAGCGAGAAGTTCGCCCACGTGACCTTCTTCTTCAACGGCGGCGAAAACAACCCCTTCCCCGGGGAGGACGACGTGTGCATCCCCTCTCCCAAGGGCATCGACTTCGAC
>JAAWTB010000072.1 GCA_022801815.1 Oscillibacter sp. | reverse complement strand
CCGGATGATGACCTCTTGGGAGACGTCCACCATGCGGCGGGTCAGGTAACCGGAGTCGGCGGTCCGCAGGGCGGTGTCCGCCAGGCCCTTCCGGGCGCCGCGGCTGGAGATGAAGTACTCCAGGGCCGTCAGGCCCTCCCGGTAGTTGGCCTTGATGGGGATTTCGATGGTTTTGCCGGCGGTGTTGGCGATCAGGCCCCGCATGCCCGCCAGCTGGCGGATCTGCTTCATGGAGCCCCGGGCGCCGGAGTCCGCCATCATAAAGATGGGGTTGTACCGGTCCAGGTTTTTTTGCAGGGCGTCGGACACGTCTTCAGTGGTCTTTTCCCACTCCTGCACCACGTTGCGGTAGCGCTCCTGGTCCGTCATGAAGCCCATCTTGTACTGGGTTTCGATGTCCAGGACCTTCTGCTCCGTATCCCGGACCATCTCGTACTTCTTGGGGGGGATGGTCATGTCGGCAATGGAGACGGTAATGGCGGCCTGGGTGGAGTATTTGTAGCCCGTGGCCTTAATCGCGTCCAGCACCTCGGCGGCCATGGTGAAGCCGTGCTTGTTGATGGTTTTATCTACGATTTTTCCCAGCTGCTTTTTGCCGCAGGTCTCGGTGATCTCGTAGTCGCAGATATGGGCGGGGTCGCTCCGGTCCACGAAGCCCAGGTCCTGGGGGATATTGTGGTTGAAGAGGATGCGGCCCGGAGTGATCTCCACGATGCGGGTGTGCTCCGCGCCGTCCACGGTGCAGGTCCGGCGGACCAGAATGGGGCAGTGGGGGCCGATGACGCCCTCGTTATAGGCCATAAGGGCCTCGTTTTCATTGGCGTAAATCCGCAGGGGCCTGTAGGATGCCTTCCGCTTTTCCGGCGCGCCGGTCTTTTTCGCGGCCTTGTTTTCCGCCTCGATGGCCTCGTTGGCGGCCAGGAAGTCGTCGGCGTTCACCGGGCCCCCGGCGGTGAGGTTCGTGTCTCCCGCGTCCACGCACCAGACCTCCGCCGCGCCCTTCTCGGCGCTGCCCATGCGGTCCATGGTCAGGTAATAGCTGCCCAGCACCATGTCCTGGGTGGGAACGGTGACAGGGCCGCCGTCCTGGGGCCGGAGGAGGTTGTTGGCAGAGAGCATCAGGATGCGGGCCTCGGCCTGGGCCTCGGCGGAAAGGGGTACGTGAATGGCCATCTGGTCGCCGTCGAAGTCGGCGTTAAAGGCCGTGCAGTTCAGGGGGTGGAGCTTCAAAGCCCGGCCGTCCACCAGCACTGGCTCGAAGGCCTGGATGCCCAGGCGGTGAAGCGTGGGGGCACGGTTCAGCATGACGGGGTGGTCCTTGATGATGACATCCAGGGCGTCCCATACCTCCGTCACGCCCTTATCCACCATTTTTTTGGCGGATTTGATGTTGTTGGCAGTGCCGTCCTCCACCAGCTTTTTCATGATGAAGGGCCTAAACAGCTCCACAGCCATCTCCTTGGGCACGCCGCACTGATAGATTTTCAGCTCGGGGCCGACCACGATGACGCTCCGTCCGGAGTAGTCCACCCGCTTGCCCAGCAGGTTCTGGCGGAAACGGCCCTGCTTGCCCTTCAGAAGGTCCGACAGGGACTTGAGGGCCCGGTTGTTGGCCCCGGTGACGGCCCGGCCCCGCCGGCCGTTGTCGATGAGGGCGTCCACCGCCTCCTGGAGCATCCGCTTTTCGTTGCGGACGATGATGTCCGGGGCGTTGAGCTGGATGAGCCGCTTGAGCCGGTTGTTCCGGTTGATCACCCGGCGGTACAGGTCGTTGAGGTCGGAGGTTGCGAAGCGGCCGCCGTCCAGCTGGACCATGGGGCGAATCTCCGGGGGGATGACGGGCAGCACGTCGATGATCATCCACTCCGGCTTGTTCCCGGAGAGGCGGAAGGCGTCCACCACCTCCAGTCGTTTGACGATGCGGGCTTTCTTCTGGCCGGAGGAACCTTTCAGCTCCGCGTGGAGCTGCTGGGAAAGCTGGTCCAGGTTCACGTCCTGGAGGAGCTTCTTCACCGCCTCCGCGCCCATGCCGGCCTGGAAGTCGTCCTCGTACTTCTCCCGGTAGTCCCGGTACTCCTTCTCAGAGAGAATCTGGTTGCGGCTCAGGGGCGTCTCGCCGGGGTCCGTGACGATATAGCTGGCGAAATACAGCACCTTCTCCAGAATCCGGGGGCTGATGTCCAGCAGCAAGCCCATCCGGGAGGGGATGCCCTTAAAATACCAGATATGGCTCACCGGGGTGGCCAGTTCGATGTGGCCCATCCGCTCCCGGCGGACCTTGGCCCGAGTGACTTCCACGCCGCAGCGGTCGCAGATTTTGCCCTTGTAGCGGATTTTCTTATACTTTCCGCAGTGGCACTCCCAGTCCTTGGTGGGCCCGAAAATGCGCTCGCAGAACAATCCGTCCCGCTCGGGCTTCAGGGTGCGGTAGTTAATGGTCTCAGGCTTTTTCACCTCGCCGTAAGACCAGGCGCGAATCTGCTCCGGGGAGGCCATGCCGATTTTTATGGTGTCGAAGGCAATGTTGCCGCCGGTTTTGTTGTCGGTCATATTGCGCGTTCCTCCTTCATTGCTCCGGATTTATTTAACGAACGCATCATTCGTCGTCCTCATCGTCGTCAAAACCGGCGCCGATGTCCGCCCCGGCGTCCTCAGGGGCGTCCTCGATGTCATAGCCGGACTCCTGGAATTCCGCCGCCAGGTCCTCGGTATAGGCGCTGCGAGCGCGCTCGTCGTCCGCGTCCATCCGGGCCAGGTTGAAGGTGTCCATGGCGTCCTCGTCCTCCCGCAGCTCAATGGGGTCTCCCTGGGGGTCCAGGACCTGGATGTCCAAGCACAGGGACTGGAGTTCCTTCACCAAAACCTTGAAGGACTCGGGCACGCCGGGCTGGGGTACGTTGTGGCCCTTGACAATGGCCTCATAGGTGCGGACGCGGCCCGTCACGTCGTCGGACTTCACCGTCAAAATCTCCTGGAGGGTGTAGGCCGCGCCATATGCCTCCAGGGCCCAAACTTCCATCTCGCCGAAGCGCTGGCCGCCGAACTGGGCCTTGCCGCCCAGGGGCTGCTGGGTCACCAGGGAATAGGGGCCGGTGGAACGGGCGTGAATCTTATCGTCTACCAGGTGGTGGAGCTTGAGGAAGTAGACGTAGCCCACCGTCACCTTGTTGTCGAAGGGCTCGCCGGTGCGGCCGTCGTACAGGACGCTCTTTCCGTCGGGGTCTAGTCCCGCCTCGGCCAGCATGGCCTGGATGTCCTCCTCCCGGGCGCCGTCGAAGATGGGGGTGGCCACCTTGCAGCCCAGGGCGTGGGCAGCGTAGCCCAGGTGAACTTCCAGCACCTGGCCGATGTTCATACGGGAGGGCACGCCCAGGGGATTCAGCACGATATCCAGCGGCGTGCCGTCGGGCAGGAAGGGCATATCCTCCTGAGGCAGGACACGGGACACAACGCCCTTGTTGCCGTGGCGGCCGGCCATTTTGTCGCCCACCTGAATCTTCCGGCGCTGGGCGATATAGACCCGGACCACCATATTTACGCCGGGGCCCAGCTCGTCGCCGCCCTCCCGGGTGAAGACCTTGGTGTCCAGCACAATGCCGCTCTCGCCGTGGGGAACCTTCAGGGAAGTATCCCGGACCTCCCGGGCCTTTTCGCCGAAGATGGCCCGGAGAAGCCGCTCCTCGGCGGTCAAATCCGTCTCGCCCTTGGGGGTGACCTTGCCCACCAGGATGTCCCCGGCCTTGACCTCCGCGCCCACGCGGATGATGCCGTTTTCGTCCAGGTCCTTCATGGCGTCCTCGCCCACGTTGGGGATATCCCGGGTGATTTCCTCGGGACCCAGCTTGGTGTCCCGGGCGTCGATCTCGAACTCCTCAATGTGGATGGAGGTGTACAGGTCCTCCCGCACCAGGCGCTCGTTCAAAAGGACGGCGTCCTCGTAGTTATAGCCCTCCCAGGTCATGAAGCCCACCAGGATGTTCTGGCCCAGGGCGATCTCGCCCTGCTCGGTGGCGGGGCCGTCCGCCAGAACGGTGGGGTCAACGGCCTGTCCGTCGGGGCCTACGCCCCGGCCATGGACCCGCTCCCCCACTTCCACAATGGGCCGCTGGTTGATGCAGGTGGTGTGGTTGGAGCGGAGGAACTTAATGAGCTTATAGGTTTTCTTCTCTCCCCGAATGGAGGCGGGATTGCTCTCGCTGCTGTCGTACTGCACGGTGACATGGCGGGCGTCCAGGTCGGTGACCACACCGTCGCCCTCCGCCAGCACCACAATCTCCGAGTCAATGCAGATCTTGTGCTCCATGCCGGTGCCCACAATGGGGGCCTCGGGCCGGAGCAGGGGCACGGCCTGACGCTGCATGTTGGCGCCCATCAGGGCGCGGTTGGCGTCGTCGTTGGGCAGGAAGGGAATCATGGCGGTGGCGATGGAGACCATCATCCGGGGGGAAACGTCGATATAGTCCACCATCTCCCGGTCCACGTCCACAATCTCGTCCCGGTGCCGCCCGGTGATACGGGTGTTAACCAGGCAGCCGTTTTCGTCCACGGGTTCGGCGGCCTGGCCGACGATAAAGTTGTCCTCCTCGTCGGCGGTCATATAGGTGATTTCGTTGGCAACCCGGCCGGTCTCCTTGTCCACAGCCCGGTAGGGAGCCTCAATAAAGCCGTATTCATTGATCCGGGCGTAGGTGGCCAGGTAGGAAATCAGGCCGATGTTGGGACCTTCCGGGGTCTCGATGGGGCACATGCGGCCATAGTGGCTGTAGTGGACGTCCCGGACCTCCATGTTGGCCCGCTCCCGGCTCAAACCGCCGGGACCCAGGGCGGAGAGGCGGCGTTTGTGGGTCAGCTCCGCCAGGGGGTTGGTCTGGTCCATGAACTGGCTCAGGGGGCTGGAGCCGAAGAACTCCTTGATGGCGGCGGTGACGGGGCGGATGTTGATAAGGCTCTGAGGCGTGACGATATCCATGTCCTGGATGGTCATGCGCTCCCGGATGACCCGCTCCATGCGGGAAAAGCCGATGCGGAACTGGTTTTGCAGCAGCTCGCCCACGCAGCGCAGGCGGCGGTTGCCCAGGTGGTCGATGTCGTCCTTGACGGAGATGCCCCGGGCCAGGCCGTTCATATAGTTGATGGACGTGAGAATATCGTCCACAATGACATGCTTGGGGACCAGCTGGTCCTTGTGGAGGAGAATCTGGTCGATGAGCTCCTCCCCGCTGTACTGCTCCAGCAGCTCCTGCAGGACGCTGAGCCGGACCCGCTCTTTGATCTTGCAGGTCTTAAAGGGATCGAAGTCCACATAGCGGCTCATATCGCACATGCCGTTGGAGATCACCCGAAGGGGTGAGCCCTCCACGTCGATGGTCACATCGCTGACGCCTGCAGCATCCAAAATCCGGGCATCCTCTTTGGTCAGGAGATACCCCTCGTCAAAAAGCACCTCTCCGGTGGCGGGGTCCGCCACCGGGTAGACCAGCTTCCGCCCGGTGACCCGCTGCCACAGGGACAGCTTCTTGTTAAACTTATACCGGCCCACCACAGAGAGATCATACCGCCGGGGGTCAAAGAACAGCCCCGTCACCAGGGTCTCGCTGGCCTCCACCGTGGGAGGCTCGCCGGGACGGAGGCGGCGGTAAATCTCCAGCATCGCGTCCTCGTAGCTCTTGCAGGGGTCCTTTTCCAGGGTGGCCGCGATGCGGGGGTCGTCGCCGAACAGCTCCAAAATGCCTTGGTCCGTTTTCAGCGTCTCATAGCCCGGCTGGCCGCCCAAAGCCCGGAGAAGGCAGGTGACGGGAATCTTCCGGTTCTTGTCGATACGGACCCAGAAAAGCTCGTTGGCGTCGGTCTCATACTCCAGCCACGCGCCCCGCTGAGGAATGACCTGGGACGTGAGGATGGGCAGGTCGGTCTTGATGTCCACCTCGTGGCCGTAATACACGCCGGGAGAGCGGACGATCTGGGACACCACCACCCGCTCCGCGCCGTTGACGATGAAGGTGCCGGAGTGGGTCATCAGGGGGAAATCCCCCATGAAAATCTCCTGCTCCTTGATCTCCTCGGTCTCCTTGTTCCGCAGGCGGACCTTGACCTTCAGGGGCGCGGCATAGTTGGCGTCCCGGGCCTTGCACTCCTCCACATCGTACTTGGGCTTTTCATCCATTTTGTAGTCAATGAAGGTCAGCTCCAGGTTGCCCTGGTAGTCGCTGATCGCGCCCACGTCGGCGAAGACCTCCCGCAGGCCGGTGTCCAGGAACTCCTGATAGGAGGTCTTCTGGATTTCCAGGAGGTTTGGCATGGAAACGACTTCCTCATACCGGGCAAAGTTCTTGCGAAGGGTCTTCCCATAATACTTGTCTTTGGCCATCTTCACATTCACCTTTCTGCCGCCACAGGCGGCGGGAATAGGGACACGCCGGGCGCTGTTGTTAAAAACCCTTCGCCCTGCTCTTGCATTCTTCTGGGAGATATGCTATACTCCGATTAAGGTGCAAAGCGGGAGGCATTTCACCCGCTGTCAATAAGTGCTTTATTTTACCACGCCCATTTCCCTCTGTCAAGGGGAAACGGGCGTTTTGTGTGTATTTTTTCCATGTTTCGCAAAGAATCCCGCAGCAAAAAACCAGTCAAATCCCCCATTCCCGCCACCGCATATTGGACCTTCCCATAAAACCGCCCGCCAAAATCTTCTCACCCACCCAAACCGTCGCCAGCGAAGCGCCGCGGCGTCTAAAAAAATCAGCCGTGAACCCAGCAAAGCGGTTCACGGCTGAAAGCGAAGGAATTCCCCGTCCGGCGCAGTTTTCCGCCCTGGGGGCGGGAAACGGAGCGGTAAGGGGAATCCCTGAGCTGGCGCGGAAGGAGGGATTTGAACCCTCGCGCCGGTTTTATCCAGCCTACTCCCTTAGCAGGGGAGCCCCTTCGGCCACTTGGGTACTTCCGCGTATCGTGATGCAGTTGTAAAAGTTGGCGGAGAGAGTGGGATTCGAACCCACGGGCACTTGCGCGCCGCCGGTTTTCAAGACCGGTTCCTTCAACCACTCGGACATCTCTCCACAAGAAGGCGCCGTCTCTTGAACACGGATAGTATCATAGCATATCCCGCCCCCTTTTGTCAACAAATTTTTGCCGCTCTCTGGGAAATTCTCTTATCCCCTTCCCGTCCGGTACATCCGCCCTGGCTCCGGCGTCACGCCGTTGAGCCATAACAGCTCTTCCACCGTCACGAACCAATAGCCCTCCGCCTGGAGACGGTCCACCACCCGCAGCGCCGCCTCCACCGACGTGGGATAGATATCGTGAAGCAGAAGGATGCTGTTGGGCTTGACACAGTCCAGAATCGCCTGGGTCACCTTCCCGGTATCCCGGCTCTCCCAGTCTCGGGGATCCACGGACCACTTCACCATGGGCACGTCAAAATCCGCCCCCTCCGCCACCTGGCCGTAAGGGGGCCGCAGCCAGTATTCCCCTTCCCCCAGCAGCGCCTCCAGCGCCGCATCCGTCCGGGCCACCTCTTGGGCCGCCGCATCCGGGAGCACGCTGTCCAGCCGCTGGTGGCTCCAGGTATGGTTGCCAACCTGGTGGCCCTCCTCCGCCATCCGGGCCACGAGATCGGCGTTATCCTCAATCTGCTGGCCGATGAGAAAGAAGGTAGCCCTGGCCCCCCGCTCCTTCAGGCCGTCCAGCAAACGCTCCGTAGTACACCGTCGGGGGCCGTCGTCAAAGGTCAGGGCCACATATTTCTCCCCCGCCGGAATCTCCGCTCCGCCTTCTGCAGGCACCGCATCTCCGCCCGTCAGGCACAGTGCGGTCAGGATTGCCAGCAGAAAAACCGGAACTATTTTTTTTACCATCGCGCAACTCCCCCTTATTTCTTTGAGGTTAGTATGCGCAGGATGCAGCTGATTTTCCTTGGAAAAATCACGAAGAGTAAAAGCCCTTTGTCATGAGCCTAGGTCCTCATGACAAAGGGCTTTTATCCTTGGTTTACACCAGCTCAATCACCGCAGTCTCTGCGGCGTCGCCCCGGCGGATGCCGGTGCGGATGATGCGGGTGTATCCGCCGTTACGCTCCGCGTAAGTGGGCGCAATCTCCTTGAAGAGCTTCTTGCAAACATCCTCCCGGGTGATGAAGCTCATAGCCTGCCGGTAGGCGGCCAGGTCGCTCTTCTTGCCCAGGGTAATCATTTTCTCAGCCAGGGGTTTGATTTCCTTGGCCCGGGTGACAGTGGTCTCCATCTTCCCATGGTCCAGGAAATCCGTGACCTGCTGACGCAGCATGGCTCTGCGCTGGTCAGAGGTCTTGCCGAG
>JAAWTB010000071.1 GCA_022801815.1 Oscillibacter sp. | reverse complement strand
TGGACGGAGGAGCCGGCGGTGGCGGCCTATTACGACTTTATGCAGTCCTTTCCCAAAACGAAGCTGTACCGAACCCGCTTCACCCGGGCGGGGAGCTTTGTCAAGCTCCAGAAAGCCCTGGGCTATGAGCCGGACCACGTCTGGACAGAGGACGAGCGCCGCCGCTTCGCCGCGGGCTATACCTATTTCCAGGAGCCGTTTTTAAAGCTGGGGGGCGGGGAGCTGCCCATTACGACGGCGGACGCCATGCTGGTGTGGCTGAAGGTCTACAGCTTCGGCGATCTGATTGCCCTACCCCAGGCGGAGCTTTCGAAGAGCGTCAAGGCCGTCTGGCCGGACATCAAGGCCCTCTCCGGGCCCATCGCCGTCCGCACGGAGACGCCGGAGGCCAAGGAGGAAAACCTCCTGGGCCGCATCTTCAGGCCCAAGCAGCTGGGGCGGCTCCGCGTGGCTTTTGTCAGCGACCAGCTGCCGGAGCAGAGCGACTGGGCCCGGGCCCATGACCTGGGCCGGGAGTACCTGGAGACGGTGCTGGAAGGCCGGGTGGAAACGGAGGTTTTCTACGGCGTCCACCCCGGGGAAGAGGCGGAGGCCGCCATGGAAACGGCCATCGAACACGGGGCCCAGCTGATCTTTGCCATCACGCCGCCGCTGATCGGGGCCTGCCGGAAGACGGCGGCGAAGCATCCGGAGGTCCGTATCCTGAACTGCTCCGTCTCCATGCCCTACGCCGGGGTCCGCACCTATTACAGCCGCATCTATGAGGCGAAGTATATCGCCGGGGCCATC
The DNA here is from genome assembly GCA_022801815.1 of Oscillibacter sp. GTDB lineage: Bacteria > Bacillota > Clostridia > Oscillospirales > Oscillospiraceae > Oscillibacter. The sequence goes on along the minus strand of JAAWTB010000071.1, from coordinate 7,654 downwards.
GCCGGGGCTCTGAGCCGCAGCGGCCGCATCGGGTACGTGGCCAGCAATCCCATTTTCGGCGTTCCCGCCAGCATCAACGCCTTCGCCCTGGGGGCCCAGCTGACAAATCCCCGGGCGGAGATCACCCTCCGCTGGTCCTGCGTGGAGGAGGACGCCATGGACGCCCTGGCCTGGGAGGGGGTCTCCCTCATCTCCAACCGGGACATTCCCACGCCGGACCGCATTCGGGAGCCCTGGGGCCTGTGCCGCATTGAAAACGGGCGGTTCCACTCCCTGGTCTCTCCCTACTGGCACTGGGGCAACGTCTACACAAACCTGATCCGCAGTGTTTTGGAGGGTGGCTGGGAGGCCCTGGCCGCTCCGGAGGGCCAGGCGGTGAACTACTGGTGGGGCATGGACGTCCGGGCGGTGGACATCCTGCTGGGGGACGATCTCCCCGCCGGGATCCGCCAGCTGGCGGGCATCCTCCGCCGGGGCATCATCGACGGGTCCGTTCAGCCCTTCCCCGAGGCCGCGCCGGATAAGATTCTCCACATGGATACCCTGCTGGACTGCGTGCACGGCCAGATTCCCCGGTATGAGGACCTGCTGCCCATGGCCCGGTCCCTGGTCCGGCTCCAGGGGGTCTACCGGGACGCGATTCCCCCGGAAAAGGAGGATCCTATCCTGTGAAGCTGCTGCTGCTGTCCGATAAAGAGAGCGAATACCTGTGGGATTACTATAAGCCGGGCCGCCTGGACGGGGTGGACCTGATTCTCTCCTGTGGGGATTTGAGCTCCAAATATCTCACGTTCCTGGTGACCATGACGGGAAAGCCCCTGCTCTATGTCCACGGGAACCACGACAAGACCTATGACCGGAACCCCCCGGAGGGCTGCGACTGTGTGGAGGACCGCCTGGTGACGGTAAAGGGCCTTCGCATCCTGGGCCTGGGGGGAAGCATCCTGTACAGCGGCGGGCCCCACCAGTATACGGAGGCCCAGATGGCCCGCCGCATCCGGCGGCTCCGGTACCGCCTCTGGCGGGCGGGAGGCGTGGACATTGTGCTGACCCACTCGCCCATGCTGGGCTATGGGGACGGGGAGGACTATGCCCACCAGGGCTTTGAGAGCCTTTTGAACCTGGTGGACAAGTACAGGCCAAGCTATTTGATTCATGGGCACGTCCATGTCAATTACGGATTTCAGATCCCCCGGGTCCTCCACCGGGGGGAGACCACGGTGATCAACGCCTATGAGCGCTATATCCTGGATTTGGACAACCCTCCGCAGTAGCGGGGCAGAAAACAGGAAAGCGGGCCGCCCAAAAGGACAGCCCGCTTTCCTGTATGGTATAGAGAAAGGAGAGGGAAAATGGTGGGGTCAGCAAGCGTTTTCCGCTTGTTGGGTTTATCATAGCGGCAGGTCCCTCAATTGTCAACGGCTTTTCTTTAAGCTTCACACTTTGTTTACATCCGACAAATTTTGTTCCCTGATATTTACAAAACGTTCAAAAAATATCCAGGATTCCCCTCTTGACAGGGGCGTTAGCCTATGCTAATATTTAGCGTGCTAATAATCAGTGTACTAACGATCTTGTCCCATCAGGGACGGGGAAGGAGCTTGACGATGAACGATTGCCTCCAATGCCTGGGTCCCACCCTGGGCTGGGCGGCGCAGATGGCCAAGGCTGCCATGGACGCCCGGGTTTCCCTGTACGATGTGACGCCGGTTCAGGCCCATGTCCTTCTCTACCTTCAGCGGCACGGCGGGCAGGTCCCCCAGCACGAGCTGGCAGGTTACCTCCGGGTAAAGCCCTCTACGGCGGGGGGCGTGCTGGACCGGATGGAGGAAAAGGGCCTGGTACGCCGCTCCGTCAGCGGCAGCGACGCCCGCCGCCGGCGGATCACCCTGACGGAGAAGGGGTCGGAACAGCAGACACTCTTCCAGCAGAGCTTCCTGGACGCGGAGGAAGCCATGGTCCGGGGCTTTTCCCAGGAGGAGCGGGAGGCCCTGCTGTCCCTTCTGAACCGTGTGATTCAAAATCTCAAGGAGGATGCCCAAGTATGACCAAGAAACTCTGGCCCCATGCCCGGCCCTATGCCCTGTGGATTGCAGCGGGCGTGGCGTGCAGCGCCATGGAGGCCGTGTTCGAGCTGCTGATTCCCCTGGTGATGAGCGACATTGTGGACGTCGGCATCGCCAATGGGGACCAATCCTTTATTCTGCGAAAGGGGGGGCTTATGATTGTCCTGGCGGTGGCCTCCCTGCTGTTTGGCCTGGGAGCGGCGGTAGCGTCGTCGATTGCCGGCATGGGCTTCGGGGCCAACCTCCGCCGGGCGGAGTACGACCACATCCAGACCTTCGCCTTTTCCAACATCGAAGGGTTTTCCACCGCCTCCCTGGTGACCCGGCTGACCAACGATGTGCATAATTTGCAGATGTCCCTGATGATGTCCATGCGCTTAATGGTCCGGGCTCCGGTGATGCTGGTGGCCGCCCTTATCTTTTCCGTCCGCATCAGCCTTCAGCTGAGCAGCGTCTTTCTGGTGGCCCTGCCTCTGCTGGCGGCGGTGGTATCTGTCCTGCTGGTGACCACCGGGCCTCTCTTCCGCTCTCTCCAGGAGAAGACCGACGCGCTGAACTTGGTGGTGCAGGAGAACCTGGCGGGCATCCGGGTGGTGAAGTCCTTCGTCCGGGGGGACCACGAGCGGGAGAAGTTCCGCCAGCGCAACGACGATCTGAAAAACACCTCCCTCCGGGCTTTCGGCAAGGTGGTCATCAACATGCCCATTATGATGCTGATTGTCTACGGGACCATTATTGCCGTCATGTGGTTCGGCGGGCAGATGGTCTACGCCGGTTCCCTGGAGGCGGGGAAGCTCATTACCTACTTTACCTATATCACCCAGATCATGATGTCCCTTATGATGGTCTCCATGATTTTCATGATGCTGACCCGAACGGTGGCCTGTGCCAAGCGGGTGGCGGAGGTCCTCAGCGAGACGCCCGCCATCACCGACAGCGAAGCGGAGATCGGGAAGGACGGCCTTCCCGCCGGTCCGGCGGACGGGTCCATCACGTTTGACCACGTGTATTTTAAGTACAGCGCCGGGAGTCCCGAGTGGATTTTGGAGGATGTGAGCCTCCGCATCCCCTCCGGCTCCACCGTAGGCATCCTGGGGGGCACCGGCAGCGGCAAGACCTCTCTGGTCTCCCTGATTCCCCGGCTTTACGAGGCGGACAAGGGTACGGTCTCCGTAGGCGGGAAGCCCGTGGCCGCTTATACCATGGAGCGCCTCCGGGAGTCTGTCAGCATGGTGCTGCAAAAGAACACCCTGTTTACCGGCACCATCCGGGAAAACCTCCTCTGGGGCAACCCGGAGGCGACGGAGGAAGAGCTCTGGGCCGCCTGCCGGGCCGCCTGCGCCGACGAGTTTTTGGAGCGGATGCCCGGCGGCCTGGATGCGGACCTGGGCCAGGGGGGCGTGAACGTCTCCGGCGGGCAGAAGCAGCGGCTTTGCATCGCCCGGGCGATTTTGAAGAAGCCCAAGGTGCTGATTCTCGACGATTCCACCAGCGCCGTGGACACCGCCACGGACGCGAAGATCCGGGCGGCCTTCGCCCATGAGCTAAAGGACGCCACCAAACTCATCATCGCCCAGCGGGTGGCCTCCCTTCAGGAGGCGGACCTGATTTTGGTGATGGACGGCGGGCGCATCGCGGCCCAGGGGACCCATGAGGAGCTGATGGAGACCTGCGGCATCTACCGGGAGGTCTGCCAGTCCCAGCAGGAAGGAGGAAGCACGGATGGCTAAACATGGACACGGCCCCCAGGGCCCCGGCGGCCCGGGCGGCGGCTTCCGCAAGCCAAAGAACATCCGGGCCACGCTGGGGAAGCTGATGCGGTATTTGGGCCGCTACAAGCTCCACCTGTCCCTGGTGGCGCTGCTGCTGGTGGTCAGCTCCGCCTGCACCGTAGGCGGGTCCTACCTCATCCGGCCGCTGATCAACGACTATATTCTCCCCGGCGACTTCCCGGGCCTTGCCAAGATGCTGGCGGTCATGGCCCTAGTCTATCTTCTGGGTGCGGTCTGCTCCTTCGGCTACAGCCGCATGATGGTCCACATCTCCCAGACCGCCGTGGCCAACATCCGGGCGGACCTGTTCAGCCGGATGCAGGATCTGCCCCTGAAATTCTTCGACTCCCACACCCACGGCGAGCTGATGAGCCGCTATACCAACGACATCGAAACCGTCTCCGAGGCTCTGAATAACAGCTTTGGAAGCCTTGTCTCCTGTGCGCTGAATTTTACCGGCACCATTGTCATGATGCTGGTCCTCAGCCCGGCGCTGACCCTCGTCACCTTCGCCACCCTGGCGTTAATGCTGGCGGTGGTGAAGACCATCGGCTCTCGCTCCCGGCGGTACTTCGCCGACCAGCAGAAGGCCCTGGGGGAGATCAACGGCTATATTGAGGAGATGATCGAAGGACAGAAGGTCATCAAAGTCTTCAACCATGAGAAGGAGGCCCGGGAGGGCTTCCGGCAGCGGAACGAGTCCTATCGCGACGCGGCCACCCGGGCGCAGATGTTCGCCGGGATGATGATGCCCGCCATGGGGAACCTGAATTATATCAACTACGCCGTTACCTGCTGCGTGGGCGGGCTTTTAGCCATTCGGAACGGCGACCTGGGGGGCCTGGCGGCCTTTCTCCAGTACTCCCGGCAGGTGGGCCAGCCCATTACGCAGATTTCTCAGCAGGTGAACACCCTCCTCTCCGCCGTGGCCGGAGCGGAGCGCATTTTTGAAATCATGGAGACCCCGCCGGAGGAGGACCAGGGCAAGGTCCGCCTGGTCCGGGCGGCGGAGGACGAGGCCGGGACCCTCACCCGGGTCCATCGGAACACCAATGCCTGGGCTTGGCTCAAGCCCGACGGAACGCTGGTTCCCCTCCGGGGAGACGTGCGGTTTGACCGCGTCGTCTTCGGCTACGACGAGGACCGGACCATCCTCCGCGACATCTCGCTCTTCGCCAAGCCTGGGCAGAAAATTGCCTTCGTGGGCTCCACCGGCGCGGGGAAAACCACCATCACCAGCCTTATCAACCGCTTCTACGAAATCCAAGGCGGAACCATCACCTATGACGGCATCGACGTGAAGGACATTGCCAAGGAGTCCCTGCGCCGGTCCCTGGGGGTGGTGCTTCAGGATACCCGCCTCTTCACCGGCACCGTGGCGGACAACATCCGCTATGGCCGCCTGGACGCCACGGATGAGGAGGTGGAGGCCGCGGCAAAGCTGGCGGGGGCCGACGGCTTCATCCGCCATCTGCCCCAGGGGTATCAGACCATCCTCTCCGGGGATGGCGGCAGCCTCAGCCAGGGGGAGCGGCAGCTTCTGAACATCGCCCGGGCGGCCTGCGCCAATCCCCCGGTGCTGATTCTGGACGAGGCCACCAGCTCCATCGACACCCGGACGGAGAAGCTCATTGAGAAGGGCATGGACCAGCTGATGGCGGACCGGACGGTGTTTGTCATCGCCCACCGGCTGAGCACGGTGCGCAACGCCAGGGCCATCATTGTCCTGGAGCAGGGCGAGATCATCGAGCGGGGCGACCACGCCGATCTGATCGCCCAGGGCGGCAAATATTATCAGCTGTATACCGGCCAGGCGGAGCTGTCCTGACGGCCCATGGATTTGTTTACAATTTGTTCATTTATGCCCCCAGCATTTGGTCTATACTAGGGTCGTCTATGAAAATGAAAGGAGCCCCTGTTTATGAAATACGTTTGCAGCGTCTGCGGATATGAGTATGACGAGGCTGTCGGCGATCCCGATCACGGCATCGCTCCCGGCACAAAATGGGAGGACATCCCCGGCGACTTTGAGTGCCCCCTGTGCGGCGTAGGCAAGGACCAGTTCTCCCCCGCTGACTGACAACAGTTCGAAAAACCCGGATGCCTGAGTGGATCAGACATCCGGGTTTTTGTTGCTTTTGCCGCTATGCCTCCTCCACATCGTACAGGGCGTTGAGCACCGTCCACCCCTGGGGATTGGGCCGCATCAGATTCCAGTACCCGGCCCCGTGCAGGCCGTACTCGCTCACCAGCCCCAGCTTGGCGGACATGCTCCGGGCGTCCTCAAACCAGACCTCATGGGTCACCCCGCCGTCCGTATAGCGGAACCAGGGGCTCTGGGCCCGCTGGTCAAAGGCGATCTCCACCCGCCGCTCCACCGCGATCTCCACCGCCCGCTGGTTGGAGATGGACCGGGCCCTGGTCTCCCCCCGCCGGTAGGGCAGCGGCCAGTCGTAGCCGTAATCGGGGATACCCAGATAGATTTTCTCCTGTGGAATCTCGCTGAGGGCGTACTCCACCACCTGCCGCACGTTGGGCAGCGGTGCCACCGCCATGGGCGGGCCGTAGGTGTATCCCCACTCATAGGTCATCAGCAGCACGTAGTCCGCCGCCGCCCCCAGCAGGGCGTAGTCGTGGCCCTCATAGAGCAGTCCCGGCTGGTCCGCCCAGGTCTTCGGGGCCAGCGCCACCAGCACCGGCAGCGGCGCGACCCGTTCCCGCAGGCGGGCAACAAAGGCTGCGTACGCCTCCCGCTGGGCTCCGGGGATGTACTCGAAATCCACATCTACCCCCTGGTACCCCTTTTCCGCAATTACCGCCTCCATCTGCGCGATCAGCTCCTCCTGCCGCTGCCGGTCCGACAGCAGCAGCGCCGCCCGCTCGCTGGAAAAATTGTCGTCCTCCGTCAGGGTGGACAGATGCATCAGCGGCGCGGTCCCCAGCCGGGCCGCTTCCGACAGGATACGCCCGTCGTCCAGCGGCAGCAGGCCCCCCTGGGCGGTAATGCCGTAGGTAAACGGCGTGACGTAGGTCATATAGGGCAGGACCGCGCCCAGCTGCCGGGGCGCAATGAAGGGATAGGCATAGCCGTTTGTCGATATGCCGCCCAGCTTTTCCGCGCTGTAGGCAATGACCAGCGTCTGCCCCGGCTGGAGCGCCGGTTTCCCCAAAAGCCAGTAGTTATTGCGGTACAGCGCCCGCCGGCTGATCCCGTACTGCCGGGCAACAGAGGCCAGGGTCTGCCCCTGCTGCACCACGTGAAATGCCTGGATATGCTGGATCACCAGCGTCTGCCCCACGGCCAGGGCGCTGTTTTCCGGCACGCCGTTGGCCTGGCGCAGCAGCTCCGGGTCCGCGCCGTACTGCCCCGCTATGCTGTACAATGTCTCCCCCGGCTGCACCACGTGAATCGTCATCTGGACACTCCCCCCCTCTTTTGATACATCTCTATGCGGAAAACTGCGGTTCCATGCGTTGTGCGGCGGCGGGTTTTGTGCTATACTGGGCTGACAAACCAATGAGAGGGGATATCCATATGGACCGGGAACTGCTGGCGCAGCAGCTGTGTGCGCTGCCCATCGTGCAATATGAATTCTTTGAGACCTCCGACCTGCTCTTTTCCGACCGGGTGCGGCACATCTGCCGGACAGAGTGTCCGCAGTACGGCAAAAGCTGGGCCTGTCCTCCGGGCGTCGGCACTCTGGAGGCGTGCCGGGAGCGGTGCCTCCGCTACCCCCACGCCCTGCTCATCACCACAATGGCCGAAACCTGGTTTTAAAATTTTAGGTTTTGTGTGTGTGTTTTGGTGTGTGTGTG
>JAAWTB010000070.1 GCA_022801815.1 Oscillibacter sp. | reverse complement strand
CCGCCGGGTTCTCCTCCAGCTTCTCCCGGAGGCGGCGGATGTGCACGTCCACCGTCCGGTAGTCCCCGGCGTAGCTGTAGCCCCAGACCACGTTCATCAGGTTCTCCCGGCTGTAAACCCGCCGGGGGTTGCGCATCAAAAGCTCGATGAGGTCGTACTCCTTGGCGGTGAGATCCACAGGCGTCTCCCCCCGGGCGGCGGAGCGCTCCTCCGTGTTCAGGGTGATGCCCCCGGCGGTCAAAATGCTGCCCCTGCTCCGCTGGACCCCGGCGGCCCGGCGGAGCAGGGCCCGGACTCGGGCCTTCAGCTCCAGAATGTTGAAGGGCTTGGTCAGGTAGTCGTCCGCCCCGCACTCAAAGCCCATCAGCTTGTCCGCGTCCTCGCTCTTGGCAGTGAGCATGATGACGGGCACGTTGGAAAACTCCCGGATGCGCATGCACGCCTCCAGCCCGTCCACCTCCGGCATCATCAGGTCCAAAATGACCAGGTCCAGCTTCCCCTCCCGGGCCAGCTCCACGGCGGCGGCGCCGTCATAGGCGCACTCCACCTCATAGCCCTCGTTCTCCAGGTTGAATTTAATGCCCTTTACCAGGGTCCGCTCATCGTCCACCACCAGTATTTTCATTCCAACTCCTCCACTGCTGCAAGTCCCTCCAGCGCCGCCAGTTTTCCCTGACCGATGCCGGGAACCTCCGTCAAATCCTCCACAGTTTTAAAGGGCCCGTGCTCCTCCCGGTACTCCACAATCCGGGCCGCCAGCTCCTCCCCAATGCCGGGAAGGGCAGTCAGCGCCTCCGCGTCCGCAGTGTTGAGGTTCACCGGCAGCGGGTCCGGCCGGACCTCTTCCACGGGGACCGTCAAAGCCGTCTCTGCAGAGGCAGGCGCCGCCATGGCCGCCCGGTCCTGGAGAAACAGCCCCAACAGAAGGCACAAAAACAGCCCTGTCAAACCCAGCAGGACCCATTCGCCCCAGGCGGTTTTCCGGCGCGTCTCCATGGTTGCGTTCCTCCGATTTTTTTGGTATACTGTTGGGGAAATCATCGAACGGCGGCCTTCCGCCGCCGGTTCTGCCCTTGGCCGATGCCTATTATAACACAGATATTGGGGGATGGACATGAAAACAACGCGCTTTTTTATAAGTTTTTTCCTGGTCCTGCTGCTGGCGGGACAGCTGGGCGTTCCCGCCGGGGCCGCCCGGGTGCCGGACCCGGAGATTCAGGCCAAGGCCGCCCTGCTCATCGACCAAAAGACCGGGGCGGTCATCTACGGTCTCAACGAGCATGACGAGCTCTATCCCGCCAGCCTCACCAAAATTATGACCTGCCTTCTGGTGCTGGAGGCCGTAGACGAGGGGCGGCTGAAGCTGAGCCAGGAAATCACCGCTACCCCCACGGCGCTGGAGGGACTGGCCGACGACGGAAGCACCGCCGGCATTGAGGCAGGGGAAGTGCTGACGGTGGAGGAGCTTCTCTTCTGCCTGATGGTAGTCTCCGCCAACGAGGCGGGTGCCATTCTGGCGGAGAAAATCGCCGGTTCCGTCCCCAGCTTTGTGGACCAGATGAACGCCAAGGCACAGGAGCTGGGCTGTGAGAATACGCATTTCATGAACCCCCACGGCTACCACGATTCCCAGCACTACACCTCCGCCTGGGACCTGTACCTTATCACCCGGGCGGCGCTGGAGTACCCGGACTTTATGCGCATCTGTGACACCAGCACCCACACCGTTCCCGCCACCAACACCTCGGAGGAACGCCAGCTCAACAACACAAACTTCCTTATCCGCAGCGGCCGGGACTACTACAACGCCGACGTTCACGGCGTGAAAACCGGCTCCCATTCCCAGGCGGGCCACTGCCTGGTCTCCACGGCCCAGCACGCCAGCATGGACCTTCTCTGCGTCATCCTGGGGGCGGAACGGGTCCAGCATGAGGACGGAACCTGGTGGACCTACAGCTTCGGCGAAACCAACAATCTCTACAACTGGGCTTTCAGCAACTTCTCCTATCAGACCATTTTAAAAGAGGACGACGCCGCCGGAGAGGCCCCGGTGTCCCTCTCCTCTGTGGACCACGTGACCCTCCGCCCGGCCAGGGCGGTGGAGCTGCTGCTGCCCAAGGGCGTGGGTCTGGAGGAGCTGGAAAAAACCGTCGTCCTGACAGCCGACCCGGCGGAGGCCCCCATCGCCGAAGGAGACACCCTGGGCACCATGACCATCACCCTGGACGGGGAGGCTTTGACGGAGGTGGATCTGCTGGCCTTCACCAGTGTGGAGGCGTCCCGCATCCGGGTCCTCTGGCGGGACGTGAAGGAATTCTTTTCTACGTCCGCCGCCAAGACGGGGCTGGCTGTGGTTCTGGTTCTGGCTGTGCTCTTGGGCGGCTGGAGGCTGCTGTTCGTCCGCCGCCGCAGCCGGTACGGCCGCAGCGCCGCCGGAGGGGGCCGCCGGGGCGTCTACCGGGGTTCCAGAAGACGGCGGTAAAAAAGCGGAGGCTGCCATCAGGGCAGCCTCCGCCTTTTGCGGGGCTTACAGGTACTTCACCAGCTCTTCCATGGGTCTGCGGTCCGTGTGGAGCCGGGCGGGATGGGCGCCCTCCGCCGGGTAGCCCAGGGGCAGCAGGGCGATGGGCCGGGTCCCCGCCATCTCCGGGAAGGCCGCCAAAAGCCTCTCCGGCTCAAACATGCCGACGTAGGTGGTGCCCAGCCCCAGGTCCGCAGCCTGGAGCATCATCTGCGTCACGGCAATCGCGGCGTCGATTTCTCCGTGGTCCTTGCCGTCGTACTCCCGCTTCCAGGAGACGGCGGGGTCGTAGGCCACCGCCAGGATGACCGGAGGGTTGAAATGGGACCCGGCGCAGGCATCGGCCTTCTCCAGGGCCCCGGGGCTTTGGAGGACGAAGATGCGCTGGGGCTGATAGTTGTGGGCGGTGGGGGCGTTCCGTCCCGCCTCCAGGATGAGATCCAGCTTTTCCTGCTCCACAGGCCGGGGGGCAAATTTGCGCAGGGAGTACCGCGCGGCGGAAAGGGATTGGAAGTCCATAGTCGTTACCTCTTTCTTACTTTTAAAATACGGTACTTGAAGTGTAGCATATTTTTCTTTCAGATGCAATCCGTCCCCCAGGCGAAATAAAAGGTGACAACCGCCCCGAACTCTGGTATACTACAAGCAGAGCGACATGGTTCCCAAATTATGGAACACCAAGGAGAAATGCTATGAATATCGTATGTCTTGACATGGAGGGCGTTCTGGTCCCCGAAATCTGGATTGCCTTTGCCGAGGCCAGCGGCATCCCGGAGCTTCGCCGCACCACCCGGGACGAGCCGGACTATAACAAGCTGATGAATTTCCGCCTCGGCATCCTGAAAGAGCACGGCCTGGGCCTCAAGGAAATCCAGGCCACCATCGCCAAAATCGACCCCCTCCCCGGAGCCAGGGAGTTCCTGGACGAGCTTCGGGCCGCCACCCAGGTGCTGATTCTCAGCGACACCTTTGAGCAGTTCGCCAAGCCCCTGATGGAGAAGCTGAACTGGCCCACCATCTTCTGCAACACCCTGGAGGTTGCGGACAGCGGCGAAATCACCGGCTATAAAATGCGCTGCGAGAAGTCCAAGCTCACCACCGTCAAGGCCCTCCAGTCCATCGGCTACGAGACCATCGCCGCCGGGGACAGCTTCAACGACCTGGCGATGATCCAGGCCAGCAAGGCGGGCTTCCTCTTCAAGAGCACCGAGCAGATCAAGAAGGATTACCCCGAGCTCCCCGCCTATGAGGAGTTTAGCGATCTGCTGGCCGCCATCAAGGCCGCCCTGTAAGGCGGGCATGGACCTAGCCTTTTTCCGGGGCGCTCTTTGGGAAATTTTCAAAGGCCCCCTGCTGATCCTGGCCGCTCCGGCTTTGCCTCTGCTTTTAATCTGCCTGGGGGCCATTGCCGTAATGGTCCTTCGGGAACTGCGAAAAAAATAAGTAGGAAGGGAGACCCGACATGAATCCGAAATTCGAGAAGCTGGGCTTTTACCCCGCCGACGTCCTCCTGCCCAAAAAGGGCACGGACATGACCCGCTGGGCCGTGGTGGCCTGCGACCAGTTCACCTCCCAGCCCGAGTACTGGCAGGCGGTGGAGGACACGGTAGGAAACGCCCCCTCCACCCTGCGGCTCATCCTCCCCGAGGCGGGGCTGAACGCCCCGGACGTGGAAGAGCGCATTTCCGCCGTCAACGCCGCCATGGGCCAATATCTGGACAGCGGCCTGTTCGAGACGCTGGAGGGGAGCCTGATTTATATTGAACGGGTCCAGTCCGACGGGAAAATCCGCCACGGGCTTTTGGGCATGGTGGATCTGGAGCAGTACGACTTCACCCCCGGCTCCGGGGCCCTCATCCGGGCCACGGAGGGCACCGTCCTCTCCCGCATCCCTCCCCGGGTGAAGGTACGCAGGGACGCGCCCATTGAGCTGCCCCACGTCATGCTCCTCATCGACGACCCCAATAAAACCGTCATCGAACCCCTGACCCGGGCCTCCGGCGAGATGGAGGAGCTGTACCGGTTCGACCTCCAGCAGGGCGGCGGCTCCATCACCGGCTGGAAGCTCACCGCCGCCCAGATGGATGAGACGGCGGACGCCCTGGCGGCCCTCTGCTCGGCGGAGGAGCAGGCCTGGAAGTACGGCATGAAGGACGTTCCGCCCTTGCTCTTCGCCGTGGGCGACGGGAACCACTCCCTGGCCACCGCCAAGCAGTGCTATGAGGACCAAAAAAAGGTTACCCCAGAACATGAATGGGCCTCCCTTCCCGCCCGGTACGCCCTGGTGGAGGTGGTGAACAACCACGACAGCGCCCTCCAGTTCGAACCCATCCACCGCTGTGTCTTCGGCGTGGAGCCGGAGGAGATGCTGGCGGCGTTCAAGACCTACTACCCCGATGCCTACGAGGGTAAGGGCGAGGGCCACGTCATCGCCTACACCCACGCGGGAGGCCAGGGCTTCCTCACCGTGCCAAAGCCCCGGGTCCAGCTGGCGGTGGGGACCCTCCAGGCGTTTCTGGACAGCTATGTCAAGGACCACGGCGGCGAAATCGACTACATCCACGGCGGCGAGGTGACGGACCGCCTGGGCCGCCAGGCCGGCGCCATCGGCTTCAAGCTGCCCGCCATGGGCAAGCAGCAGCTGTTCAAGACCGTCATGGCCGACGGCGTGCTGCCCCGGAAAACCTTCTCCATGGGCCACGCCCAGGATAAGCGCTACTACGTGGAAGCCCGGAAAATCCGCTGATTCAAATCACAGCATAGGAGAGAACCACCGTGGGAATGTTTGATCATTTTAAGGAAAAGGCCCCCCCGCCCCCGCCTTCAAAGCCCGCCCAGGACTCGGAAGACGTATCCGTCTACTCCCATATGCGGGTGGAGGTGACCACCAAGGACGGGCAGATGCTCTTTGTGGCCAAGCTGATGTACCCCCAGCGGCACACGGCGGAGCTGCACCAGTATTCCGAGTTGGACGTCCCCCTTTTGAAGGACCTCTCGGAGACCGAGGCCCTTCCCGTCCATATTCGGGGCTATCACGACCGGCTCCGCAAGGCCGTTTATATGGAGGGTTTCATCTCCCCTATGCCCAAGCACATCTGGCTGGTGTCCCACCTGTATGTTGCCCGGGTGGGCAATGACCGGGCCTTCTTCCGCCTGGACACGGACCTGCCCGCCAGCGTCAGCAAGTTCAGCGGCCGGAACGCCGGGGATTTCCCCTGCCGCCTGCGGAACATCAGCGTGGGCGGGGCCCGCATCGTCTCGGAGCAGCGCTATTGGGAAGGTGACAAGCTCCTTTTGACTGTGAAGCTGCTGGAGGACCGGGACCCCTCCATCATGTACTGCCAGGTGCTGCGGGTCATTGAACACGAGGACGCGCCCTTTGAGTACGGCTGTCAGTTCCTGGAGCTGAACGAGGCGGATCAGGACCGGATTACCGAGAACATCTTCGCCGCCCAGCGCATGAGCCGGAGCGGCGGCAAGTAACGCAAAACCGTCCATGCCAAGGCATGGACGGTTTTCTGCCCCAGCCCTCAGAGACGGAAGAGCTGTAAAATCACGCCGTACAGCACCGAGGCCACCGTGCCGAAGACGATGACCGGGCCCGCCACGGTGAACATCTTCGCCGCCATGCCGGTGACAAAGCCCTCACTCTTGAAGTCGATGGCGGGGGACACCACGGCGTTGGCAAAGCCGGTGATGGGCACCAGGGTCCCCGCCCCGCCGTAGCGGGCCAGCTTGCCGTAAAGGTTCAGCCCTGTCAGCAGGGCGGAGAGAAACACCAGCGTACAGGAGGCGGCGGTACCCGCCTCCTCCTTGTTCAGCCCTGCGGCGGACCAGCCGTTGGTAATGGCCTGGCCCAGCACGCAGATGGCCCCGCCGATGGCAAAGGCCAGGGCCACGTCCTTGACGATGGGGGACTTTTTGGACTTTTGCTTCACGTAGGCCTGGTACTCCTTGGGAGACATGTCCATGGAAAACCTCCTCTTTTCATTCTGGATTTTCCATAGTGTTGCCCCCAGGGCGCGGAAATATTCCCGCCTCCGCCGGGTTCCTGATGTTCTTGCCGGCGGCGGAAATGCGTGGTATAATCAATCATAAATTGGGAATTGGAGCTGTACAGAGAAGATTCCTGAACTCCGGTGTTTTCAGAAAAGGAGTCCTTTTATGATGAAACCCCTGGGCATCTACATTCACGTCCCCTTCTGCAAGCAGAAGTGCGTCTACTGCGACTTTTATTCTCTCCCCCGCCGGGAGGAGGACATGGACGCCTACGCCGCCGCCCTCCGGGCCCAGCTGGCGGAGACGGATTTCTCCGGCTATGAGGCGGACACCGTCTACTTCGGCGGCGGTACCCCCAGCTATTTGGGCCCCCGCCGCCTGGCTGCTCTGCTGGAAGCGGTTTTTGCCGCCTGTCCCATATCCCCGGACGCAGAAATCACCTTCGAGGCCAATCCGGACTCCGCCCAGAATCCGGCGGATCTCGCCGCCCTCCGGCGGGCGGGGTTCAACCGCCTCTCCCTGGGGATGCAGTCCGCCGGCGACAGCGAACTCCGGGCCATCGGCCGGGTCCACACCATGGCCCAGGTCCGTTCCTCTGTGGAGGCCGCCCGGAAGGCGGGCTTTGACAATCTCTCCCTGGACCTCATCTACGGCCTGCCGGGGCAGGCCCTTCCCCGCTGGCGGAAGAACCTTGCCGCCGCCGGGTCGCTGTGCCCGGAACACCTTTCCTGCTACGGCCTTAAGGCCGAGCCGGGCACGCCTCTTTACGCCCGCCGGGAATCCCTGCCGGGGGACGAGGTCCAGGCGGACATGTACCTGGAGGCCGTGAACTTCCTGGAGGCCCGGGGCTGGCGGCAATATGAGATCTCCAACTTCGCCAAGCCCGGCCGGGAGTCCCGGCACAACCTGAAATACTGGACCCTGGGGGAGTACGCCGGCTTCGGCCCCGGGGCCCATTCCGATTTCCGGGGCCGCCGGTACGCCTGGGCCCGGGACCTGGGGGCGTTCCTCCATGGCCGCCCGCCCCTGGCAGAGGACCAAACCATGACCCCCCGGGACCGGGAGGCGGAGCGGCTGATGCTGTCCCTTCGCCTCGTCCGGGGCCTGGACATGGCGGAAGAGCGTTTCCCCTCCCTCCTGCCCTTTCTGGGCCGCTGCGAGGCGGCGGGCTACGCCGTTCAAGAGGGTTCCCGCTGGCGGCTGACCCCCCGGGGCTTCCTGGTCTCCAACCAGATCATCGGGGAACTGCTGGACCATTTACAAGAGGAGTGAGCGAATGCACGTCTACACCACGGGCCAATGGGTCCTGTTGTTTTTCTTCTACTGCCTCTGCGGCTGGATTTGGGAATCCTGCTACGTCTCCCTCTGCCAGCGGCGCTGGGTGAACCGGGGCTTTCTCCACGGCCCCCTGCTGCCCATTTACGGCTCCGGGGCCATCATCATTCTGCTGGCCACCATCCCCGTGGCCGGCGACCTCCGGCTGGTCTGGCTCTTTGGCATGCTGGCCGCCACGGCCCTGGAGTACGTCACCGGCGACGTGATGGAGCGGATTTTCAAGGTCCGCTACTGGGACTACAGCAGCCAGAAATGCAATCTCAACGGCCACATCTGCCTTACCAGCTCCATTGCCTGGGGCTTTTTCTCCATCCTGCTGGTGCGCTTTGTCCATCCTCCCATCGCCCGGCTGCTGGCCCGGGTCCCCGACCTGTGCGTGGACCCCCTGGCGATTCTGTTCACCGCCGCCTTCACCGTGGACGTGGTCCGCTCCGTCCAGGCCGCTCTGGACCTGCGGGACCTGCTGGCCAAGGCCGCCGAGGAGAACGAGGACCTGCGCCGCCTGGCGAAACGGGCGGAGGTCTACGCCGCCTTTGCCAAGGACGACCTCCGCCGCTTCCGGGAGAAGACGGAGCTGGAAGCCCTGGAGCTCCGGCAGAAGGTGGAAGAG
>JAAWTB010000069.1 GCA_022801815.1 Oscillibacter sp. | reverse complement strand
GTGGTCAAGGACCGGAACAGCATTCCCAGAGTGGTGCTGGGCACCCTCTGCCAGGAAATTTAAGGAGGAACGTCATGGAAAAGAGACTCTACAAGATCCAGCGGGGCAAAATGGTGGACGGAGTCTGCGGCGGCATCGCCCAGTATTTCGGGTTGGACCCTACCCTGGTGCGGCTGGCCTGGATCGTCTTCACCGCCATGGGCTGCAGCGGCATCATCGCTTACATCCTCTGCGCCGCCATCTTCCCCCGGGAGCCGGAGGAGTTCTAATTCAAATACGATCCATATAACGATTCAGGAGGAAAGCAGCATGGCAAAAGAGAAAGCGCCCCTGCCTACCGCGGCTCCGGCGGCGGACAAAAAGAAGGCCATTGACAGCGCTATGAGCCAGATCGAAAAAATGTACGGCAAGGGTTCCATCATGCGCTTGGGGGACCGGACGGCTTTAAACGTGGAATTCATTCCCACCGGCTCTTTGGCGTTGGACGTAGCCCTGGGCATCGGCGGGCTCCCCAAGGGGCGCATCATTGAGATTTACGGGCCGGAGTCCTCCGGCAAGACCACCCTGGCCCTTCACGTGGTAGCGGAGGCCCAGAAGCGGGGAGGCGAGGTAGCCTTCGTGGACGCAGAGCACGCCCTGGACCCCACCTATGCCCACGCCCTGGGGGTGAAGGTGGAGGATATGCTGATTTCCCAGCCGGACACCGGCGAGCAGGCCCTGGAGATTACCGAGGCCCTGGTCCGTTCCGGGGCCATTGACGTGATTGTAGTGGACAGCGTGGCCGCCCTGGTGCCCCGGGCGGAGATTGAGGGCGAGATGGGCGACAGCTACGTGGGCCTCCACGCCCGGCTTATGAGCCAGGCTCTGCGGAAGCTCACCGGCGCCATCGGCAAAACCAATACCATTGTCATCTTCATCAACCAGCTCCGTGAAAAGGTGGGCGTCATGTACGGCAACCCCGAGGTCACCACCGGCGGCCGGGCGCTGAAGTTCTACGCCTCCGTCCGCATCGACGTGCGGCGGGTGGAGGCCATCAAAAACGGCAGCGAACTCATTGGCAACCGCACCCGGGCCAAGGTGGTGAAAAACAAAATGGCGCCCCCCTTCCGGGAGGCGGAGTTCGACATCATGTATGGCGAGGGCATCGTCCGGGAGAGCGAGCTCGTGGACCTGGGCGTGAAGCTGGATCTGGTGCAGAAGGCGGGCTCCTGGTTCTCCATGGGCGAAACCCGCATCGGCCAGGGCCGGGAGGCGGCGAAGAAGTACCTCCAGGAAAACCCGGAGATCCGGGACCAGCTGGAGGCGGACATCCGCAAGAACTTCGACAAGCTCATGAGCAACCAGGCCCGGGCCGCCGCCAAGGCCGCCGGGCGGGCGGTGGACGTCAGCGCCGACGACTTCGACGACTCCGGCGAATCCGACTGACTATGCGGGTAGAGCGGATTGAGGCATCCAAGCACAAGAAGGGCCGCATCCTGGTCTTCCTGGAGGACGGGGCCTGCTTGAAAATCACGGAGCAGGAACTGCTGGACTTTGGCCTACGCTCCGGGGACCAGCTGGACGAGGCGGCCCTGGAGCGGCTGAAAGAGGCCGCCGGAATCTCCAATACCCGGGCGGCGGCGGCAAGTCTCATCGGCAAGCGGGCCATGAGCCGCCTATGTTTGGAGCGGAAGCTTCAGGAAAAAGGGGCCAGCGAGGCGGAGGCCCGGTATGCCGCCGAGTGGCTGGAGGCCATCGGGGCCTTGAACGACGCGGAATACGCCGCCGCCCTGGTCCGGCACTATTCCCGGCTGGGCTACGGCCCCGCCCGGGTCCGGGAAAAGCTCTATGAAAAAGGCGTCCCCCGGGAGTTGTGGGAGGACGCGCTGGAGGAGCTTCCCGAAGGCGGCGGGCAGGCGGAGGCGTTTTTGCAAGGCAAGCTCCGGGGGCGGACCCCCGACGAGAAGGAGAAGCGGCGGCTGACCAGCGCTTTGCTCCGCAGGGGATTTTCCTGGAGCCAGGTGAGAGCGGCCTGGCGGCAGCTGGGGGAGGAGATGCAAGAGGATTAAAAATCTTCTAACAACTGTACCATGAGCTGTGCGCCAAAACGGACGCCGCTATGAAAAGCCGCGTCCCGCTGTTCCAGGGCCAAGGCCTGTATTTCATGCTGGAAATCGTCAGCCGCCTTTGGCTCCAGCGCGTTCAGCCGGCGCAGAATGCGCTCCTCTGCAATCGTATAGGGCGCTTCCATGGGCATCTTGCCCCGCAGGCTGGTGAGGTCACCATATTGAAGTGCCGTCAAGATATCAAACATAATTGCATCCTCCTATTCAGCATACCTTTAAGTAGTATTATAATCCTACTTAAAGGTATAGTCAAGAGGTTTTTATGAAAACAGTCATTTTATTGAAAGACAGGGTTTATCAACTTCGGAAAGCGGAGGGTCTTACCCAGCATCAATTGGGGGAGATTTTAGGGCTTACAAGTAAATCCATCAGCATGCTGGAAAGTGGTGGGCGCAGTACTACCATTGACAAGCTGGTAATTCTGGCGGAGCATTTCCATGTCTCCACAGACTATTTAGTAGGCATTACCGACGACCCCACATGGCGAGGGGACCCTGAGGGAATGGCCTGACCAAGGGGGTCAGGCCCCACAAAGAGAATTTTCCGGTCTACCGGAATATTCCCATTATGGAAATGGCCTACCGATAAAAGGGTGGACCCTGAGGAACGGGCCATGGGAAACATGGAGGTTCCGGGAGAACGGGCCGCCGAGGGCGGCGGCCCCTACAGGGTGTTCTATCGGTAGAAAGGCAATTCCTGGAGAATGGCCTGACCAGGGGGTCAGGCCCCACAGGGTGGTCTATCGATAGAAAGGCAGTCCCGGAAAAAGGCGGATATCCACCCCCTACCACCAGATTAGCGGCAGCGGAAAGAGGAGCTGGTCCATTCGACAACCACCAAAACCCCCGCTCAAACTACGCCGCGGGCAGAAGACATGCGTACCCGGAGGAAGCACCTTTTGCGCGACCCCCGTCCCACGTCCCCCCGCAGGGGCGATCCTTCTTTTTCTCTTTTGGACCGTGCACGGCCCGTTTTCTCGTTTTCTTCTGGAAGAAAAAGAGAAAATGGGGGGTGCAATGAACCAGCCATCATCATGGCTGAAATCCCCCCCTGCCCGAAGGGCCGGAAAAAAACCCCTCCCCCCTGGCAGGGGGGAAGCAAAGGAGGCCCCCATGCCCTATAAGGTATACTTCCTCTCCCTTGGCTGCGCCAAGAACCAGGTAAACTGCGAACAGATGATGTCCCTGGTCCAGGCCGCAGGCCACGAAATCGTCCCGGACCCCGCCGGGGCCGACGCGGCGGTGGTGAACACCTGCGGCTTCCTGGCCTCCGCCTGCGAGGAGGCCATCGACAGCATCCTCCATCTGGCGGAGCTGAAACGGGCCGGGACTCTGAAGAAAATCCTGGTCACCGGCTGCATGGCCCAACGCTACAAAGCCGACGTGCTGGCGGAGCTGCCGGAGATCGACGGCATCCTGGGTACCGGAAGCTATAGCGACATCGCCGCCGCAATTTCCGAGGTCATGGAGCTGGACCTTCGTCCCTGCCATTTGGGCAATATCCACACCGCCCCCCAGAACGGCCCCCGCATCCTCTCCACGCCCCCTTGGTACGCCTATCTCCGGATTGCCGAGGGATGCGACAACCACTGCGCTTACTGCGTCATCCCCTCCCTCCGGGGCAGATACCGCAGCCGCCCCATGGGGGAGCTTCTGGACGAGGCGGCGGAGCTGGCCGCCGCCGGGGTGAAGGAGCTGCTGGTCATCGCCCAGGACATCACCCGCTACGGCACGGACCTGAACGGGAAACACCAGCTGGCCGCTCTGCTCCGGGAGCTTGCCAAGCTGGATTTCCACTGGATTCGTCTCCACTATCTCTACCCCGACGAGATTACGGAGGAGCTGATCGACACCATTGCCGCACAGCCGAAGATTCTGCCCTATCTGGATATTCCCATACAGCACTGCAACGACAGCATCCTCAAGTCCATGAACCGCCGGGATACCAAGGAATCCATCCGGCGGCTGTTCCGCACCCTCCGGGAGAGAATCCCCGGCCTGGTCCTGCGGACCAGCCTCATTGCCGGACTCCCCGGCGAGGGAGAGGCGGAATTCGAGGAGCTGTGCGCGTTCCTCCGGGAGCAGAAGATTGAGCGGGCTGGGGTGTTCCCCTTCTCTCCAGAGGAGGGGACCCGGGCGGCGCAGATGGACCACGCGGACGCCGAAGAGGCCGCCCGCCGGGCGGATATCGCCGTGGACGTGCAGTCCGATATCATTGACGAATACAACGCATCCATCCTGGGGGAGGAGCGGGAAGTCCTCTGCGAGGGCTTTGACGGCCAGGCCCAGATGTTTTACGGCCGGAGCTATGCCGAGTCCCCGGAGATTGACGGCCGCATCTACTTCACGGCGGAGGAGGCGCCGGAACCGGGAGACTTTGTGGCGGTCCGCCTCACCGGCGTGATGGACGGCGAGCTTACCGGGGAGCGGCTGGAATGAGCCCCGCCGGGAAGCGGAGAAGCCCCCTGACGGAAATCCCCGGCGTGGGGGAGCGCACCGCCGCCGTCATGGAGGCCCTGGGCATCCGGGAGATTTCGGATCTCCAAGGCCGGGACCCGGAGGAACTGTATCTCCGGGAATGCGTGATGAAGGGCTTTCAGGAGGACCGCTGCGCCCTGTACGTCTGGCGGGCGGCGGTATACTGCGCGGACCACAAGAACCGGGACCCGGCCAAGCTGAAATGGTGGTACTGGAAGGACAAGACCTATCCGGAGAAGGAGGACCTATGAATCTGCCCAATAAATTGACCATGCTCCGCATCATTCTCACGCCGGTGTTTCTGGCGGTGCTGTACTGGGGCTTCCCCGGCGCGGACTATGCGGCCCTGGCCATTTTCCTCATTGCCAGCCTGACGGACCTGCTGGACGGAAAGATTGCCCGGAAGTACAACCTGGTGACGGATTTCGGCAAGTTCGCAGACCCGCTGGCGGATAAGATTCTGGTGGTGGCGGCCATGCTGTGGTTTGTGGAGTGCGGCCGGATGCCCGCCTGGATGGTGATGATTGTGATTACCCGGGAGTTCGCCGTCAGCGGCCTCAGGATGATCGCCTCGGACAACGGGCGGGTCATCGCCGCCGGGTGGTCCGGGAAGGTGAAGACCGCCGCGACCATGGTGTGCATCGCGGCAATGCTGCTGATGGGGCCCGCCCTGTCGGCTTACCAGGCCGGGGGAGCTCTGACCGCCATGCCCTGGGACCGCTATATCTCCTGGGCCGACACGGCCTGCGGCTGGGTCATCACCCTGACAACCCTGTACTCCGGCGTGGAGTACTTTATGAAAAACAAGGACGTGATCCGCTCCGCGTGAGGCGGGCCCTCCGCCGATCACCGGACCTTCCCCCGGCGCCGCGCTATATTAGCGCCATTCCATAAAGGACGGTGAATCCCATGACCCCTGAAAAGCACGACCACCGGCTCACCCGCTGGCTGCTGGCGGCCACCATCGCCCTGCTGGCCCTGGTGCTGGGCCTTCAGCTCTGGCAGATGTTCGGCCCCAAAAACGCCCCCGGCGGCGTCTCCGAGCCTCTCAATCCCCCCGCCGCCAGCGGTTCCCCCGGCAAGACCGCCTTGATTGAGGAGATTCAGGCCCTCAACCCGCCCCTGGCCTATGACGATCTGGCCGCCCTCTCCACGGAGGAGCTGGAACAGCTCTGGGAGGCCGGTGCGCCGGGTCTGCCCATCGGCCGTTCCCTCGCCGCCCACCTTGCCGAGGAATACGCCGGGACCCTGGCTGTGGACTCCGTCACCGCCGAGACGAATCCGGAGCTGGACGAGACCCCCGCCCACTACGAGGTAGTCCTCCACCACCCCGTCCTGGGGGACTTTACGTATAAAATTGCCGCCTACAGCGGCGAGGTGCTGGAGGGCGCACCCGACATCCTGGAGAGCGTTCAGGACGCCCCGGTTCCCGAAGCCCCCAGCAGCGGGCAGGTCCCTGCCGCCGGAAATCAGGCCTCCGCCGGGACGCAGCTTCCGAAGGAATCCGCCGCCCTGCCGCCCGCCGTCTCCGGCGAGGAGGCCGCCAAAGCCGCCGCCTTCACCCACGCCGGGGTCTCCGCCGCCGACGCCGAGTCTGTCCGATGCAGGCCGGACTGGGAGGACGGCCGCCAGGTCTATAAAATCGAATTCTGGGTGGGCAGTACGGAGTATGACTATGAAATTGACGCCGCCACCAGCGCCGTGCTGGAGGTAGCGCAGGAGACCGCCGCCCGCCCTGCCGCCGGAGCCCAACAGCCGGAGAGCTTCATTGGGGAGGAGGCCGCCAAAAGCGCCGCCCTGGCTCACGCCGGACTCTCCGCCGCCGACGCAGGCTATATAGAGTGCGAACTGGACAGGGACGATGGCCTCTGGGTCTATGAAATCGAGTTCCGGGCCGGGGGCGTGGAGTATGATTACGAGATCGGCGCCGCCGACGCGTCGGTACTGAAGGCCCAGCAGGACCGCTGAGGGCCCGATTGAAAAGGAACTGTAAACATTGGAAAATCCTGTTGCGTTTCCAAAAAGAATCCGCTATACTAGGTCTTGCAGTCTACAAAGCAACGAAATGCAGAGCCTGCATGCAGGTTCAAAATAGGAAAGGGGTACAACAACAATGGCGTTTAATCTCGATGAACTGACCCGCAAGGCAAAAGACGTGGCCAACAAGGCCGCCGACCGAACCAAGGACGCTGCGGAGCTGGTGAAGCTCAACATGGCCATCGCCGGGGAGCAGAAGGAAATCGACAAGAATTACCGCGCCATCGGCGAGTGGTTCGTCAGCGAATACGAGGGCGAAATCCCCGACGCAGTGCGGGAGACGGTAGAGGCTGTCAACGCCAGCAAGGCCAAAATTGCCGAGCTGGAGGCCAGCAAGCCCGTGAAGGAAGAGTCCGCCGAGGAGGGCGGCGAGACCCCCGCCGGAAAGAAGTGCCCCATTTGCGGCGCGGAGTCCGACAGCAAGTTCTGCCCCCAGTGCGGCGCGCCCATGGGCGAATGAGAAAACTGCATGCCAAAGGGCCCGCTTTTCTATAGAAAAGCGGGCCCTCTTTTTTCGCCGGCCAAAGCGCAGACACGGAAGGGAAACGCCCGATGGGAAAGGACGGCGGCCGTCCTTTTTGCGTGACAGCCCGGCAGCGCCATTCTCCGGCTGCCGGGGGGCCCGCTAGGGCTTGTTTGATAATTGGCGATATGCCCAACAGCAAGGAATTTTTTTGCAAGACAAGGCAAATTTTTGCAGGCATCCTGACGGATGACAAGAAAATTTAACGGTGTATGACAGAAAAAGGCCCTCTGTTTGGGCGTGTTGACAATTTTCAAACAAGCCCTAGTTTAGAGCGGATAAAATTTATTTCCAGACATCACCAAGCCCCATACCGGCATAAGCCTGGAAAAACAGCGGATACTAGCTTTTGCCAGAGTGACATAACAACCATCACTTTTCAAAGGAGTTTTTCGATATGAAGGCAACTGGAATCGTGCGGCGGATCGACGACCTTGGACGGGTGGTCATCCCCAAGGAAATTCGCCGCACCATGCGTATCCGGGAGGGCGACCCCCTGGAGATTTACACCAGCCGGGACGGCGAGGTGATTTTTAAAAAGTATTCTCTGCTGGGCGGCGTGGAGGACTTCGCCGGGCAGCTTTGCGAAACTATGAGCCGCTCCACCGGCTGCATCTGCGCCGTCACCGACCGGGACACGGTCATCTCTGTGGCCGGAGGCGGCAAGCGGGAGCTGCTGGGCAAACGCATCACCTCCGATCTGGAACAGATTATGGAGAGCCGCCGCATCTACCAATACAGCGGCGAGGGGGACCCCATTCCCGTCTGCGACGGCAGCGACAAACTGGTGACCAACGTAGCCGCCCCCATTCTCTCCGAGGGGGACCTGCTGGGCATGGTGCTGTTTGTGGGCTCTACCCCCGGCGTCGCCACCGGAGACGCGGAATACAAGCTGGCCCAGACCATCGCGGCCTTTTTGGGGCGGCATATGGAAGCGTAAGCCTTTTATGGAGGAATGGCAAATAAGGGGAAATGGCCCGGTCCGGGGACCGGGCCCCCTGTAGATAAACCCGCGTTTTATAAAATCCGGCGCCAGTCCTCGGGGTCTGCGCTTCCTTTGACATCATACAACAGCGAATTCTTTCTCTATCATAAGACATCATATAATATAGCAGAAATATGACAGCAATCCCGCCTGTATTTTGTTGGTTTCTCCATTGACAGCCGTCCCGCTCCGGGTGTATGCTTTTATACAACAAATCAATCAGGCAAACGGCGTTGATGGAGAAAAGTACCGGGGGCGTTCCGCTCCAGTGAGCGGGGGACAGTGGAAACCCCGCGCAAAGAACCCCCGTGAAGAACACTCCGCAGCCCCAAACTGAACCCGGGAAATCTCCCTTTCTTGGCAGTAGGCGCGGCGAGTTGTGATCGTTACCTCACACGGGCTTGTTGGAGCCTTGAAGGTGACCGCCCCCGGTCAGACGGGGAGGTAAATCAGGTGGCACCGCGGATA
>JAAWTB010000068.1 GCA_022801815.1 Oscillibacter sp. | reverse complement strand
CAGCAGGCCATCCCCCTGGCCCTGGCCTTCGGCCGGGAGCTGCTGGAGGGAACCGGGTCCATCCGGGTCCACGGCGGCGGCTTCGCCGGGACGATTCAGGCCTTTGTCCCCCTGGAAAAGCTGGACGCCTTCCGTTCCGGCATGGAGGCCCTGCTGGGCCCCGGCATGTGCCATGTGCTCCGGGTCCGGCCCCAGGGCGGCTGCGTGGTGGTGGCCTGACGGTTTACAAAAGGCTTTTGTAAAGGCAGAAAGGAAGCAAAATCATGGTAAACGAAGCGATTGCCAAGCTGGCGGACTACGCGGAACACGCCGGCCTTATCGCCGCATATGAGCGCACCTGGGCCATCAACACCATCCTGGATGCGTTAAAGCTGGACAGCTATACGGAACCGGAGCATACCTGGGACCCAGCCGGCTTGGAACTGGCCCCCGTGCTGGAGGAGCTGCTGGACGACGCCCACGCGCGGGGCGTGCTGGCGGAAAACTCCGTGGTCTACCGGGATCTCTTCGACACGGAAATCATGGGCCGCCTCACTCCCCGCCCCGCCCAGGTGATCGAGATGTTCCAGACCCTGTGCGCCCGGGACCCCAAGGCCGCCACAGACTGGTACTATACATTCAGCCAGGATACCAACTACATCCGCCGGGACCGCATCGCCAAAGACATGCAGTGGAAGGCCCTCACGGAGTACGGGGAGCTGGACATCACCATTAACCTCTCCAAGCCGGAAAAGGACCCCAAGGCCATTGCCGCCGCCCGGGACCTTCCCGCCTCCAACTACCCCCGCTGCCAGCTCTGCCTGGAGAACGAGGGCTACGCCGGCCGTGTGAACCACCCCGCAAGGCAGAACCACCGGGTGGTCCCCATCACCATCAACGGCTCTCCCTGGTTTTTGCAGTACTCCCCTTATGTCTATTACAACGAGCACTGCATCTGCTTCAACCGGAAGCACACCCCCATGAAAATTGACCGGGCCTGCTTCGGCAAGCTCCTGGATTTCGTCCGGCAGTTCCCCCACTACTTCGTGGGTTCCAACGCGGACCTGCCCATTGTGGGCGGCTCCATCCTGGCCCATGACCACTTCCAGGGCGGACGGTACACCTTCGCCATGGAGAAGGCCCCTGTGGAAACGCCGTTTGCCTTCCCCGGCTTTGAGGACGTGGAAGCAGGCATCGTAAAATGGCCCATGTCCGTCATCCGGATTTCTGCAGACAACCCGGACCGGCTCATTGAGCTGGCGGACAGGATTCTGGGCAAATGGCGGACCTACACCGACGAGGCGGCGGTCATCTTCGCCGAGACGGACGGCGTGCCCCACAACACCATCACGCCCATCGCCCGGCGGCGGGGGGAGAAATACGAGCTGGATCTGGTACTGCGGAACAACCTGACCACCGAACAGTACCCTCTGGGCCTGTACCATCCCCACGACGAACTGCACCATATCAAAAAGGAAAACATCGGCCTCATCGAGGTCATGGGCTTGGCGGTGCTCCCCGCCCGGCTGAAGGAGGAGCTGGCGGCGGTGGCGGAGGGGCTGGTCAGCGGACGGGACCTCCGGGCGGACCAGCGGACCGCCAAGCACGCCGCCTGGGCGGAGTCCTTCGTCCCCAACTATACGATTACGGCGGAGAACGCCCTGGAAATCGTCCAGAAGGAAACCGGCCTGGTTTTCGCCCAAGTGCTGGAGCACGCCGGGGTCTACAAGCGGACGGCAGAGGGCAAAGAAGCCTTTCTCCGCTTCCTGAACACCATCTGATGGAAGAACCTGTACGCCCAGCCGTCCAGCGCCGGCTGTTCATCCAGGTTCCAAAGGGTCCCGCCGGATTTCCCGGCGGGTCCCCTTGACTTTTTGCCCCAAAGCGTGGATAATGGCAATATCTATTCGCCAAACCCGCCGGGTTCCCCGGCTTGATATGGAGGTCACCCTATGGCTACCGACAGCCGCTTTTTCCAAGACATGGAGGGCCGCATCCCCAAGGGAACGGTCCGCACCCGCTTTGCCCCCTCCCCCACGGGCTACATGCACGTGGGCAATCTTCGCACCGCCCTCTACACCTGGCTCATCGCCCGTCACCACCACGGCGCCTTCATTCTCCGCATTGAGGACACGGACCAGGGCCGCCTGGTGGAAGGCGCCACGGACGTCATCTACCGCACCATGGCCGAATGCGGCCTGACCCACGACGAGGGTCCCGACGTGGGCGGCCCTGTGGGGCCCTATATCCAGTCGGAGCGCCGGGACCTTTACGGAAAGTATGCAAAGCTCCTGGTGGAAAAGGGCGCGGCTTACTACTGCTTCTGCGAGAAAACCGAGTCCGAGGAGGACAGCGGCAGCTTTGACCGGGCGGTGGACCCCTGCCGGGACCTGAGTCAGGAGGAGATTGACGCCAATCTTCTGGCGGGGATGCCCTATGTCATCCGCCAGCGCATTCCCCAGGAGGGAACCACCACCTTCCACGACGTCTCTTTCGGAGACATCACCGTGGAGAACAAGACCCTGGACGACCAGGTGCTTTTGAAACGGGACGGTCTGCCCACGTACAACTTTGCCAACGTGGTGGACGACCACCTTATGGGCATCACCCATGTGGTCCGGGGCAGCGAATATCTCTCCTCCGCCCCTAAATACAACTTGCTTTATGAGTCCTTTGGCTGGGACATCCCCACCTACGTCCACTGCTCCCCCGTCATGCGGGACCAGCACAACAAGATGAGCAAGCGCCATGGGGACCCTTCCTATGAGGACCTGATTGCCGGAGGCTTCCTGACTTCCGCTGTGCTGAACTATGTGGCGCTGCTGGGCTGGGCCCCCAAGGGAGAACGCAGCGAGCAGGAGGTCTTCTCCCTGGAGGAGCTGGTGGACGCTTTCGACATTGCGGGCATTTCCAAGTCCCCCGCCATCTTCGATATGGAGAAGCTGACCTATTTCAACGCGCTGTATCTGCGGGCCATGACGCCGGAGGACTTTGCCAAAACTGCGGAGCCCTATATCCGGAAATCGGTGAAGAACCCGGCCATTGACGCCGCCGCCGTGGCCGCCCTGCTCCAGGCCCGGTGCGAAAAGCTGACGGATATTCCAGAGAAGGTGGACTTTTTCGACCAGCTTCCCGACTATGACGTCTCCCTCTTTACCAACAAGAAATCCAAGACCGACAGCGAGATCTCCAAGCAGATGCTGAACGCCGCCGTTCCCGCCTTGGAAGCCCTGACGGATTGGACCCAGGACGACGTTCACGACTGCCTCATCCATCTGGCGGAAACTCTGGGCGTGAAAAACGCCACGCTGATGTGGCCCGTCCGCATCGCCGCGGCAGGCAAACAGGTGACCCCTGGCGGCGCGGTGGAAATCTGCCACATTCTCGGCAAGGAGGAGACCCTTCGCCGTCTCCGCCTCGGACTCCTTCTTCTGGAGGGAAACCTGTGACCCCCAAGCGTTTTAACGCTCCCCGAAAGCCTGGCGGACAGGCAGAACCGGCGGCGCCTTTCGAATTTTGACATAAAGGACTGGTTTTATCACATGAGCAAACTCACCATCCCCCAGGGCTACAAAATGCCCCTGAGCAACAACGAGCTCCAGCGGGCCATCGAGCTCATCCACGAGGACTTTCAGCGCAATCTCACTCTCCGGCTGAACCTGCACCGGGTCTCCGCTCCCCTGTTTGTGGACGGCCGCACCGGACTGAACGACGATTTAAACGGTGTTGAGCGGCCCGTCAGCTTCGACATCCCCGACGTAGGCGCCGAGGGGCAGGTCGTGCACTCCCTGGCAAAATGGAAACGCCTTGCGCTGAAACGGTATGAATTTCCCCAGGGAATGGGCCTGTTTACCGACATGAACGCCATCCGCCGGGACGAGATCGTGGACAATCTTCACTCCATCTATGTAGACCAGTGGGACTGGGAGAAGCACATTGGCCAAAAGGACCGGACGGTCCAGTATTTGAAAGATACCGTCCTGGACATTGTGGGCGCCCTGTGCGACACCGCCTCTGTGCTGCGCAACCACTTTCCCGCACTGGACTTCCGGCCTGACCGGGACGTGTACTTCATCACCACCCAGGAGCTGGAGGATCGCTATCCCAACTTAGACCCCGCAGAACGGGAGACGGAAATCTGCCGGGAGCATCCGACGGTGTTCCTGATGCAGATTGGCAAGACCCTGAAATCCGGCAGGCGGCACGATGGCCGGGCCCCGGATTACGACGACTGGGAGCTGAATGGGGACATTCTCGTGTGGAACCCGGTGCTTCAACGCTCCTTTGAAGTCTCCTCCATGGGCGTCCGGGTGGATGCGGCGGCTATGGACCGCCAGCTTACCGCCGCCGGGTGTGACGCGCGGCGGCAGCTCCCCTTCCATCAGATGCTGCTAAGCGGCGAGCTGCCCCAGTCCATCGGCGGCGGCATCGGGATGTCCCGGGTGTGCATGCTGCTGCTGGGCGCCTGCCACATTGGCGAGGTTCAGGCCAGCCTCTGGGACCGGGAAACCCTGGAGGGCTGCGAGAAGGCGGGCATTACCCTTTTGTAACCCGCTCCTTCCTTTAAGGACAAAAAAGCCCGGCGCGGATTGCTCCGCGCCGGGCCTCTTCTTGTCAAAACATGGTGCGTTCCATGCGCCGGCAGACGTTGTCCCCCTTGAAGCGCCGATGCCGCGTCTCAGACGCTTGGGCTCAGCGCCCGCTCCTCATTCCTCCTCGTCAGTGACGATGAGGCCATAGCCTCCGCTCTTCCGGCGGTAGACGATGCAGAGACTGTCGTCCTCGCTGCTGCGGAAAACGAAGAAGCTGTGGGCCAGCAGGTTCATCTGCAAAATAGCCTCCTCCGTGCTCATGGGCTTCACAGCGAAACGCTTAGTGCGGACCACGGCGAACTCCTTCTCCTCCGCCACTTCGAAGTCGCTGACAGGGGCCGGAGGCGGGAAGCCCTCGCTCCGCAGGCGTTTGGAGAGCCGGGTCTTGTTCTTTAGAATCTGGCGCTCGATATAGCCCACAGCGGCATCCACGGCGCCGCGCATATCGCCGTCCGGCGCCTCCGTCTGGGCCCGGAGCAACGCGCCGCCGCTCCGGACGGTGATCTCCACTGTGCAGCGGTGGTCCTTCTCCACCGAGAATGTCACAAACGCGGTGGTGTCCTCCCGGAAATATTTTTCCAGCTTGGCGATTTTCTTCTCTGTATAAGCCTTGATGGAATCGTTGAGGGAGACCTTCTTACAAGCGTAGGTGTACTTCATCGAGATCGCTCCTTTCGTGTGAAAAAGGGCCGTTAGGACTTTTGCGGAAACCCTTTTGTATAATATAACATATTTGTATTGAAATGGGAAGAGGAAAGCGGCATTTTTTTTAATATTCACAAAACGTTTTCGTCTTTTCGCCGGATCGCGGTTTTCGACAAAAAAAGACCGAATACGGCAAAACTTCCTATTTACAAAAACTGGATAGTATGATACTTTGGTATAGGAAGCTTTCCAATATCCCACCCGCTTGGGCCGCATGGTTTTCTGCCGTGCGGCTCCTTTTTATGCCAAGAAGAAAACCGCCCCGTCAAGGGCGGTTTTCCTTATCTTCTTCTTCTCCCCCGTTTGCCGTCCATTCCGCGGTTCAGATCCGCCATCTTCCCCTCGGAGGAGGAGAGGAAGCGTTTCAGCTTGTCCTCAAAGTCCTGGTCCCCCGACAAAGGCAGGGGCGCGGCCTTTCCCCGGCCCTGAAACTGGGATTGGGGGGGCCTGGACGCGGCCGCCGGGCGGGGGCCTGCTCCGGTCTGGGGGCCCGCTCCTGTCCGGGGCAGACGGGGGACCCGGCGCTCTTGCTGGGGCAGGGCTTTTTTGATGGAGAGGTTTACTCTCCCGTTTTCTGCGGACAGGACCAGCACCTTCACGGCCTGCCCTGTCTGGAGGTGGTCGTGCACATCCTCCACAAACGTATTGGCGATTTCCGAGATATGTACCAGCCCGGAACCGCCTCCCTCCAGCGCCACAAACGCGCCGAATTTCATAATGCTGGTGACTTTGCCTTCCAGAATGCTCCCAACCTGAGGATCCATACGGTTTCTAGTTTCTCCTTCCCTTGATTCGCGGGGTAACGCGGCGCTTAGCTGCCCACTTCAAAGACATACTCGCCAGGCAGAAGCCAGCCCAGCTCCCGGCGGGCAATCTCCTGCATTTTCTCAGGTGTGCAGCCCTCCTCGATGTCCGCCGACAGGGCATCATTCTCCTGGCGCTTGCTTTCCACCGCGGCGGCGATCCGTGCCTTTTCCGCCTCGGCGTCCCAAACCTGCTCCCGCAGGGCGTACACTTTGCAGACCAGCGCGGCCAGCAGGATCACGATCAGCAGTTTGGTCATAAGGCCCGCGCGGAGCTTTACCGCCTTTGGCGTTTTTCGCTGCTTTGCCATTTCTGCCGTCCCCTTTCCCGGGCCTGTACCCACTTTCTCTTATTGTAAAGCATTTGCGCCAAAAATAAAAGAGGTTTTTGCCCCGACGGAGCATTTTTTTATAAAAATTTCTCGTCCACCGCAGGGGGAGGCAGCAAAGACGCCACAAAAAGGCCAGGGTATCCGCCCAAAAGGCCCACAGAGGCCGCAGGAACTCCGAAAAAACGCAGAAGAACAATACCGCGCCCCCGGCCGCTCCCACAATTACAAAGCCCCGAAGCTGACCCTCGGCCCGGCGCAGCAGGAAGAGGAACATGGCCCCGCATACCGCCAGGCAGTAGGTCCCGTCCAAAAGGCCGGTAACCCGAGGCGCCCGGACCCGAAAGGGGCGCAGCAAATCATACAGCAGCCCGGCAGACAGCCCCAGGAGAATGGACTGCCCGAATACCAGCAGCTGCCGGGCCGCCTGACTTCCCATGCTTACCCAAACAGGCGGCCCAGGAACCCGGCCCGGCCCGGCCCCTGGTCCTCATAGGTCAGGGAGTCGATTCTCCCGTCCACATGGAGCTCGCCCCCGTCCAAAGACAGCTTCCCAATATGCAGGTCCTCCCCTGTGATGACCAGCGTCCCCACGGCGGTGGTCATGACAATGCCGGTCTCGTCAAAGCGCTCCACGTCCTCCACGCCGGAGACGGTCAGGCTCTCCCGCCCATCCAGTTCCAATCGGTGGACGGCGGTTTGGGGCACAGTGTAATCGTTCATGGTTCGTCCCTCCCTGTCCACAGGATATGGCGGGAGGGACGGGATTATGACAGCTGTTTATAAAGCGCGGCGGCATCGGCCTGCCGGACGGTCTCCTGAACGGACAGAACTTCCACCGTCACCTCCCGGGCCCCCAGGCGGAGGGAAATCCGGTCCCCTTCCTTCACCTCGTAGGAGGCCCGGGCGGGACGGCCGTTGACGGACACCAGCCCGTTGTCGCAGGCCTCGTTGGCCACGGTACGCCGCTTGATGAGGCGGGAGACCTTGAGATATTTGTCCAGGCGCATATGGAGCGCCTCCTTTCCTGAAATTCCGAAAATGAAACCGCCGGCAGTTCCCCTGCCAGCGGTTTAAAGCGAACCCTTTTCCGGCTCAGCCGCCCACGGTGTCCTTCAGGACCTTGCCGGCCTTGAACACAGGCACCTTAGAGGCAGGAATCTCAATAGGCTCCTTGGTCTTGGGATTCCGGCCCACCCGGGCCGCCCGCGCCTTCACCTCAAAAGAACCGAAGCCCACCAGCTGGACCTTTTCCCCCTCCTTCAGGGCATCGGTGATGGCGTCCAGAGTGGCGGTGATAACGGTCTCGGCGTCCTTTTTGGAAACCTCCGCGGCCTCGGAAACAACATTGATCAGTTCTGCTTTGTTCATGAATGGTATCCTCCTGCAATCATTTGTGTTCTGGTATCCTATATTCTTAACGCAGTCGCGTGTTAAGACTCCTTATTTTTGGCGGACTTCCACAGCTCCACCAGTTCCGCTTCCGTATACTCGCCCAGGGGCTTGTCCGCCGTGGACTCCACCCGGCGGAAGCGGCCGTCAAACTTGTCGCAGGCCCTGTGGAGGGCGTCCTCCGGGTCCACGCCGGACATCTGCGCCACCTTGGCGGTAATGAAAAGCAAATCCCCCAGCTCCTCCCGGACGCCGTGGGGCTCGTCCGCCGCCGCCCCAGCCTCCAGGGCCTCCCGCAGCTCCCGGACCTCCTCCTCCAGCTTCCCCAGGGCGCTGAGAGCACTGGACCAATCAAAACCGGCCTTAGCGGTCTTGCTGCCGATTTTCTCCGCCCGCCAGAGGGCGGGCAGGGTATGGGGCACAGCCTCTATGGCGTCAGCGGTGCTGGACTGGGACTTCTCCTTCCGCTTCAGCGCCTCCCAGTTGACCAGAACCTCCCGGCTGTCCGCCACCTCCGCTGTCCCGAAAACGTGGGGATGGCGGTAAACAAGTTTTTGGGCCACGCCGTCCACCACGTCGTCCATGGTGAAGCGGCCCCGCTCCGTCTCAATCTGAGCATGGAAGGCCACCTGCATCAGTACATCTCCCAGCTCCTCGCACATATCTCCGGGGTGATCCCGGTCAATGGCGTCCAGGGCCTCACAGGTCTCCTCCAGGAAGTTCCGGCGGATGGAACCGTGGGTCTGTTCCGCGTCCCAGGGGCAGCCTCCAGGGGTCCGGAGCAGACGCATGATTTCCAGGAAGTCCTCCCAGCCGTAACGGCTCTTACATTGAAAATCTACCATAGATTGCCCGCCTTTGCAAGAAATTTCGAGAAAAAAGTTGAGATGT
>JAAWTB010000067.1 GCA_022801815.1 Oscillibacter sp. | reverse complement strand
GGAAAATATAAGGGAAAATTAAATCAAGAACAGCCCGTGACCATTGCTATTCAACGGTCACGGGCTGTTCTTTGCATATAGAATTTGTAAATGTTGCCGTTTTTATTCCAGCAGCCAGTCGTCTACCACATCCCGCAGTCCCACCGGTGTCACCACACCCCGAACCAGCGTGTCCGCCAGTTCCAGGACTCTCTGCCGGGAGGAACTGAGATCCGGCACGGACGCCTCTTCCCCATCCAGCTCGATCTGAACACCGTAAGCTCCGGGATTCTCCGCGTCCTCTTCCAGCAGGTAATAACGCGCCTTTGACGCCCGGCATTGTGCCTCTCCCACCAACAGCCTGCGCAATCCCTCTCCTCCTCACCGGCCTGTCCGCTCCCCCGGAAGCGGCAGGTGTTTTCTGTCTCCAGAATAGCACAGTCTGTCCTTTGAATCCTGTCAAATTTTGTCGAAAGCCTGCGTTTCCGCCAGCAGCGCCTCCAGCTCCTCCCGGCTGAACAGGAGATTCAGCGCCTCCAGCATGCCGTTGGCGGTGAGGTGTTCCGGAAGGCCCAGCCGCTTTAAAAGCTCCCGGCGTTTTTCCGCGCTGCCCGTCCCGCCGGCAAGGCCCAGGCCGAAGAGGTCCGCCTTGGTGACGGCCTCCCGCCGCTGCGGCGGGGCCTCCCCTTCAAAGGTGGCGCCGCTGCGGCGCAGGGCTTCCAGAAGGACGGCGGGAGACATGCCCTCCACGCCCAGCTTGCCCTCCTTGCCGCCCTTGCGCTTTCTCCGCTCCTTGCCCTTCACATCGGGGATATAGGCCTGCTTTACCTTATCCTTGGGCAGGGCACCCTTTAGATAGTTCCGCAGTAGAAAGCCCGCCCCGTCGCTGTCCGTCAGAATAATAAGGCCCCGCTTCTCCGCCAGGCGGCGGAGAAACGCCAGCTTTTCCTTGTCGTTGAACACGGCGAAGCCCCCCAGGGTGACCACCGTGGCGTCCACCACCTGGGAAACCGTGTTCTTGTCGTAGCGGCCCTCCACTACAATGACTTCCCGGATACGCTCCATTCTCTCAGCTCCTCCCGGCGGCCAGCTGCACCAGCAGCAGCTTCAATTCTCCCGCGCTGTCCACGCCCCGCTCGCTTTTCATCCGGCGGTCCAGCATCTGACACCGGCGCACCGACTGGGCGCACCATTCCGCCGTGGTCCGCCGGGCGGCGGAGACCAGGAGCTTGGCGGGATAGTCGGACTTCATGCCCCACAGCTCCATCAGCCAGTAACGGTCCCGTCCGCCGTCCAGGGCCAGCCGGGCCGTCCAGATGCGGCGGAGCTGGCTGCCCAGAGCCGCCAGAATCATGATGGGCTCCGTCTGCATCTTCAAAAGGTCCCCCAGGATGGAAGCCGCCCGGTCGTACTGCCCCTGGAGCACCGCGTCGGACAGCTTGAAAACCTCCGCCGACAGCACCGGGTCCGCCACCGCGTCGATGTCCGCCTGGGTGACGGCTCCGCCCTTGGCATAGGCGGCGATTTTCTCAATCTCCGGCACCAGCCCCGTCATCAGTCCGCCGCAGGTAAAAACCAGATACTCCGCCGCCGTCCGGTCGATTTCCTTCCCCAGCGCTTTGAAGCGCCGGGAAATCCACTGCAGAAGGTCCGCGCTGGACGCCGCCGGAAACTCCACTGCCTCCACGTATGTCTCCATGGCCTTGCAGAGCTTTTTCATCGTCTTGTTGGGCTTGTATTCCAGGGTGTCGTAGACGAAGACCAGGCAGCCGTATGGCGGCAGGTCTTCCAGCAAAGCAATGAGCTTCCCCCGCTGGTCTTCCCCCAGCTTGAATATATCCCAATCCGTAACGGCGGTCAGCGTCCGTTCCGCCATCATAGGCATGGCTTCCACGATCTCCGCCAGGGCCTGGACCGTCAGGTCCTTTCCCTCCAGGATGTGGACATTGAAGGTCTCAAAGCCTGGGGGAACCAGCTTTTTCCGCAGTTCCCCCAGATAGTATTCCCGGAGGTAGCTCTCCTCCCCATAGAAGACGTAGGCGGGGCCGATGGTCCCGGCGGCCAGGTCCTCTTTCAGCTTTTGCGCCCCCTTCCGGGAGGCTTTTTTCTTGTCAGCCATAGCGGTCCTCCTGATTCCAGGCAAGATGGATGGTCCCGTGAAGGTCTGTCCGGTAGATGTCGCAGCCCTGCCGGGCCAGGCGGAGCAGAGTCTCTTCCGTGGGGTGGCCGTAGCGGTTGGAACCCACGCTGATACAGGCTGTCTTCGGCCGCAGAGCCTCCAGCAGGGTCTGGGACGCGGCGTATTTGGAGCCGTGGTGCCCCACCGCCAGGGCCTCGATCTCCGGCAGGTCATAGGCCGCCAGCAGCTTTGCCTCCGTAGCGGCGTCCATGTCCCCGGTGATAAGAAAATCATTTTCCCCTGCGGAGGCCAAAACGGCCAGGCCCCGCTCGTTGTCCCCGGTCTCTCCCAGGGGCGGGAAGATGGTCAGCGCGCCCCTGCCGAAGTCCAGGCGTTCCTCCTCCGTGATGAAGCGAACGCGGACGCCGTGCGCCCCTGCGGCAGAGAGGACCATGCCTTGGAGGCCCGCGTCGTCCTCCCCCTCCGGAACCAGCAGCGCGCCTACCTCCAGCCGGGCCAGCAGTCCTGTCACGCCGGAAACATGGTCCCAGTCGTAGTGGGTGAGCAGCAGATAGTCCAGACGCTTGCGGCCCATGGCGGCCAGCTGCCGGGCGGCGGTCTCCCCGGGGTGCTTCCAGCTGTTGGCGCTGCCGCAGTCCACCAGGGCGCAGACCCCGTGGGAGGCCAGAAGGACGCTCTGCCCCTGGCCTACGTCCAGCATCAGGACGTCCAGGTCACTGCCGTACCGAACCTCCCCCAGCCGGACGGTGAGGGCCAGGGTCAGAACCGCCAGAATCGAGGCCAGCAGGTATGTTCGCCGCCCGGCCCGCATGACAAAATACGCGGCGGCGAAGAGCAGATAGGCGTAGGCCATCCAGTATTTCAGATAGGGATTGGCCGTATAGACCGCGTGATACGGAATTTTCGAAAGAAGCCCGGCGGCAAAAAGGATATACCTGGCCGCCAGCCAGGCCGGAAGGGCCAGCAGAGCCCCCAGGGGCAGGCAGAAAAAACTGACGAACACCGACAGCAGTCCAAAGCTGAATGCCCACGCAGCCGCCCAAAGACACAAGGCGCTGCTCAGCGGGGCAATCAGCACCAGCGCGCCGAAATAATGCGCCGTCAGAGGCACGGTGAACACCATGGCTCCCATAGATACCGAAATGGTGACGGCCAGGAAGCGGAACGCTTTTCCCCGGTTCTTTTCGCCGGTCAATCCCCTGTAGAGCTTCGGCGTCAGCCAAAGGATGCCCGCCATGGCGGCGAAGGACAGCTGCAAACTGACGGAGGCGGCGGCAAAGGGGTTTGCCAGCAGAATCAAAAGCAAGGCCGTCAGCAAAGACGTGGGCCCGTCGCTTTCCCGGCGGGCCAAAATTGCCAGCAGGGGCAGGGACAGCATGATGCAGGCCCGGAGTACCGAGGGGCTTCCGCCGGTGAGGGCGGCGTAAAACGCCAGCAGCGGAATGCCCAGCAGGGCTTGCAGCTTCCGGCTTTGCAGCAAAAGACCCGCCAGGGCCATAAGGAAGCCGCAGTGCATACCGGACACCGCCAGAATGTGGTTCAGCCCCGCCTCACTGAGGGCCAGGTAGGCTTCCTCAGAAATCTCGCCCCGGCTTCCGGTGAGAATGGCTGTCAGGAATCCGGCGGCGTCCCCGAAAAAGAGGAGCTGAATCCGCTCCGTCATGGCCCGCCCCAGCCGGGCGGGAAGCCAGCGGAGGCTGTGCCGCGTCCCCTCCCCCACGGTAAGCTCTCCCTGACCGTAGGCCAGGAGAAACACGCCCTTAGAGGTGAAGGCGGTGACGTCCTCGTCCCGGATGCGGGCGGCGTCGCTGAACCGGGCCTGTCCGGCAACGGTCTGTCCCGGGACCAGTTCCAGCAGCTCCCGCCCGGCGTAGAGCACCGCCTTGCCGAGGACGCCCTCCAGCCGGACCGTCGCCTGGGCCCCGAAATCAGTCTTGGAGGCATAGCCGCAGAGGACAGCGGTGAAGTACTCCGTCCGCCCCGCCAAGGTCTGGGCGGGCCGCTGAACCTGACGGGCGCAGAGCCAGCTCCAGCCAAGGCCCAGAGACAGAGCCGCGAACAGGATCACGCCCCGCCGCCGCCACGCCTGGGGCAGAAGCGCCGACACAAGGCCCAATGCCAAGGCCAGCCCCGCCCCCAGCAGCCTCCAGCCGTCCTGAAGAAG
This sequence comes from Oscillibacter sp., assembly GCA_022801815.1. Lineage (GTDB taxonomy): Bacteria > Bacillota > Clostridia > Oscillospirales > Oscillospiraceae > Oscillibacter. Next base: position 4,582 of record JAAWTB010000067.1, on the reverse strand, counting down.
GTACTGAGCCAGGAACACGCCTAGGGAGAAGCCCCCGGCAAATACCGCCAGGCGCCTCATGTCCCGCCCTCCGGCGGCAGGAGGACCGCCCCTTTTCTCTTCATATCCATCCCCCGCAAGCCGTCGTTTCCCTATGCCAAAAACTCCCGGAGGGGTTTCCCTCCGGGAGACGTTTCCTGAAACACAAAATCCCTTATTCTGCCAGAATCAAGCGGCTCCCCGTCATCCCGGGGCTGTCCGCGGCCAGCTCCGGAACAAACTCCGTTTTGCCCTCCGCTCCCGCCGCCTCGGCCACCAGAGCGGCAAGGGTCTCCGCCTTCTCCGGCGCCGTGACGGCGTAAAGGCGGTCCACCCGGCTCACCAGGCGGGTCAAATCCAGGCCGGACACGGCATCGGGCCCCTCTGTGATGACCGCCTCCGGCACCTCTACGGACAAGAGGATGCCGTAGGGCTCCAGGGCCGTGTTCAGCTCGCTGAGGAGCAGGTCCAGGTTGTTGGCCAGGGGTACGTCGGTGTTATAGTTGATCTTGTTAATCTTGCCCTCCGTGGGATAGCCGAAATCTGTGAGCAGCAGCTCGTCAAAGCCCAGCTCCGCGATTTCCTTTGCCAAGGCGCAGACATACTCCCGGGTAGAAGGTTTCCCGGGGTCCAGCCAGAGGCTGTTGTTGCCGTCGTAGAAGATATAGCCGCCGGTGTTTTTCAGCCCCCGGCCTTCCACGTCGGCATTGGCCGCCTTAAAGTCCTGGAGACAGGCCATGCTGGCGATGGTGTACAGCTCCTCCTGATCCGTAACGGCAGCCAGGGCGGCAGCAGTATCCAGCTCCGTCTCCACCGCTCCGGAAACCGCGCTGGCCGCGCTGAAATAAACAGTGCCGTTGGAAGTCTTCAAGCGGACGGCCACGGCATTGGCCTCTGCGGGCTTCGCCGCCAGGGCCTCCTGCCAAAGGGACCCCGTCAGGGCCTGCGCCGGAAGGGAAAAGGCCGCCGTCTCCTTCGGCTTCTGGACCTCCGGCTCCTGAACGATCAAATTCACATCCGGCTGCTCCGTCAGGTCCTCCTGTCCCCCGTCCGGCGCGGGCGCCTTCTCCTCCGTCTGCCAGGGCAGTTTAATCTGGCGGCGTCCGTCGGCGCTGTAGACGAGAAACTGCTGCAAATAGATGACGCTGGAGGCCACCGCAATGACCAGCACCAGCAAGATTGCCAATAAAATCTTCCATCTGGGCCCCCGGCCCCGGTAGCTGCTGTATCCTTTCGTTCCCACCATGCGCGTCACCTCTTTTCAGGAGCGGCGCTCCCATCGTTTCGAAATCCGCTCAGCCCTCCAAGGCCATCATCTTGTCCACCCGGCGGGCGTGGCGGCCCCCTTCGAACTCCGTGGAGAGGAATACCTCCACCATCCGCTCGGCCATGCTGGGTCCGGTAAAGCCCGCGCCGATGGCCATCATGTTGGCGTCGTTGTGGCGGCGGGTCATTTCCGCCTGGAGGCAGTCGGCGCAGTGGGCGCAGCGGACGCCTTTCACTTTGTTGGCGGCGATGGAAATGCCGATGCCGGTGGTGCAGATCACAATGCCCCGGTCGCATTTTCCCTCCGCCACGGCCTTGGCAGCGGCGGAGCCGAAGTCAGGGTAGTCGCAGCTCTCCTTGGAAAAACAGCCGAAGTCCTCCGCCTCGTGGCCCAGGCGTTCCAGCACCTTGACGACATGCTGTTTTAAATCATAGCCGCCGTGGTCACAGCCCAGCGCAATCTTCATGGTAGTATCCCCCGTGCGTTCAAAATTTTGTGGCTTATATTGTACTCCAGATTTTCCAAAAAATCAAGTTGATTTTCGACCGCAAATCTGTTCTTTTCCGTTACAGTGCGTGTTGGATGGGCTTCCGCCCCTCAAAGGTGCAAAAGCTCTCAAAGCCGCACTCCCGCAAAAGCGCCTGCCGCTCCCGGACGGCGCAGCCCACAAATTTGGCGGCATGGGCATCGGTGCCCAGGGTGACGATGGGCTCGCCCGCCATCTCCTTATACAGCCGCAGCCACGTCCCGTCCGGCAGGGGCGTATTGCCCCGATTGGTGTTCAGCTCGATGCCTATGCCCTTGCGGTTCAAAATCGCGAAGATTTCCGCAATTTCCCCGGCAAAACGGTCCATGCTCAGGTTCCAGCCCCGGTTTTCATTGAGGTAGCGCAGGGGCAGGGTCAGGTGGCCCAGCACGTCAAACTGTCCCCATTCCGCCATGACCTTCACCCGGTCCAGATAGTCGGCAATACCGTCGTAGGCCTCCTCCTCTGTCCTGGGATCGAAATAATAAAGGTCCAGGCCGCGATAGCGTTTTGAAAGCATATGGACGGATCCGATGATAAAGTCCAAAGGCGGCGCGTCCGCCAGCAGCTTCTCCGTGTGGGCGAAGTTCCAGCAGGCGTCCCCCAGTTCCATCCCCAGGCGCAGTTTGATTCGCTCCCCCATGGCGGCCCGGGCAGCCTCAAACTCTGCCGTCAGGACCGACCAGTCATACGGCCCCCGCAGGTCCGTGCCGCCCCAGACAATAGGCTCCACATGGTCGGTGAAGCAAAGCTCGTCCAGGCCCGCCTCGGCTGCGGCCTCCGCCAGAGCGGTCATGGAATCCCCGGCGTCCGGCGAGACGCGGGAGTGAAGATGGCAGTCAGCCAGATACATGTACCGTCACCTCTTTTTCTTCCCCTTTCCGAACAGACCCTTACGCTCCTCATAATTCTCATCGCCCATGATCTCGGCAAATTTCCGCAGGGCCTCCTTCTGCTCCTTCGTCAGGTTCCGGGGCGTCTCCACGCGGACGGTTACATACTGGTCTCCCCGGCCCCGGCCGTTGATGGCGGGGATACCCTTGCCCTTGAGGCGGAAAACGGTGCCGCTCTGGGTCCCCTCCGGTATATCGTACTTCACCTTGCCGTCAATGGTGGGAATCTCCAGCTCCGCCCCCAGCGCCGCCTGGGCAAAGGTGATGGACGCCTCGCAGAGAACGGAGGTGCCCTCCCGGCGGAAAATCTCGTGGGGCCGGACGGTGATGGTAATGAGCAAATCCCCGGCGGGACCGCCGTTTTTCCCGGCGCTGCCCTGGCCCCGGATGGAGATGGTCTGACCGTTGTCGATGCCCGCAGGGATGCTGGCCTGAATGGTCCGGCGCTTGCGGACCGAGCCCGCGCCCCGGCACTCCTTGCAGGGCTGGTGGATGATCTTCCCCTTGCCGCCGCAGCGGGTGCAGGGGGAGGAGGCGGCAAAGACCCCCATGGGCGTCTGCCGCCGGACCTGCACGGTGCCCGTGCCTCGGCAGTCGGGGCAGACCTCCGGCGCGGTCCCCTCGGCGCAGCCGCTGCCCTGGCATGCGGCGCAGGACTCCAGCCGCTCTACGGTGACGGCTTTCTCACAGCCAAAAGCCGCCTCCTCAAAGCTGAGGATCAGCGACATGCGGATACTCTCCCCCCGCTGGGGGGCGTTGGGGTTGGCCCGCCGCCCGCCGCCGAAACCGCCGCCGAAGAAGCTGCCGAAAATATCCCCCAGGTCGCCAAAGTCGAAGCCGCCGTCAAAGCCGCCCCCCGCGCCGAAATTGGGGTCTACGCCGGCGTGGCCGAACTGGTCGTAGCGGCTCCGTTTCTCCTTGTCCGAAAGAATTTCGTAAGCCTCGTTGGCCTCCTTAAACTTCTCCTCGGCCTCCTTGTTATCCGGGTTCAGGTCCGGGTGGTACTTCCGGGCCAGCTTTTTATACGCCTTTTTGATCTCGTCGTCCGACGCGCCCTTGGACACGCCCAGGACTTCATAATAATCACGTTTCTGATCCGCCATGTTGCCTCCTGCGAATAACGCCATTCAATGGGGCGGAGATCTCTCCCCGTCCCATTGAACAAATCAAGCTGTTTATTTCTTCTGGTCGTCGTCCACGACCTTGTAATCGGCGTCGTAATACTGACCCTCCTGGGCTCCGCCGTCGCCGCCGGGCTGGGCGCCCTGGGGATTGGCCTGCTGGTACAGTTTCTCGCTGACGGCGTAGAACGCCTGCTGGAGGGCTTCCGTGTCCGCCTTGATGGCGGCTGTATCTGTGCCCTTCAAGGTCTCCTTCAGCTTGTCGAGGGCTCCTTGGACCTTGCCCTTGTCGTCGGCGGGGATTTTATCGCCCATGTCCGCCAGGGTCTTCTCGCACTGATAGACCATCTGGTCCGCCTGGTTCCGGGTCTCCACTTCCTCCTTGAGCTTCTTGTCCTGGGCGGCGTACTGCTCCGCCTCCTTGACCGCTTTTTCGATGTCGTCTTTGCTCATGTTGGAGGAGGAGGTGATGGTGATATGCTGTTCCGTTCCGGTGCCCAGGTCTTTGGCGGAGACATTGACGATGCCGTTGGCGTCGATGTCGAAGGTGACCTCAATCTGGGGCACGCCGCGGCGGGCCGGGGCGATGCCGTCCAGGTGAAAGCGGCCCAGGGATTTGTTGGCGGCGGCCATCTCCCGCTCACCCTGGAGGACGTTTACCTCCACGCTGGTCTGGTTGTCGGCGGCGGTGGAGAAGACCTGGCTCTTTTTCACGGGGATGGTGGTGTTCCGGTCGATGAGCTTGGTGCACACGCCG
>JAAWTB010000066.1 GCA_022801815.1 Oscillibacter sp. | reverse complement strand
AGAGCCTCGTCATGTTGACGGGTGTGTTCTCGGCCTTGAAAAACAGCTCGTATTTCCGTGTGATGCGGCTTTCGTGTGTGAGGGTCAGCCATATCTGAGCCCGTACCCTTTCCGGCTTCATGGAACTCCTCCCCGCCCCTCAGCGGCAGATGGAGCGCATCATGGAGATTCTCCGGGAGACTTACAGCCTCTATGGCTTTACCCCTCTGGACACCCCGGTCATCGAATCCAGCGAGGTACTGCTGGCCAAGGGCGGAGGCGAGACGGAGAAGCAGATTTACCGCTTTCAGAAGGGGGACGCGGACCTCTCCCTCCGCTTTGATTTGACGGTCCCCCTGGCCAAGTATGTGGCCCTTCACTACAACGACCTGACTTTCCCCTTCCGCCGCTTCCAGATCGGAAAGGTCTACCGGGGCGAGCGGGCCCAGCGGGGCCGCTTCCGGGAGTTCTACCAGGCGGACATCGACGTGATTGGGGACGGGAAGCTGTCCATCCTCAACGAGGCGGAAATTCCCGCTATCATCTACAAGACCTTCTCCGCCCTGGGCTTGCAGCGTTTCCTCATCCGCGTGAACAACCGGAAGATTTTAAACGGCTTCTACGCCCTGCTGAACCTGGCGGAGCGGTCCCAGGACATCATGCGGACGGTGGACAAACTGGACAAAATCGGCCCCGAGAAGGTGGAGGCCATTCTCACAGGGGACCTGGGCGTCTCCCGGGAGCAGGCCATGGAAATTCTATCCTTCATCTCCATCAACGGGGAAAACCAGGCCGTTCTCTCCCAGCTGGAGAAGTGGCAGGGGCGGAACGAGACCTTTGACCAGGGTCTGGCGGAGCTGAAAACCGTAGTAAAGTACCTGGGGGGCTTCGGCGTTCCGGCGGAGAACTTCGCCGTGGACCTGACCATTGCCCGGGGGCTGGACTACTACACCGGGACAGTGTATGAGACGGCGCTTTTGGACCATCCGGAGATTGGGTCCGTCTGTTCCGGCGGGAGGTATGATAACTTAGCGGAATATTACACGGATAAACAACTTCCCGGAGTGGGAATTTCCATCGGACTGACCCGGCTGTTCTACGTCTTGGGGGAACAGGGCATGCTGAACCCAGAACTGCCCACCGCCCCGGCGGACGTGCTGATCCTCCCCATGACAGAAGACCTCTCCGCCGCCATTGCCTTTGCCACGGAGCTGCGGGAAAACGGAATCCGGTCCCAGCTTCACTGTGAGGAGAAGAAGTTCAAACAAAAGATTTCCTACGCGGACAAGCTGGGAATTCCCTATGTGGTGTTCCTGGGGGAGGATGAGATCCGCGAGGGGGTGGCGGCCTGCAAGGACCTGGCCACCGGGGAGCAGACAAAGCTGGACCCCAAGGCGACGATTTACCGCATCAAGGCGGGGCTGGATGCCAGGAACCGGGGGTTCGTCATCAAGGGATGACAGGGCTTTTGCTTTCCCTTACGGGCGGGGAGGATTGCAGCTATGATGATAGCTGGGCAATGCACCAGCCCCAAAGGGCCCTTGACTCCCCCGCCCGCAAGGGCGAGTACAGACTGTATCTATATATAATAATACAACAATTTGTAATAGGAAAGAGGACACATCATGGTACAAAACCGCACCCACACCTGTGGAGAACTCCGCCTTACCGACGCCGGTAAGCAAGTCAAACTCTCCGGCTGGATGGAAAACATCCGGGAGGTCGGCGCCGAGCTGGCCTTCATCGTCCTCCGGGACTTCTACGGCACCACCCAGATTGTCGCCGAAACCCCGGAGATGGTGGCCCAGTTCAAGGCCGTCAACAAGGAATCCACCATCTCCGTGGAGGGCCTCGTCCGGGAACGGGCCAGCAAAAACCCCAAGCTCCCCACCGGGGACATTGAAGTGGTCCCCGTCCAGGTGTCGGTCCTGGGCCGCTGCCGCCACAATGAGCTGCCCTTCCAGATCAACCGCAGCCGGGAGGCCGACGAGACCCAGCGGCTGAAATACCGCTATCTGGACCTCCGCAATCCGGAGGTAAAGAACAACATCGTCCTCCGCTGCCAGGTGGTTTCCGCCATCCGCAAGGCCATGACGGACCACGGCTTCCTGGAGATTACCACGCCCATTCTCACCGCCTCCTCCCCCGAGGGGGCCCGGGACTACCTGGTCCCCGCCCGGAATCATCCGGGGAAGTTCTACGCCCTGCCCCAGGCTCCCCAGCAGTTCAAGCAGCTGCTGATGACCTCCGGCTTTGACCGCTATTTCCAGATTGCCCCCTGCTTCCGGGATGAGGACGCCCGGGCGGACCGCTCCCCCGGCGAGTTCTACCAGCTGGACATGGAGATGGCCTTCGCCTCCGAGGAGGACGTATTCGCCGTTATCGAAGACGTGCTGCCCCCCATCTTTGCCAGGTACGGAACGTATAACCGGGCCAGCTCCGCTCCCTTCCAGCGCATTACCTATCTGGATGCCATGGAGAACTTCGGCACCGACAAGCCGGATCTGCGCATTGACCTGCGGGTGAAGGACGCTCCCGCCGCCCTCTATGACTGCGGCTTCGGGCCCTTCGACACCAGGGAACGGCAGGCCTCCGAGGGCGTTCTTACCATCAAGGCCGTGGTGGTCAGCGATTTCCACGAGACTCGGAAGTTCATTGACAAGACCCTGGCGGAGGTGGAAGTGGTCTCCGGCGGAAAGCCCTACTGGTTCCGCCTGGACGAAAACGGCGAGATCGTGGGCGGCATCGCTAAGTTCGTCCAGCCCATCAGGGATGAAGTGATCTCCGCCCTGAACCTGAAGCCCAACGACTTCGTGGCCCTGGCCGCCGGGAAGCAGACCGCCGCCTGGAAGACCGCGGGCGTGCTGGTAAAGACCCTGGGGGCGGCGGTGCCGGGACACATGGACCGTGAACAGTACGCCTTCTGCTGGATTGTGGATTTCCCCATGTACGAGATCGGCGAAGAATCCGGGGAGCTGGAGTTCTGCCACAATCCGTTCTCCATGCCCAATGGCGGACTGGAACCCCTGATGCTGGCGGAGCAGGGCAAGCTGGACCCCCTGGACATTCGGGCAGACCAGTACGACCTGGTGTGCAACGGCGTGGAACTGAGCTCCGGCGCGGTGCGGAACCATGACCCGGAGATCATGGTGAAGGCCTTTGAGCTGGTGCGGCTGGGCGAGGAGGATGTAAAGGCCAAATTCCCCGCCATGTACAACGCCTTTACCTACGGCGCTCCCCCCCACGCGGGCATCGCCCCGGGCATTGACCGGATGGTCATGCTGCTGGCGGGAGAGGACTCCATCCGGGAGATCATTCCCTTCCCCATGAACAAGAATGCTCAGGATATCATGATGAGCGCCCCCAGCGAGGTGACCCAGGCGCAGCTGGACGAGCTGCACATCGCTCTGGTGAAGCCGGAAGCATAATGAGCACCCGCAGCGAAACCCGGGCCCACCACGCCATGGCGGCGGCGGGCGGATTCTTCGGCGTTTACGCCCTGCTGACCCGGGGCGGGACCTTTGGCTCCTCCGAAACCTCCAACCTCATCTATCTGGTGGTGTCCGGCCTGGACGGGACCTGGGGCTCCGTCCTGGTCCGGCTGGGAGGCACGGCGTGCTATATCGCGGGAATTGTCTTTGCCGTGCTGTTCCGGCGGTCCGGGAACATGGCGCGGCTTCGCTGGGGAGCTATGGGCATTGACCTCGCAGCCTGTTTGCTGCTTGCCCGCATTCCGGCGGAGACGGATCCCATCCTGGCCCTTTATCCTATGTTCTTCGCCACGGCGGTGCAGTGGGTGGCCTACTCCCAGGCGGCGGGATTCAACTGCGCCACCATCTTTTCCACCAACAATCTCCGCCAGCTTACCGAGGGGATCACGGAGTACCTCTGTTCCCGGGAGCCGGAGCAGCTTCGAAAGCTGAAATTCTACGGCGGCGCCCTGCTGTGTTTTCACCTGGGGGCGGCCTGGGGCTGGTGGTGCGTGAAGCGGTGGGGTATTCCCGGAATCTATGGGTGTTTGCCCCTTCTGGTTCCACCGGCGGCGTTTCAGCTTCCCAAAAACGAGCGCCGTCCTTCCTGTTCACTTCCAGGGGGCCGGACATAAGCGGGAGGAGGGCAATGCCCTCCTCCCGTTTTCACACCTCCAGCATGTTCTGCATGATACGCTTGACCTCTTCCAGATTTTCCTCACAGAGCACCGGAAGAAAGTCCGCCAGCTTTTCCGGCGGAAAGTCCCACCAGCGAAGCCGGCGGAGCAGGTCAATCAGCTCCTGGGAAAAGCGTTTTTTGATAAACCGGGCGGGATTTCCCCCCACCACGGCGTAAGGCTCCACATCTCTCGTAACCACAGAGCAGGCGGCCACAATAGCTCCGTCCCCGATGGTCACGCCGGGCATCACCACGCACTCCCGGCCAAGCCACACATCGTTTCCCACCACCGTGTCCCCCTTGAAGGGGAGCTGAGAGAAGTGGGGCGGCGTGCGCTCGGCCCAGAGGCCGCCAAAGACGTTGAAGGGGTAGGCGGTCACGCTGGACAGGCGGTGATTGGCGCTGCCCATGATGAATTTCACTCCGCTGGCAATGGAGCAAAATTTTCCGATAACCAGGCGGTCCCCAAACTCGGGCCAGTTGAACAGGACATTGTTCTGCTCAAAGGCCGTGGGGTCCGCAGGGTCGTCGTAATAGGTGTAGTCCCCCACTGTAATATTGGGGGCGGTAATCACGTTTTTCAAAAAGCAGGACGTACCGTATTCGTTGGGAAATACCACGTCCGGGGCATGCAGATAGCGCAGGACTTGTCCCTTTGTTCCCTCCGCCGAGGGCGTGAAGTCAATGAACAACTGGGATATGCCGCCATTATTCATACAGTCGGAAAAATGCAGCCAGCACAGCTGGCCGAGGTCGTCGCAAACGCCCGCGTCTACCGGGATATCGTCATATTCCCGGGTTATCAAATAGTCCCCCCATGTCTGGAAATAGTCCTTTGCATCCACCATCTGCTGAGCGGATAATAAGTAATAAGGATATTCCTCCATATCAGAGCCTAAGAAAAACAGAGAAACTTTCTCTCCGGCATAGTTTCTCCAATATGTTCCGTCTGCTATTTCCAATAGTTCCAACAGGCCGTCCGGTACATCGGGATAGGCTGCCTGCAATTTCTCCAGATCTTCCTTAATTCATCTATTTCCAGTGTCGGAGAAACATGCTCTGGCATAGAAAAATTTTTCATATTCTCGCTCCTGAAATCTCGATTTGTCGACTTGATTATAGCACATAGTTTCTTTTATATCAATGTGCTTTTGTAGAAACTGCCGAAGTTATGCCCCAGCAACACTTTCCTTAACCGGGACAACGGGCCTCCCCCCCCTTGACAACCCACCTAAAACATGATACAGTGTCCTTCGTATAAAAGGCAGCGAAGGGGAAGAGCATCCCCCATCCCGGTGAAGAGAGAGGGCGATTTGGTGCAAGCCCTTCCGGGAACGGGAAGGCTTGGCGCCCCCAAGCCGCGGGGAGGCAATGCCCCGCCGGTCCCCGCCGTTACCGGGCAGAGTGTCCCCCCAGGGGGAAATTCAGGTGGAACCACGGACTTTTCAAGTTCGCCCTGAGCTTCGGCTCGGGGCATTTTATTTTTTTAAGGAGAGAATCACGATGGACAACAAGCAGAAATCCATGGAAAAAATCGTCGCCCTGTGCAAGGGCCGGGGCTTCGTCTTTCCCGGCAGCGAGATTTACGGCGGCCTCGCCAACAGCTGGGACTATGGCCCCCTGGGCGTGGAACTCAAGAACAACGTAAAGCGGGCCTGGTGGAAAAAGTTTGTTCAGGAGAACCCCTACAACGTGGGGCTGGACGCTGCCATCCTCATGAATCCCCAGGTCTGGGTGGCCTCCGGCCATGTGTCCACCTTTAACGATCCCCTCATTGACTGCAAGGCCTGCAAGATGCGGCACCGGGCCGACAAGCTGGTGGAGGGCTTCGTCCAGGAAAACGGCCTGGACGTGAACGTGGAGGCCATGACCCAGGAGGACCTGGTAGCCTTCATCCGGGAAAAGGAGGTCCCCTGCCCCGGCTGCGGCAAAAACGACTTCACCGATATCCGGAAATTCAACCTCATGTTCAAGACCCACCAGGGCGTGACGGAGGATTCCGCCAACGAGGTCTACCTCCGGCCCGAGACCGCCCAGGGCATTTTCGTCAACTTTCCCGCCATTCAGCGGACCACCCGGCGCAAGCTCCCCTTCGGCGTGTGCCAGGTGGGCAAGAGCTTCCGCAACGAAATCACCCCGGGCAACTTCATCTTCCGTATCCGGGAGTTTGAGCAGATGGAACTGGAGTTCTTCTGCAAGCCCGACACGGACCTGGAGTGGTTCCAGTACTGGCGGACCTACTGCCACGACTGGCTCACCGGCCTGAATGTGAAGGAGGAAAACCTCCGCCTTCGGGACCACGAACCCGAGGAGCTGGCCTTCTATTCCAAGGCCACCACGGACTTCGAGTACCTCTTCCCCTTCGGCTGGGGCGAGCTGTGGGGCGTGGCGGACCGCACCGATTACGACCTGAGCCAGCACCAGAAGCACTCCGGCCAGGACCTGACCTATTTCGACCAGGAGAAGAACGAGCACTACGTCCCCTACGTCATCGAGCCGTCTCTCGGCGCCGACCGGATGACCCTGGCGCTGCTGGTGGAGGCCTACGACGAGGAAGTGGTGGACGAGGCCAAGAACGACGTCCGCACCGTCATGCGCTTCCACCCCGCCATTGCACCCTTCAAGGTGGCCGTCCTGCCCCTGAGCAAAAAGCTCAGCGCCAAGGCCCAGGAGATTCAGCAGGAGCTCAGCAAGGATTGGATGGTGGATTTCGACGAGACCGGGTCCATCGGCAAGCGCTATCGCCGGGAAGACGAAATCGGCACCCCCTACTGCGTCACCGTGGACTTTGACACCGTGGGCGACGCGGAGAAGGCCGGGGACAACTGCGTCACCGTCCGGGAGCGGGACTCCATGGCTCAGGTTCGTATCCCCATCCGCGAGCTGAAGGCGTATCTTACTGAGAAACTGGCGTATTAAAATACGCTTCTCCCCTATGTTTTCGCCCGGGCTCTGTCCCGGCCCTTCATCCCACCACGAAACCATCAGACCATCGGGCGGGCACAAAGCCCGCCCCTATCTTTACTATGAAAATACACATACTCTCTAAAAAACGAAAAGCCCCCTTGGGGCCCATCTGGCTTCGGTGCAGCCTCTTTGCCGCCGCCGGGTTCTGCATGGGGCTGGCGATTACCGGGGCCATGCAATGGATTTCCATCGGCACCCTCCCTGGCGTGGCGGAGTGGGCCCGGGACTACCCCAGCCATTTGCTGATGACCGCTCTGCTCTGGGCTGCGCCCGTCTGGGTCCTGGGGACCCTGACAGGGCGGCTTTGGGTGGCAGCCCTTCCCGTGGGAGCCCTGGGATTGGTCCTAGCCCTGGTGGACTACTTTAAAAACGCCATCAACGGCACCCCTTTGGAACTGGCGGACCTCGGTCTGGCCAAGCAGGCGGGGAATGTGGCGGGGCTGGCCGGGGACCTGACCCCGCCGGAGGACTTCTGGCTGGCGGGGCTGGCGCTGCTGCTCTGCGTGGCCCTCTTGTTTTTCACCCGGCGGCTCACCGCCCTGAAGGGAACGGCAAGAGGCCGGTCCGGTCTCTTTGCCCTGACGCTGGCGGGCGTTCTCCTCACCGGCACGGGGACCCGGACCATCGGCGGCTGGCTGGGGGTGGATTTCTATACCCGCATGGACCCCGCCGAAAATCACAGCCTCCATGGTCTGACTCTCAGCCTCTGGCGGGACGCCTTTCCACAGCCTAAAACGCCTCCGGAGGGATACGACGAAGCCTACATGCAGGAGGTGCTGGAGCGAATTGACCAGCTCACCGTTTCCCCGGCGGAGCCCCGGACCCAGCCGAACGTGCTCTTCATTCTCTCCGAGTCCTTCTACGATCTGACCCGCCTGCCAGTGATTCAATACGAAGGGGACCCCCTGGAGAATTTCCACGCTCTGGAGGCGGAGAGCGTCAGCGGTGCCTTCCACAGCCACTACCTGGGCTACGGCACCGGCTATTTGGAGATTCCCATGCTCTACGGCCTGGGCAGTCCAGATCTGCCGCCGGGAACGAATATCTGCTTCCAGGACGAAACGGTTTATCAGCGCTTTGACGCCCTGGCGGAGCAATACACCAATTCCGGTGATTATACCGCCGAAATGTTACACGCCTATGATAACACTTTGTATAATAGGACTGTTACGTATCCCCTGCTCGGATTCAACGAATTGTATTTTTCAAATGACATTCAACAATTTGGAATTGAGCGGGCAGACGGGGCCTATGGCGGCTACTACATGCGGGACGGATACTTCTTCCAAGGCATGTTACAGCGCATGGAGGCCGTCAACCGGACCGGAAAGCGGGCCTTCCTCTTCGGCATCACTATGGAAAACCACCAACCCTTCGACCCGGAGAAATTCAATTACGAGTGCCAGATTCCCCTGGTTGCTCCCCAGTTCACCCCCGCCCAGCGGGACCGGCTGCGGGTCATGCTGGAGGGCATCACCCGGGCGGACCAGGCCCTGGGGGAGCTGGTGGAGACTCTGCGGCAATCACCGGAGCCCACCGTAGTCGTCTTCTTTGGAGACCACCGGCCCAACCTCTTCATGCCCGGCGGGGACACGGTATACACCCTCCTGGGGCTGTGCCCGGAGAACGACACCCTGAACTGGACCACGGAGCAGATCAACGACCTGTACTCCACGGACTATCTCATCTGGGCCAATGACCCGGCTCTGCTGGGGGGGCTGGCGGGCATCCGGCGGGACAGCAGCATCACCGCCCTGGGCCCCCAGCTGCTGGAGCTGACGGGGCGGCCCGTCAGCCGGTACTGGGCCCTTTT
>JAAWTB010000065.1 GCA_022801815.1 Oscillibacter sp. | reverse complement strand
AGGTCCGCCAAGGGAGCAAATATCTGATGCAGAGGAAAGATGCGGACGGTGTGGTCAAAGACCATGCAGCCTATGGCAAAAATTTTCAGTTGTTTGTAGTTCATGACGCCCTCCTTCTACTCGGCTCAAGCCAATTCTAAAGAGAGTATACAGGCCATTTCTTACAAACAACTCGACAAAAATCTTACGGTTTTCTTACGGTTTCACGTCTCCACGCCCGGCTTTCCGGCTTGTCCCTTGAAATTTCCAGCGGGCCGTGCTACAATCAAGAAATCTTAATCCCCCGCTCCTTACTTTTCCGGACGGGGCGGCGTCACACTTACAGCGGCCCAGGCCGCGGAAAGCGGGTTCCCTATGCGTATCATGGCCATCGACTACGGAGACGCCCACACCGGCGTGGCCGTCTCCGACCCTACCGGATTCCTGACAGGCTTTACCGCCATCATCACCGCCTACCGCCCGGAAGCTGTGGCGGAGCAGATCACCGCACTGGCTCGGGAGCATGGCGCGGAAGAGCTGGTGCTGGGCCATCCCCGAAATATGGACGGCACCCGGGGGCCCCGGGCCCAGAAGGCGGAAGCCCTGGCGGAGCTGCTGCGGGAAGCTTCCGGGCTGCCCGTCGTCCTCTGGGATGAGCGGCGCACCACCATCGACGCCCACCAAATTCTCTTCAACGCCGGGAAAAACGCCAGACAACGGAAAAAGACCGTAGACGCCGTGGCGGCATCGTTGATTCTGGAGGGATATCTGACCTACAAAAAGAACCAGGAGAAATAAACAGCCGGCCGACATAATGTCGGCCGGCTTGATTTCGGGAAAAACCAGATCAGAACACGCCCTGCGCCATCATGGCGTCGGCAACTCTCTGGAATCCGGCAATGTTGGCTCCAGCCACCAGGTTGTAGCCCAGGCCGTACTTCTCGGCGGCCTCCACGCTCATATTGTAGATGGTGTCCATAATCTGGCGGAGCTGCTTGTCGACCTCTTCTTCGGTCCACACCAGCCGCTCGCTGTTCTGGGCCATCTCCAGGGCGGAGGTGGCCACGCCGCCGGCGTTGACGGCCTTAGAGGGGGCCACGATCATGCCCTTCTGCTCCATCAGGAATTTCAGCGCGTCGTTGGTGGTGGGCATGTTCGCCACTTCGATGTAGTATTTCACCCCGTTGGCAGCAATCTGCTTGGCCTGTTCCATGTGGACGTCGTTCTGCATGGCGGAGGGCATCACTACGTCTACCTTCACGCCCCAGGGCTTCTCCCCGGCGTGGAACTCCACGCCGAACTTGTCGGCATAGTCCTTCACCTGGTTCCGGCCGCTGCCGCGCATTTCCACCAGGTAGTCGATCTTCTCCGCCGTGGTCACGCCGTCGGGGTCGTAGACGTACCCGTCGGGGCCGGACAGGGTGACCACCTTGGCCCCCAGCTCCGTGGCCTTTTTGCAGATGCCCCAGGTCACGTTGCCAAAGCCCGCACAGGCAATGGTCTTGCCCTTCAAATCCTCTCCCTCGTGCTTAAGAACGTTCTCCAGGTAATACACCGCGCCGAAGCCCGTAGCCTCCGGCCGAATCAGGGAACCACCGTAGCTGAAGCCCTTGCCCGTCATTACGCCGTTTTCAAACGCGCCCTTCAGGCGGCGGTACTCGCCGTACATGTAGCCGATTTCCCTGGCGCCCACGCCCATGTCCCCGGCGGGCACGTCTACGTCGGGTCCGATGTAGCGGTACAGGGCCTGCATGAAGCTCTGGCAGAAGCGCATGATCTCCGCGTCGGACTTCCCGGCGGGGTCGAAGTCACTGCCGCCCTTTCCGCCGCCGATGGGCAGTCCGGTGAGGCTGTTTTTAAAGACCTGCTCAAAGCCCAAGAACTTGATGATGCCGGGATACACGTTCTTCTGGAACCGCAGGCCGCCCTTGTAGGGGCCGATGGCTCCGTTGAACTGGCAGCGGTAGCCAATGTTGGTGTGCCAGGCGCCGTCGTCCGCCATCCAACAGACCCGGAAGGTAAACATCCGCTCCGGCTCCACCATGCGGGTCAGCAGGTCGGCCTTCTCATATTCAGGGTGCTTCTCGATGACGGGTTCCAGAGAAGAAAGGACCTCCTCCACCGTCTGGACAAACTCCGGCTCGTTGGCATGCCGGGTTTTCACATGCTCGATTACACTGGAAAGATAGGCGTTCATGTAAACATCCTCCTTACAAAACATAGGGCGTTTCCAAAGCCCTCTATGGGGCGTTGTCTTTAGTGTAACATTTACAGCGAAAATAAACAAGGGCGGAATCCGGAATCCGGCGAAAAAATTTCTTGATCTTTTTCAAAAGTCCAAAAAACCTTTGTGCAAAATGACCACATGCCTACCACATATGCGGGATCCTCTGCCATTTTCCCGGGAAACGTCTGTCGAAATCTTGACTTTTGGGGAAAACCCATACTATAATACATAAATATATAAAAGTCTCCCGGGATTTCCGGCGGTTCTGCCTGTCCGAGAGGGGGCCGTAAACCGTATACTAAAAATGGCGCGCTTCCCCGGCGGACGGCGTGCCATTTTTCAAGATGCCGAAAAAAGGTGGGAACGCTATGAAACAAAGAACCGTGTACTGGCTGCCCTCCATCCGGGGGATGGTACTTTTGTCGGCGCTGCTGATGGCATGCTCCGGCTTCATCCGCGCCGCCTGGGCCATGGGGGAACCGGGACTGACCCTGTCTGTCCTCCTTTTCCAAGTCCTGCTGCCCCTATGGGCAAACCTGTGCTTTATCTGGATCCTCTTTCTGGACGGCCGGGAGCGTCTCTACCGTTCCGCCATCCCCGTGTGGCTGGGCTGTGTGTTCTTCGCCGTGAAGGCCTTCTATTTCGTTTCCATCCTCCACACGGTCCTCTGCCTCCTGCTTTACGCCCTGGTGGCCATTCTCTACACCGCCACCGTGGTGGGGATCATCCGCACCCAGGCGCTGCTGTGGCCCCTTTTCGGCCTGCCCATGCTGTACCACATTTTTGTGGAGGACCGGCAAAAAACCGGCTGGACTCTCCACCAGTGGCTGCCGGAGCTGTCTGTTCTCTGCTGCATGGCGGCGCTGCTGTGCCTGTCCCTGGCTATGCGGCGACGACCTGTGGAGGAGGGCAGCCTCATCCGCCGCTTTGGCGACCGGAACGACGGGCGGCGTCTGCGGACCCTCTCCCCTATTTTCGCTGTGTCGCCCTTCATCATGAAAACCCGGAACACCTCCCAAAATTTCATTGCCGACCAATTTGAGGTGACGGCGGTGGACCGTTATATCGCCGAGAAACGCCAGGCAGGCTGGAAGGGTTTCGGCGTTCTTCATGTCATCCTGACGGCCTACGTGCGGGCCTGCGCCCGGTATCCCGGGCTGAACCGCTTCATTGCCGGACAGCGGGCCTACAGCCGGGACCGGGTCATTGAGGTCAACATGACCATTAAAAAAGAGATGTCCACCAGCTCCCCGGACACTGTCATCAAGGTTGTTTTCGACCCCGCCGATACGGCGGAGACGGTGTTCCGCCGCTTCGACGAAAAGGTCCAGGAGGTGAAAAGCACGCCCCTGAATTCCTCCTTTGACAAACTGGCAAACGCTTTGAATCTGGTTCCCGGGCTGCTGCTTCGGGGGCTGGTAGCCCTGCTGCAGGCGGGGGACTACTTCGGCCTCCTGCCCCTCTGGCTGACAAGGCTTTCTCCTTTTCACGGTTCTTTGTTCATAACCTCCATGGCTTCCCTGGGCATCCCGCCCATCCATCACCACCTCTACGACTTCGGCAATGTGCCGGTGTTCTGCGCCTTCGGAAAAAAACGGCGGGTGTATGAGACCAGGCGGGACGGCAGCATCATTTTACGCAAGTATGTGGACTGCAACTTTGTCACTGACGAACGCATTGTGGACGGTTTCTATTACGCTTCCGTAATCCGCTACATCCACGGCCTGATGAACGACCCCTGGCAGCTAGATCGCCCGCCGGAGGCGGTAAACCGGGACCAGCTGTGAGGCGGACATCCGAAAGTCCTTGCGGCGCAAGGGCTGCAACCTGCGGTTGACAAAGTTCCACTTGCTGCGTTCTTGCTTTTTCCGGCGGGGCAGACTAGCATAGGGCCAACCCAAGAGAAAGCGAGAGGACGTTCTATGAAAACATTTTCCGAAAAACTGCTGGACCTCCGCCGCCGGGCGGGCTTGTCCCAGGAACAGCTGGCGGACCAGCTGGGGGTGACCCGGCAGTCCGTCAGCAAATGGGAGAGCGGCGCGGCGGTTCCGGAGCTTGCGAAGCTCGTAGCCCTGTCGGACCTGTTCTCCGTCAGCGTGGACTATCTGGTCAAGGACCGCCTGGAGGAGCCGGAGCGCCCCGCCGAAGCTACGCCTCCCTCCACGGCGCGGCTGGAGGAGCAGGTGGAGGAAATCTCCAATTACTTCCGAGGCTATGCCTACGACAGTAAAGCCAGGCTTTGGGGTCTGCCTCTGGTTTCCATCCGCTTCCGCCTCTACGGACATCCAATGCGCGCCCGGGATGTGGCCCGGGGTGTCTTCGCCATCGGCAACATTGCCGTAGGGCTGGTCTCCTTTGGGCTTATCAGCGCAGGGCTGCTCAGCCTCGGCCTGATCTCGGCAGGTCTCCTTTCCATCGGCTGTCTGGCGTTCGGCCTGGTTGCATTTGGCCCGGTGGCCGCCGGCCTCCTGGCCTTCGGCCCCGTGGCCCTCGGGCTTTGGTACGCCGGAGGCGTGACCGCCCTGGGCGGAAAGATCGCCGTAGGAGTGGCCGCCGCCGGGGATACCGCCGTGGGCTATGACGCGGTGGGAAACCAGGTTCTTCTCTGGGGAGACGGTTTGACCCAGGCGGAGGTGGAATCGTTCCTTCTGGAACACCATCCGAGGCTCTGGAGACCCCTCTTGAAGCTGCTGGCCCTCTTCGGGGCGAACATCAAGTGACGAAACGCGTGGAGGTCAAGCCTCCACGCGTTATTTCTTCCCCAGGACCTCCCGCCGGACATAGTCGAAGGCCGCGTCCTCCCCCTGGTCCCGCAGTATGATCAGAATTTCTTCCAACAGCGCCGCTGTGCTGGGGTGAAGCAGGAGCTGACGCCCCTTCCCCCGCTCAAAGAACTTGTAGGGATGGCTCGGGTCAAACTTCTCCCCCTGGTAGACCTTACTGGCGGCCAGCCGGTCACAGAACATCTCCGCCACGTACTTCGGCGGCATCTCCACGCCGCCGATTCCGCTGCCGTCCATTTGGTAGTCGGTCCAATATTCAAAGTGGTGCCGGTTCCGGCCCTTGTGGTGAAGCCATGCGGCGCTGTAGCCCTCCTCCCGCCGCTGCTGGTCGTTGGGACTGTGGTCGCCCTGGAAGTACTTCACCCCGGGCCAGAACTCCACCGGGGAGTATTTGGACAGGTCGTGGGTCAGCCCCTGCCAGTAGAGCCCCAGCCGGAAGCAGTGCTTCCGCACCAAGGCACGATGCCGGTTTATGGTTTTCAAATGCTCCCAAAAATGCAAGGCGCTTCACCTCGGAGTCCAGTTTTCCCTGTCATTATACCACACCCGCCGGAAAAAGACGAGAAAATTTTGCATGGAATTCCACCCGGCGCAAAGACTACCTTTCGTGAAAAGAAACGGGGGAATGGGATGAACGCCGCGATTTACGACTGCCCCAAAGAATGGGCGCGCTTTCTGCCTGCCGGGGTCCAGGCTATCCGGCAGGCTGGAGAACTGACAGAGCATATCTGGCCCCTGCTGGCCCTGACGGCGGAGGGCTGCCGGGCCTTGACGGAAAAGGAAATTGTTTGCCGCCTCCTGCTGGCGCCGGGAGACCTTCCGGCTCTCCCAGCGCAGGTCCGGGCGGAGACGGTGATCTCCTACGGCCTCTCCCCCCGGGACAGTCTCACCCTTTCCAGTCTGACGGAACCAGTGCTCTGCGTCCAGCGGGCCCTGCCCCGCCCGGACGGGTCTTTCGTTGATCCGCAGGAGTTCCCTCTGCCGTCCCTCCCCGGCCCGGCAGAGGCTCTGCTGCCGCTGCTGGGCCTGCGCTTGTTGCAGATGCCACTGACAAAGCCGTCCTTTTTATGGTAACATTTTTCTATTCCAAAAAGGAGGTTCCGTTATCGTGTGGTATGGCTGGCTTTTTTTACTGGCGGTCCTAATAATTCCGGCGGTTATCTGCGGAGTTCTTTATAGCGGAAAAAGCGGGAGCACGCCCTGCATCGGCTGTGGGGAGTGCATTCGGACTGGGGAGTGCGTTCTGGTGAAAGGGCGGAAGAAGGCCGCTCCTGAAAAGCGGGAAAAAGAGCAGAAACCGTCTTGACAAACGCCAAAGATACGATATAATAGCTACGGTTCAAAAAATGAAACGCCGTGAAAAAGCCAGCTCTGCGAAACGGTTCCTCAGCGAGAGGGGGATGGTGAAAGCCCCTCGTCCACGCCGCAAAGCCGCCACTTTGGAGCGGTCCGCGAAGAGCGGAACGGCTCATCCCCGTTACCGGATGGCTCAAGATGTCCCCTTTTATCGTGGGATAATTAGGGTGGTACCGCGAAGCAGGCCTTCGCCCCTATGCCGGGGCGGGGCATTTTTATTTTTCCCACATCATTTCAATATTGGAGGAAGAAACACATGTCACACCCCTACCACGGCCTGAACGAGCTGCGGGAGATGTTCCTCAGCTACTTCGAGAGCAAGGGCCATCTCCGCCTGCCCAGCTTTTCCCTCATTCCCCCTGCCAATGATGCCAGCCTGCTCCTCATCAACAGCGGCATGGCCCCCATGAAAACCTGGTTCACCCGGGAGGAGGAGCCCCCCCGGAACCGGGTCTGCACCTGCCAGAAGTGCATCCGCACCGGGGACATTGAGAACATCGGCAAAACCGACCGCCACGGCACCTACTTCGAGATGCTGGGCAACTTCTCCTTCGGCGACTACTTTAAAAAGGACGCCATCCCCTACTGCTGGGAGTTTTTGACCAAGGTTGTCGGCCTGGAGGAGGACCGTCTCTACCCCTCCATCTACCTGGACGACGACGAGGCCTTTGAAATCTGGAACAAGGATATCGGCATCCCCGCCGAGCGCATCTTCCGCTTCGGCAAGGAGGACAACTTCTGGGAGCACGGCGCGGGCCCCTGCGGCCCCTGCTCCGAGGTCTACTACGACCGGGGCAAGGAGCACGGCTGCGGCAAGCCTACCTGCACCGTGGGCTGCGACTGCGACCGCTATATCGAGGTCTGGAACAACGTCTTCTCCCAATTCGTCAACGACGGCGAAGGACACTATGAGGAGATGAAAAACAAAAACATCGACACCGGCATGGGCCTGGAGCGGCTGGCCTGTGTGTGCCAGAACGTGGGCTCCCTCTTCGACGTGGACACGGTGATGAACATCACCAACAAGGTCTCTGAAATCACCCACGCCCACTACGGGGAAAGCCACAAAACCGATGTAAGCCTTCGGGTCATCACAGACCATATCCGCTCTTCCGTCATGATGATCTGCGACGGCGTGCTGCCCTCCAACGAGGGCCGGGGCTATGTGCTCCGCCGCCTCCTCCGCCGGGCGGCCCGGCACGGGCGGCTGCTGGGCGTGGAAAAGCCCTTCCTCTTCGACGTGGTGGACACGGTGGTCCGCGAAAACGAGTCCGCCTACCCCGACCTCCGGGAGAAGCAGGGCTATATCACCAAGGTTATCCGCACCGAGGAAGAGAACTTCGCCAAAACCATCGACGGCGGCATGCGGATTTACAACGACCTCCTCTCCGCCCACAAGCAGCGGAATGAAACCGTCTTCTCCGGCGCGGATGCCTTCAAGCTCTATGACACCTTCGGCTTCCCCATTGACCTGACCGCGGAGATGGTGGAGGAAGCGGGCATGACCGTGGACCGGGACGGCTTCAACCAGCTGATGGAGGAGCAGCGGGTCCGGGCAAGAAAGGCCCGGGAGGCCCTGGGCGACCTGGGCTGGGCCGGTATTGAGTTTGGAAGCGAGGTCCCCGCCACGGAGTTCGCGGGCTATGAACAGGACCGCATCCCGGACGCGAAGGTGGTCGCCATCGTGGCCGAGGGAGAGCTGGTGGACGAGATCGTCTCCGGCGTGGAGGCGGCCGTCGTTCTGGACAAGACCCCCTTCTACGCCGAGATGGGCGGCCAGACGGCGGACCACGGCGTACTTCTGGCCGGTAAAATGGGCTTCGAGGTCTTCGACGTGCAGAAGAACAAGGGCGGCAAGTTCCTCCACTCCGGCCGGATGACGGAGGGCGTGCTGAAAGTCGGCGACACGGTCTGCGCCCAGATCGACCCGGAGCGCCGCAAGGCCATCCGCCGGGCCCACAGCGCCACCCACCTGCTGGACGCGGCGCTCAAAAAGGTCCTGGGCGACCATGTGCATCAGGCGGGCTCCCTGGTGGAGCCGGACCGCATCCGCTTTGACTTCACCCACTTCGAGGCCATCACCCCGGACCAGCTCAGCGAGATTGACCGGCTGGTGAACGACGCCATTCTGGAGGGACTGCCCGTGGTGACGGAGGTCCTGCCCATTGAGGAGGCCAAGCGCAAGGGCGCGGTGGCCATGTTCGGCGAGAAGTACGGCGATGTGGTGCGCGTGGTGGAAATGGGCAATTTCTCCATGGAATTCTGCGGCGGCACCCACCTGGACAACACCGCCAAGGCCGGTCCCTTCCGCATCAAGTCCGAGGGGTCTGTCGCCTCCGGCGTGCGCCGCATCGAGGCCACCGTGGGCAAGCTGACCCTGGAGACGGTGAACCGGAACCAGCAGATGCTGTTCCACGCCGCTCAGATGCTGAAAACCTCTCCAGCGGAGCTGGAGGGCCGCATCGAGCAGCAGCTGGCCGAAACCAAGGAGCTGCGCCAAGCCCTGGACAAGTTCAAGGCCGAGGCCTCCCTGGGCGAGGCCCGGAACTTCCTCATGAGCGCCAAGGACGTGAAGGGCCTCAAGGTCCT
>JAAWTB010000064.1 GCA_022801815.1 Oscillibacter sp. | reverse complement strand
GACATGCTACCCCGGCTTTGAAGACGCCTGCGAGCTTGGCGGCGGAAAAGTGAAGCATGGTGCTGCCGTTGTGGCACTCGACAAGTTCGTCACCGCAGCTCCCCGGCGAAGAGGGCTGCCTCCTCGCCGCCCACCCCGGCCCGAATCTCCAGGACGGCGTTCCGCCCGTCGTTGGGGTCCCGGGGGAGAAGCAGACGCTTCAGCTCCTCCCGGCGGCGCTCCGCCTCCGCCTTGGCGGCGGCCAGTTCCTCCTGGGCCAGGGCCTTCAGCTCCGGGTCCCGGAGCAGGGCCTCCGCCTCCTCCCGGCGGCGCTCCGCCGCCTCCAGGGCCCCGGCGGCCTCCACCACCGGCGTCAGCTCCTTCAATTCCCGCTGAATGGCCGCCAGCCGTTTCCCGTCCCCGTAGACGGAGGGGTCCGCCAGACGGGCCTCCAGGTCCTCCTGCCGGAGGGCCAGCTCTTTTAGTTTTTCCAGCATCCTGCCCCTCCTAGACCAAAACCTTCGTCATGTTCGCGCCTATCGGCCGGTGGTCCGCAGGAACTCCTGAGTCTGGCGGAGAAACTCCTCCTGCCAGAAGGCGTAGCCCACGGAGCCGCTCCGCAAAGACACCGCCGTCCGGTGGCCGCAGTGGACGTAGCGGTCCATCTGCTCGAAAATCTCCTCGTTCTTGTCCTCGCAGCCCCGGGTCAGCACATAGGAGGCGTTGCGGATATGCTTGCCGTTTTCCTTCAAAAAGCTCCGCACCACGGAGCTGCACCGCCCCGCCCATACTGGGGAGCCCACGATGACCAGCCGGTAATCCGTCAGGGGAAACCGGGCGGCGCACTTCACCGGCGGCAGCGTCCGGCGCATGGCGTCCACGCCGCACCGGAGCCAGCCGCCCCAGCCGCTGCGGTCCACGCTGTCCTCCAGCTCCGCCAGCTCCGCCCCCAGGGCCTTGGCAATTTCCTCCATGGCGGCCCGGGTGTTTCCTGTCCGGGAATAGTACACGCACAGCACGTTATTCCAAGCCACTTGGCATTCATCTCCTTCCGGTTCGTATGTCAATCCAACAACGCCGTCTTCACCACGGCGAAGGCCTCTCTCAAATAGTAGTTGCCGGTGAGCCACCACCAGGGAAGCTCCGCTGGAACGGCGACGGTGTTCAGTCCCTGCTTCCGGGCAATCATACGGGAACGGAAGCAGTGGAAGTCGTTGGTTACCACGGCGATCACCGCCGTCCGGGTGTCCAGGCCGTACTCCTCCAGCAAAGCCTTGGAAAAGGCGAAGTTCTGGGCGGTGTTAGCAGACCGTTCTTCCAAAAGGAAGCGATTGTTCCCGGGCCTCAGAGAACGGCGCATGGCCTCCGCCTCGGAAATGGCTTCCCCGGCACCCTGGCCCCCGGAGAGGACCACCGGAATATCCGGGTGGGTCTCCAGGTAGGCATCCGCCGCCCGGATACGGCTCCACAGCGCCGCCGAGGGCTCTTCGCCGTTGACCCCGGCCCCCAGGACGATGACGGCGTCCACCGGCACGGCGGCGTTATCCGCCTCCCCCCAGGAAATGACGGCGGCTTCAATCCCCGCCAGAGCCGCAAGGCCCAAGGCCAGGCCCGCGAAGAATATTCGCCGGCAAATCCTCCCGGCCCGGGAGCGCCGACCCCAGCGGACCACAAGAATTCCCAGAGTCCAGACTGCCGCCGTTCCCAGGCACAGCCAGCCGGTAAAGCGCATCCCGTTGGGAATCACCACCGCCGCCAGTCCCGTCAGGGCCAGCAGAATGATGAAAATCCCCATCCGCTTTTCTCGTCTCGTCATGTGTTTATACCCGGAGGCGTCACGCCTCTCCGGCCTCCTCGCTGAGCTGTTCCCAGCGTTCATAGAGTGCGTCCAGCTCCTCCTGCGCCGCCTCCCGCTCCGCCGTCAGGGCCGTCAGCCGCTCGTAGTCGCAGGCGGCGGCCTCCATCTCCGCCTCCAGGGCGGTGATTTTTTCCTCCGCCTTGGAGACATCCCGCTCGCAGATGGTCAGCTGCCGCTTGGCGTTTTGCTGGGCCCGGTTCCCCCGGGCAGGGCGCTTTTCCCTGGGGGGCTTGGGAGGCTCGGCTTTCTCCGCCGCCTCCTGGGCCTTCAGCTGGCGGTATTGGGCAAAGCCCATGGGGTAATCCGTAATGGTTTCCTCCGCCAGCTCCCAGATGCGGGTGGCGAAGCGGTTGATGAAGTAGCGGTCATGACTGACAAAGAGCAGCGTCCCGTCATAGGCTTCCACCGCCTCTTCAATCCACTCCCGGGAAGCGATGTCCAGGTGGTTGGTAGGCTCGTCCAGGATGAGAAAATTGATCTCCCCGTCCATCAGTATGCAAAGGCGCAGGCGGCTCTGCTCCCCGCCGGAGAGAACGGATACGGGCTTGAACACGTCCTCCCCCCGGAAGTCGTAAGCTGCCAGGCGGTTCCGGGCGCTTTGGGCGGAGAGGCCCCGTTTTGAGGCCATCATGTTCTCCACCAGATTCCAGTCCGGGTGGTCAAAGCGGATGATCTGAGGCAGATAGGCGGGCTTCGCCTGGGGCCCCAGCTTGATGCGTCCTTCGTCGGGGTAGAGCTCCCCCATGATCATCTTGATGAGGGTGGATTTCCCCGTGCCGTTGTCCCCGATGAGGGCGATGCGCTCCCCTCCCTCAACTTTCAGGGTGATGCTGTCAAAAAGACGCTTGTCCCCATAGGACTTGGCCAGGTTTCGAATCCCCAGCACCTCGTCACCGTGGAACTCGGCGGTAGAGAACCGGGCATCCATTTTCCGGGCCTTGGTGGGCTTGGCGGTGGTGCGCATCCGCTCGATGCGCCGCTCGATGTTCACGGCCCGTCGATAGGTTTTGTCCATGCCCATGAAGGCCCAAAGGCGCAGCTGCTCCGCCGCCTTCTCCAATTGCTCGATTTTTGCCTGTTCCTTCTGGTACTGCTTCAGCCGCTCTTGATAGCGGCGCTCCTTCTCCACGGCGTAAAAGCTGTAGTTCCCGCTGTAGAACTCCGCCTTGCCGTTTTCAATCTCAATGACCCGGGTGACAACCCGGTCCAGGAAATAGCGGTCGTGGGAGATGGCCACCACCGTGCCCCGGAAGCTGCGGATATACTCCTCCAGCCACTCCGTAGCGTGAAGGTCCAGGTGGTTGGTAGGCTCGTCCAGCAGCAGGATGTCCGTGTCCTCCAGAATGAGGCGGCCCAGATTCACCCGGGTCTTCTCCCCGCCGGAAAGGCTGTCGAACAGCTGTTTGCGCTGCTCCGGGGAGATGGAAAGGCCATTGGCGATTTTATTCACCGCCACGTCCGTGTCATAGCCGCCGAAGACCTCGAACCGTTCGGCAAGGGACCCGTAGCGGCGCAGAAGCGCCATGTCCGATTCTCCTGCCGCCATGCGGCTCTCCAGGGTTTCCATCTCCTTGGCCAGGCTCTCCAGCCGGGCAAAGGCGGAGCGGAGCACATCTTCCACCGTGCAGCCGGGCGGGTACACGGGAATCTGGGAGATGAGGCCCAGCCGCCGCCCCTGCCCCACGGAGACCTGGCCCTCGTCAGGCTCCAGCTCCCGGGTCAATATGCGGAAAAGGGTGGTTTTGCCCGCGCCGTTCCGGCCCAGAAGGCCCACCCGCTCCCCCTGGTCAATCTGAAAGGTCAGGCCGTCCAGAACGTTGTGCCCCACCTCGAAGGACTTGACCAGGGAGTTAATCTGTATCTCAATCATAGCGTTTTATCGTTCATTCTCCTGTTTGCGTTTCTTGCAGCCGCTCCACCAGCCAGCCGAATTTCATGGCGTGGGAGGCCTTCACCAGCATGACGGTCCCCGGCACCAGCTGCCGCCGGAGCTCCGGAAGGGCCTCTTCCTTGGTGGGGAAGTACTGGACGGAGCCGCCGCTGAGGGCCACGCCGTCGGCGATTTTCCCCGCCAGGTTCCCGCTGCCGATGGCAAACACCAAATCAATGCCCAGCATGGCGGCCAGGGCCCCCATATTGTAGTGGGCCCGGTTTTTGATGTCGCCCAGCTCCCCCATGTCGCCCAGAACGGCCACCCGCTTGTCGCACTCTGTCCGGGCCAGAATTTCCAGCGCTGCCGCCACGGACTGGGGGCTGGCGTTGTAGCAGTCGTCCAGAAGCATCCGCCGCGATTGCAGGCGGAGGACCCGCATCCGGCTCCCCGACGGGACATAGGAGGCCGCGCCCCGGACGATTTCCTCCCGGCTTAGGCCCAGGGCCTCTCCCACCGACACGGCGATGGCGGCGGCGTAAGCCATGTGCTCCCCGGGGGCGGGGACGTCCAGCAGATAGCGGTCCTTTTCCGTGACGATGGTGCAGCGGATGCCCTCCACGCCGTAGTCCGTGATTTCGGCAATCCGGGCCTGACAGTGCTCCGACTTGCCGCAGCGGATGGTGCAAAAAGGCTCCGCCACCGTGTCCAGCAGGGCGTCGTCCCCATTTAAAACGGCGAGGCCGTCCGGTTTCAGGTGGGTGAAAATCTCACATTTGGCCTTTAGGATGCCCTCCCGGCTTCCCAGGTACTCGATGTGGGCGTCGCCGATGTTGGAGATGACGGCGATGTCCGGCTTTACCATCTCGGTGAGATACTCAATTTCCCCAAAGTGGTTCATGCCGGTTTCAATCACCGCCGCCTGGTGTTCCGCCGTCAGGCCCAGCAGGGTCAGGGGGGTCCCCACGTCGTTGTTGTAGTTCTCCGGGGTTTTCCAGACCTGGAGCTTCGCCCCCAGCACGGCGGCGATCATCTCCTTGGTGGTGGTCTTTCCCACACTGCCGGTGACCTGAATCACCGGAATGGAAAACCGGTCCCGATACGCCGAGGCCAGGGCTTTGAGGGCCAGGCGGGTGTCGGGCACCTGAATGTAAAATTTGTCCTCCCGGAGGGTTTCCGGCACTCGGGCGCAGAGGCACCCGGCGGCGCCGGAGGCCAAGGCCCCGTCGATAAAGTCATGTCCGTCAAACCGCTCTCCCACCCAGGGCAGGAAAAGGCAGCCGGGGGTCAGCTTGCGGCTGTCGGTGCAGACCGCAGAGACGGCGGGGGCGTTCTCGCTGGGGTTTAGCCACACACCGTCCACGGCGGCGGCAATCTGGCCAACAGTCATGGGCTCCATTCCATCGTCCTCCCCGCGCCCAGGAGGGGCGCGCTTTCTTTTTATTCTGGGAAGTGCGGGCTCAGCGGCGCTTGACCTCCAAGGACAGGCGCACGATTTCCTCGCACAGCGCTTCATAGCTCATGCCAACGGCGGCGGCCTCCTGGGGCACGAAGCTGGTAGGGGTCATCCCCGGCAGGGAATTGGCTTCCAGGCACCAGAGCTTTCCGCTGGAATCCAGCATCATATCCGTCCGGGAGTACACCTGAAGACCCAAGGCCCTGTGGGCTTGAAGAGCCAGCTCCCCGGCGGCGGCGGCCTCCGCCTCCGTCAGCGGGGCGGGACAGACCTCCCGGGCGCCGCCGGTTTGGTATTTGGCGGCATAGTCAAAATCCTTCCCGGCGGGGGTGGTCTCCACAGCGGGAAGGGCCCGGTCCCCCAGCACCGCCACCGTCAGCTCCCGGCCGCAGATGCGCTCCTCCCAGATGACCTGGCCGCCAAAGGCGCGGACCTTCACCAGAGCCTCCCGCAGGGCCTCCCGGTCCTCCGGCAGGAAGACCCCCAGAGAGGACCCGCCGGTGGTGCATTTAATGACACAGGGCATGGGCAGCTCCTGAGCCAGGCGGCAGACATCCTCCGGCCGGTAGTCCAGCACGCCCCACTTCGGCGTGGGCACGCCCTCGGCGGTCATAATCCGCTTGGCCACCGCCTTGTCCATGGCGATGCCGGAAGCCAGATATCCGGACCCGGTGTAGGGCACGCCCAGCAGCTCCAGGGCGGCCTGAACTCTTCCATCCTCCCCGTCCTGGCCGTGGAGGCCCAGGAACACAAGGTCCGCCCGCTGGCACAGCTCCAGCACGTGGGGGCCGAAGACCCGGGGACTCTGGTCCTTCCGGCTCCGGCGGACGGCCTCCAGGTCTGGGGCCGTGGGTTCAATCCGCGTGTCGGGGCACAGGCCGTCCTCCGTGTCGAAAAGGGTTTCCGGGTCTGCCGGAAGCTCCTCCAGCCCTAAGAACAAATCTACCAATATGGCCCGGTGGCCCCGCCGGCGCAGAGCCCGGCAGATGCCGGCGCCCGTCACCAGGGAGACGGCCCGCTCCATGGAAAGGCCCCCGGCCAGAACAACGATTTTCATCCTGAATCCTCCAGCAATGGTAATACTTCCATCTTATTATAATCCGTTATAGTTTAGCACAAGCGGCCGGTGAATACAACCGCCAAAACGCTTTTTTTACATTCCGACCTTAAACGGCGGAAAGGGCTTGACATGGACCGTACTCCATGTGATACACTGAATGCTAAATGTTTCCCCCAAGAAACGGCGGAAAACAAACGGTAAAGGAGAACAATTACTATGGCTGAAACGTCTAAGGTCTATTTCGCGGACTTCCGCTGCCCCAGCTGGCGGGAGAACCTGCCCCAGAAGCTGGCCCGTCTGATGATGACCGCCGGGTTTGGCGAGATCGACATGGAAGACAAATTTGTTGCCATCAAGATGCACTTCGGCGAGCCGGGGAACCTGGCCTACCTCCGGCCCAACTGGGCCAGGGCCGTGGCGGACCTCGTCAAGTCCCAGGGGGGCAGGCCCTTTCTGACGGACTGCAACACCCTCTACGTGGGCGGGCGGAAAAACGCACTGGATCACCTGGAGTCCGCCTATGTCAACGGCTTCAACCCCTACGCCACCGGCTGCCACGTGCTCATTGCCGACGGGCTGAAGGGCACCGACGAGGTGCTGGTCCCCGTGGAAGGCGGCGAGTACGTGAAGGAGGCCAAAATCGGCCGGGCCGTCATGGACGCGGACGTGTTCGTCAGCCTTACCCACTTCAAGGGCCACGAGCAAGCGGGCATGGGCGGAGCCCTGAAAAACATCGGCATGGGCTGCGGCTCCCGGGCGGGCAAGATGGAGCAGCACAACTCCGGCAAGCCCTTTGTGAAGGCAGACAAGTGCATCGGCTGCAAGGCCTGCGCCAAAATCTGCGCCCACGGCGCGCCCCAGTTCGGCGCGGACGGCAAGGCCTCCATCGACATGGACAAGTGCGTGGGCTGCGGCCGGTGCCTGGCGGTCTGCCCCAAGGACGCCATCGACTGCCTCTATGACGAGGCGCCCACCATCCTGAACAAGAAAATCGCCGAGTACACCAAGGCCGTGGTGGACGGGCGGCCCTGCTTCCATGTCTCCCTGGTGCTGGACATTTCCCCCAACTGCGACTGCCACGGGGAGAATGACGTGCCCATTGCCGCGGACGTGGGCATGTTCGCCTCCTTCGACCCCGTGGCGTTGGACCAGGCCTGCGCCGACGCGGTGGTGGCCCAGCCGCCGATGCCGGGCTCCGTGCTGTTTGACCAGGGCTTCGACTGTAACTGCGGCGACGTTTTCCAGGCGGCCCACCCGGATACCCACTGGCAGTCCTGCCTGGAGCACGCGGAAAAACTGGGGATTGGGTCCCGGAAGTACGAGCTGATTAAAATTTAAGCGCCTCATGATTATGACGTCCGGAAAGACTCATTCTTTCCGGACGTCATTTTTATCGCGGCTTCTCCTCTTGCCCCACATCGCCCAAGTATGTGAAAACACTGCGCAGGATGTTGAGGGCCATTTGCTTTCGCGCCAAGGGCTGACAGTCTATGATTTGCTTGAATTGCTCCATAATATTAGCGTCGCTGTTTTCCGCAGAATCCGACAGCAAATAATCCACCTTGACGCCAAGCCGGTTGACCAGCCTTACCAGCGTGTCTAACGTCAGGCTCCGCTCTCCCCGCTCAATCGCACTCATATAGGTATCCGAGATGCCGGTATTTTCCGCAAGCTGGGCCTGTGTGAGATTCAGCCGCAATCGCTCCGTCCGGATTCTCTCTCCTAGCTTTTTATAGTCCATATGATCACCCCTATTATGTATTTTACAGGGGGCGCCGAATAGCCGGAAATATCTATAAGGGGCATTTATATTAACTGTAAGGTGTTTTATGTTACAATCGCTTGTACCGGAGGCAAACCGCCGGAACAAACGTATCTAAAACCAGGCGAAAGGAGGAAAGGCGGCATGGCGAGCCATGCCGCCTTTTCCAGTTCTATCCTCTTAGTCCTCCTCATACAATGCGGTATCACAACCGAGAGGTGGACAACATGACGACGAAAAATGAAGTGCTGCTGGAGGGCCTGGTCCTGGGAGAGCCGGAGTGGTCCCACGAGAACCACGGCGCGCAGTTTTACCGCGTATATCTTCAGGTCCCCCGGCTTAGCGGCCAGATGGACCTGCTGCCGGTGCTGCTGCCCGGGGGACTGGCGGCCCAGGCGGCGGAGGGGCGGCTTCTCCGGCTCCGGGGGCAGCTTCGCTCCTTCAACAACCGCAGCGGCGTGGGCAGCCGCCTGGTGCTGACGGTCTACGCCCAGGAGCTCCAGCCGGGACTGGACGAGCCCCAGAACCAAATCACCCTCTCCGGCGCGCTGTGCAAGTCCCCTATTTTCCGCCGGACCCCCTTGGGGCGGAGCATCTGCGATCTGATGCTGGCGGTGCCCCGGCGGTATGGCCGGGCGGACTATCTGCCGGTCATCGCCTGGGGCCAGCTGGCGGTGAGAGCCAGCCGCCTTCACGTGGGGGACTCCCTGGCTCTGGAGGGCCGGGTCCAGAGCCGTACATACCACAAAACCCTGGAGTCCGGGGAGACGGAGGAGCGGACGGCCTACGAGGTCTCCATGATGCGCCTGCTGGACCCGGAGGAACCGGAGGCATGAGAATGGGGCGAGGGCCCTCCGCAGTAAGCGGAGGGCCCTTGCCCCGTTAAAAGGAAAAGGAAGGAATCAAAGCAGTCACAGGAAACTCATGAGGTTGAAGGCCAGAATCAGGCCGGAGAACACGATGGACACGGTGGAGCACAGCTT
>JAAWTB010000063.1 GCA_022801815.1 Oscillibacter sp. | reverse complement strand
CCTGCCCCTGAGCGACGTGTATGAAAACCATCTGAAATCCGGGGCGGACATCACCGTGGTCTGCGCCAACGACAGCTTCATGACCGAGGACGGCACCTATTTCCAGCTGGGTGAGGGCGGCCGGATTGCCGAGGTCTTCGTCAGCCCCCACACTCCCCGGGGCCTCCGGGGGCTGGGAACCTACGTGGTCTCCAAGAAACTGCTGCTGGAGCTGGTGGATGACTGCGCCGCCAAGGACCAGCTCAGCTGGCGGGGGGACGTGCTCCAGGCCCGGAAGGACCAACTGAACATCCAAAGCTACATCTGGAAGGGCTACGCCGCCCAGATTCGCTCCGTCCAGGAGTACTATGACCGCAGCATGCAGCTGCTGGACCCCGCCATCCGGGCGGATCTATTCTGCGCACAGCGCCCCGTCCGGGCCAAGAACGCGGATCTCAGCTCTACCTACATTGGCTCCGGCGGAAGGTGCGTCAACTCCCTCTTCGGCGACGGCTGCTCCATCGAGGGCGTAGTGGAGAACTCCATCCTCTTCCCTGGCGTCACTGTGGAGGCCGGCGCAGTGGTGCGCAACTGCGTCATCTTCAAGGATTCCATCGTCCGTAAGGACGCGCAGCTGAGCTATATCATCGCCGACAAGGACGTGGAGGTCCTTCCGGGCCGGACCCTGATGGGCCATGTCACCTATCCCATCGTCCTGGCCAAGGGCAGCAAGGTATAAACTTCCATAAAAGGGGGGCGTCTCCGTCCCCCTTTTTCTGATTGAAAGGCCGGATTGACCCCGGCTGCTCTCTTTGGTATAATAAGTAAGAGCGTGTCTTTGATCCCCTGGGGCTTCGGCCTCTGGAGCCGGGGACGTTATGAAGATGTGAAAAGGAGTAAGCATATGAAAATCTTGTATGTGACCAGCGAAGCGGTTCCCTTCTGCAAGACGGGGGGGCTCGCAGACGTGGCCGGTTCCCTTCCGCCCGCCCTGGCGGAGCAGGGCGCCGAGGTGGCCGTGGTTCTGCCCCTCTACGCGCGGGTCCGGGACCGGTTTGGAAGCCAGCTGAAATTTGAGTGCTATGATTATGTGGACCTGGCTTGGCGGCACAATTATTGCGGACTGTTCTCCATGGAAAAGGACGGCGTGACCTGGTACTTCCTGGATAACGAACAGTACTTCAACCGGAGCGCCCTCTACGGCCAGTCCGACGACGGCGAGCGGTTTGCCTTCTTCTCCCGGGCCGTGGTGCGGATGCTGGACCATTTCAAGTTCTGGCCCGAGGTGGTCCACTGCAACGACTGGCAGTCCGCCCTGGTGCCCATCTACCTGAAGGACGACGGCGTCCGGGAGGAGCGCTACCGCTCCATCAAGACCGTGGTGACCATCCACAACATCGAATATCAGGGCCGGTATAACCCCTATGTCCTGGGCGAGCTCTTCGGCCTGGACGCGGGCTGGGCCAAGGACGGCACCATTCTGCTGGACGGGGACGCCAACCTTCTCAAGGGGGCCATCCTTTGCGCCGACGCGGTGAACACCGTCTCTCCCACCTATGCCAACGAGTTGAAAATGCCCTACTTCGCCCATCGGATGGAGGGCGTTATGCGCCAGTGCTCCGAAAAGCTTTCCGGCGTGCTGAACGGCATCGACATGAAGCTCTACGACCCCCGGACCGACGGGCGCATCCTGAAAAACTTCTCCGCCGAGGACACTGCCGGAAAGGACGCCTGCAAGGCCGAGCTCCAGCGGATGGTGGGCCTGCGGGAGGATCCCCAGACCCCCATTGTGGCCATGGTGAGCCGTTTGGTTTCCCACAAGGGCCTGGACTTGATCTGCGAGGTGCTTCATGATATGATGGAGCTTCCGATGCAGCTGGTGGTTCTGGGTACCGGCGACCAGCGGTATGAGGATTTCTTCAGCTGGGCCGCCCAGCAGTACCCCGGCCGGATGTCTGTCCGCATGGACTATAACGAAGACCTGTCTATGGCCATTTACGCCGGCGCAGACCTGTTCCTCATGCCCTCCAAGAGCGAGCCCTGCGGCTTGAGCCAGATGATCGCCATGCGTTACGGCACGGTGCCCATTGTCCGGGAGACCGGCGGCTTGAAGGACACCGTCCAGCCCTGCGA
The DNA here is from genome assembly GCA_022801815.1 of Oscillibacter sp. Lineage (GTDB taxonomy): Bacteria > Bacillota > Clostridia > Oscillospirales > Oscillospiraceae > Oscillibacter. The sequence continues at coordinate 6,968 of JAAWTB010000063.1, read as the reverse complement.
ATCCTGGCGGGATGCCGGAAACGGTTTCAGTTTTGCTAATTACTCCAGCGGCGACATGCTCCACGTCATCCGGGAGGCCGTGTACCTGTATAAGGATTATCCCGACGTCTTCGGACGTCTGCGCCAGCGGGCTATGTCCTGCGATTTCAGCTGGGCCCGCAGCGCCAGGGAGTACCTGCGCATCTACGCTACCATCACCGGCCAGGCCTGGCCCATCCACACGGATACCCGCCGGGCATTGGAAATTCCCCCTGAGGAGGCAGCTCCTGCTGAGGAATCTGCTCCTGTCAAAGAGGCCGCTCCTGTTGAGGAAGCTGCTTCTGTCGAAGAGGCCGCTCCTGCTGAGGAAGCTGCTCCTGTCGAAGAGGCCGCTCCTGCTGAGGAATCTGCTCCTGTTGAGAAACCCGTCCCCGCTGAGGAGGCCGCTCCTGCTGAGGAAAAACCCGCTAAGAAGACTCGGAAAACCGCGTCTAAATCCGCTTCCAAAGCCGCTAAGGCTGATAAGAAGACCGAGAAGAAAACATCCTCTAAGAAAGGAACCGCAGGCAAGAAGAAGTCTGCGGAGTGAGAACGCTTATGGCATCGATTACGACAAAAGAACTGGAAGAAGCCCTATCCGCCAAACTGATGACCAACTTCGGCAAAGCCGCCGATGAGGCCACCGAAGGTGAGATGATGCGGGCCAGCGCCCTGGTCCTTCGGGATATGATGGCCCTCCGGGAGGTAGAGACCCGGAAAAAGACCCGCAAGGACAAGAAAAAGCAGGTTCACTACCTATCCATGGAGTTCCTCATGGGCCGGAGCCTGATGAAGAACGCCTACAACCTGGGACTTCTGCCTCAGCTCAAGGAAGCTCTGGAGAGCCTGGGCTTTAAGGCCGGGGACATCTTTGAGATGGAGCCCGACGCGGCCCTTGGCAACGGCGGCTTGGGGCGTCTCGCCGCCTGTTACCTGGATTCCATGACCACGCTGGAGATTCCCGCCACCGGCTACTCCATCTGCTATGAGCTGGGTCTCTTTAAGCAGAAGATTGTGGAGGGCCAGCAAGTGGAGCTTCCCGACCACTGGAAGGACCTGGGCGCGGCCTGGCTGCTGCCCAAGCCCGCCGAGGCGCAAACCGTCTCCTTCGGCGGCACGGTCCGGGAGTTCTGGGCCGACGGCTATCTCCACACGGTCAACGAAAACGCCACCACCGTCCAGGCGATTCCTTATGACATGGAAATCGCCGGATACGGCACGGGACATGTCAACGTTCTCCGCCTGTGGGATCCCCGTCCCACCAAGGCCATTGACATGAACCTCTTCGGCCAGGGCGAGTATCTGAAAGCCTCTGAGGAGGAGACCATGGCCGAGACCATCGCCAAGGTGCTCTACCCCGAGGACAATCATATCGAAGGCAAGTCCCTCCGCCTCAAGCAGCAGTATTTCTTCGTCTCCGCCACCATCCAGTCCATTACCGCCAAGCATCTGGATACTTACGGGACGCTGAAAAACTTCCACGAGAAAAACGTCATCCAGATCAACGACACGCATCCCACCCTGGTCATTCCGGAGCTGATGCGCATCCTCATTGACGACACCGGCATGAACTGGGATGAAGCCTGGTATATTACCACCCATTCCGTAGCCTACACCAACCACACAGTTCTGGCAGAGGCCCTGGAGCGCTGGCCCCAGACCTTGATGGAGCGCCGCCTGCCCCGTATCTGGCAGATTATCCAGGAAATTTCCAACCGCTGGCAGCGGCGGATCGAGGACTTCTACCATGACCCCGCCAAAACGAAGAAGATGGCCATCGTCTGGGACGGCGAGGTCCGCATGGCAAATCTGTGCATTGCCGGCGGCATGGCGGTCAACGGCGTCAGCGCCCTCCACTCCGACATACTGCGCAATGACGTCTTTAAAGACGCCTGCAACATGGAACCCAAAAAGTTCCAGAATGTCACCAACGGCATCGACCACCGCCGCTGGCTCAGCGAGATCAACCCGGGTTTGGACGGCCTCATCAAGGACCTTACCGGCGGGGACGCCTACCTTACCAACGCCTCCGTCCTCCAGAAGCTGGACGCCTTTGCCGATGACAAGGCCGTGCTGGACCGCCTGGCAGAGATTAAACGCAAGAACAAGGAGCTCTTCGCCGTCCACGCCAAGCGGAGCCGGGGGGTTATCCTGAACCCCGACGCCATTTTCGACGTCCAGGTGAAGCGGCTGCATGAGTATAAACGGCAGCTTTTGAACGTGCTGCACATTATCGCCCTGTACCAGAAGCTGAGGGACGACCCCAACGCCATCTCCCAGCCCCACACCTTCCTCTTCGGCGCGAAGGCGGCCCCGGGCTACGCGGTGGCGAAGCGGATTATCCGGCTGATCAATTCCCTGGCGGACCAGATTGCCCACGATCCCGCCTGCAAGGATAAGCTGCAAGTGGTCTTCCTGGAGAACTATCGTGTCTCCCTGGCAGAGGTGCTGATGCCCGCCAGCGAGGTCAGCCAGCAGATTTCCACTGCCGGCAAGGAGGCCAGCGGCACCGGAAACATGAAATTCATGATGAACGGCGCCCTTACCGTGGGCACCTTGGATGGCGCCAACGTGGAGATGCACGAGGTGCTGGGGGACGAGAACATGTTCCTCTTCGGCCTCCACGCCGACGAGGTGGAGGCCCTGAAGCGGGAGGGCTATGTGCCCCAACGCTGGTACAACCGGGACGAGAAGCTCCGCCGGGCCATGGACGCCCTGCGCACCGGCTTCCGGGACGGCGTGTGCTACGACGACCTCTATCAGCGGCTCCTCCTGGGCATGGGCGGCAGCCCCGCCGACGAGTATTTGCTCCTGGCGGACTTTGCGTCTTACTGCGAGGCGGAGAAGCGCATGGTGGAAACCTACGAAGACCCCGTCAAGTGGAACCGCATGAGCCTGCACAACATTGCCCGCAGCGGCATTTTTGCCGCTGACCGGGCCATCGCCCAGTATGCCGACAACATCTGGCACGTACCTCACCGTACTTTTTCTTGAAAGAAAAAGTAGGCAAAAAGAACTTTACCTCGCTCTGATTGTCTGAGTATTGTTTGAGTATTGTTTGAGCTGAAGCGACGGCAACCTGGAACAGCAAACGCAAGGGACGTATCCAAAACGGATACGTCCCTTGCGTTTATACGTTTGGTTTACAGAATGACCTTGCTGTCCACTTCTTCCCGCAGTTTCGCGGCAAAGTCCTCCAGGCTCATGGCGCCCAGATCCTCGCCGCCCCGGGTGCGGACGGAGACAGTTTTGTTTTCCACGTCCCGGTCGCCCACCACCAGCATATAGGGAACCTTCTCCAGGGTGGCCTCCCGGATTTTCTTGCCGATCTTCTCGTTACGGACGTCGGCCTCCACCCGGAAGCCCAGCTCGTCCAGGGCCTTGGCAAGCTCTGCGGCGTAAGCGTCCGCCCGGTCGGTGACGGTGAGGATTTTCACCTGGACGGGGCTCAGCCACAGGGGGAAGGCCCCGGCGAAATGCTCGGTAATCACGCCGATGAAGCGCTCGATGGAGCCCAGGACCACCCGGTGAATCATAACGGGGCGGTGCTTCGCTCCGTCTTCGCCGGTGTACTCCAGCTCGAACCGTTCGGGAAGCTGGCTGTCCAGCTGGATAGTGCCGCACTGCCAGGTCCGGCCCAGGGAGTCGGACAGGTGGAAGTCCAGCTTGGGACCGTAGAACGCGCCGTCTCCCTCGTTGATGACAAAGTCCTTGCCCATGTCGGTAATGGCGGCTTTCAGGATGTCCTGGTTGCGCTCCCACTCTTCCACGGTGCCGATGTGGTCCTCCGGCATAGTGGAAAGCTCGATGGTGTAGCTGAGGCCGAAGGTAGAGTAGACCTCGTCGAAGAGGCGGACAGTCTCCTGGATAACGTCCTGCATCTGCTCCCGGGTCATAAAGACGTGGGCGTCGTCCTGGCTGAAGCAGCGGACCCGGAAGAGGCCGTGGAGGGCGCCGGAGAGCTCATGCCGGTGGACCAGGCCGATTTCACCCACCCGCAGGGGCAGCTCCTTATAGGAGTGGGGCTCGCTGGCGTAAACCAGCATGCCGCCGGGGCAGTTCATGGGCTTTACCGCAAAGTCCACTTCGTCGATGACGGTGGTGTACATGTTGTTTTTGTAGTGGTCCCAGTGGCCGGAACGCTCCCACAGCTGGCGGTTCAGCATGATGGGGGTGGAGATCTCCACGTAGCCGTACTTTTTGTGGACCTGCCGCCAATAGTCCAGCAGGGTATTTTTCAGCGTCATGCCCTTGGGCAGGAAGAAGGGGAAGCCGGGGCCCTCGTCCCGGAGCATGAACAGGCCCAATTCCTTGCCCAGCTTCCGGTGGTCCCGCTTCTTGGCCTCCTCAATGCGCTTGAGGTATTCGTCCAGCTCGTCCTTCTTGGGGAAGGCGATGCCGTAGATGCGCTGGAGGGTTTCCCGGTTGGAGTCTCCCCGCCAGTAGGCGGCGTTGCAGGCCGTCAGCTTAATGGCATTTCCCTTTACACGTCCTGTAGAATCCAGGTGGGGACCGGCGCAGAGGTCCGTGAACTCGCCCTGCTTGTAGAAGCTGATGGCCGCGTCCTCGGGGAGGTCGTTGATGAGCTCCACCTTGAAGGGCTCGCCCTTTTCCTCCATGAACTTCACGGCCTCCGCCCGGGGCAGCTCGAAGCGTTCCAGTTTCAGTTTTTCCTTGCAGATCTTTCGCATCTCCCCCTCGATGTTCTCCATAATCTCGGGGGTAAAGGGGAAGGGAGAGTCCATGTCGTAATAGAAGCCCTCGTCGATGGAGGGGCCGATGGCCAGCTTCACCTCCGGATACAGGCGCTTCACGGCTTGGGCCAGAATGTGGGAGCAGGTGTGCCAGTAGGTCTTGCGGTAAGTCTCGTTTTCAAAGGTGTACAGATTGTTTTCTTCACTCATAGAAAATCCTCCTTGTATTGAGGGGCGGGGCAAAAAATCCCACCCCTGATGAAGAATCAGGGGTGGGATACGAAAAACGCATTCCACGGTTCCACCCTGCTTGCGGCCCGTCCGGGCCGCCGCTCGCGTCCTCTGTAACGGGAGGGCCCGGCCCGGTCATCCCGGGCGGCTCAGGAGTGGTACGGCTGCCGTAACCCGCAGGGCGCTTCCAGCAAGCGCGCCCCTCTCTGTGGGGGGATTGGGCAGTTCTTCTCCATCATAGCCACTTTGACAAAGCCACTATAGCACCAGGGCGAGAACTTGTCAAGAGGCGGGAGCTTCCACGTTTTCCGTGCTTTCCGGAAAGGGAGGCACAGTGACCTGGAATGAAACGGTGTCCGGCATTTCCAACAGATGGTTGCCTGCGCCCACCAGGGAAAGCCGCACCGTTCCCGAAACGACGGCTGTTCCCGGCTGATGCGGAATGAGATCGACCATGTTCCCGCGTCCGCTGGAAGCGGCTGTGACGGCGGAGGTATCTGAGCTGGTCCAGCCGGAACCCGTGATCGTGATGCGGCTGGACAGGGAATAAGCAGTTATATTTTCCTCGATTGGCGATAAACAAATAGCCGTTCAGCCCTGCGCACCGAAGACTTCCGGCGTTAAGAGAAACTGTGGGGTTGTCCCCCTGATGCTGGCGCCAAAGTGCTTCCGGACCTTGGAACGCTCACCTCTTGGCCGTCGCGCTCACTGGGGTTGTCCTGGCCGGCTGCACCCTTGGAGTGGCATCCAGGCAGATATAGCCGTTATCAATGCAGGTGGGCTGTACCAGTGTGCCGTCTACCGCGGCGCTGCGGCGGGGGCATGTGCTTGCATAAGCCGCTTTTCGGCGTTTTAACATAGTTTTCGTCCGCAGCCCTTACAGCCGCTTCAACTCCGTTCGGATAAAGAATTCCCCCAGGAGGCAGGGCACGGAGAAGCCCATGAGCAGCAAATAAATTCCGCTGATGGGAAACTCCAGCAGAGCGAAGAGGAAGGACCCATATACCGCCATCGCGGCTAAGGCGCCCCGGAAGGGCCTTCCCACCCCCAGGAGCAGGGACAGCCGCAGACATTCTTGAAAGCTTCGCCCAGTGGTCAGCAGTCCATAAAAATACGTAGAGGCCAGCAGGGTTACCAGCAGCACCGTGGAGCAAAGCATAAACGGCAGCAGCAGCACCGGCTGGGTCATGGCCCGGCGGAGGTAAAACCACACGCCGCAGCCGGAGAAGAGCAAGGACGCAGCCACGGTGAAAAAGGCGGCGCAGGCCCGCTTCCACTTGGTTTGGAAGGCGGTCTTGTAGTGGTACAGCAGCGTCACCGGCTGGTCCAGCACCATCATCCGCGTCACATGGTTCATGGCGAAGACCGCCGCCGGGATAGTGACCACCGGGAGGCAGCTGAAAAGGAACAGCAGATTCAGCTTTACCAGGGTGACACACTCAATGGAAAAAATTTCAGCCAGGCGGGCCGCGCCGGTTTTCTCCGGCTCGTCCCGGTCGATGCCGGGGCCCGGCTTTGCGTAATCTTTTCGAAAAAACATACCCGATTTCCTCCTGAGCCCATTCATCCGCTGGTTAAGTTCATAATATAGCACACTCTCTTTTCCGGCGCAAGGGCAAGAAACTGACCGGACGGGTATTTTTTCCGCTGGACAGGGAAATGCCGGGTTTTTACCCCATCTGTCTGGAATTTACCCTTGCGCTTCCCGGGAGGCGGTGGTATGCTTTTGCCAAAATTACCGAGGAGGAGTTTCATCATGGCCAGCATTACCTTCAAGCACGTAGAAAAAACCTATCCCGGCAACGTTACCGTCGTCCCCGACCTGAATCTGGAAATTCAGGACAAGGAGTTCGTCATCCTGGTGGGCCCCTCCGGCTGCGGCAAGTCCACCACTCTGCGGATGATCGCGGGCTTGGAGGACATCACCAGCGGCGAGCTGTACATCGGCGACCGGGTGGTCAACGACGTGGCTCCCAAGGACCGGGACATCGCCATGGTCTTCCAGAACTACGCCCTGTATCCCCA
>JAAWTB010000062.1 GCA_022801815.1 Oscillibacter sp. | reverse complement strand
CCCACCACCGACGCCCGGCTCCTCCGGCGCATCGAGCGGGACGCCCGGACCCGGGGCTACAGCGCCCAGGCCACCATTAAAATGTGGCCCTCCGTCCGGCGGGGAGAGGAAAACAACATCTTCCCCTTCCAGGACAGCGCCGACATGGTCTTCAACTCCGCCCTGATTTATGAGACGGCCCTGCTGAAGCCCTATGTCCAGCCCCTGCTCTTTGGCGTGCCCCGGGACAGCGAGGAGTATATAGAGGCCAAGCGGCTGCTGAAATTCCTGAACTACTTCCTGCCCATCCCTGCGGACAACATTCCCAAGACCTCCCTTATGCGGGAGTTTATCGGCGGCGGCTGCTACCACGCCTGAGATTTAAATCCCCTGAAGCCCCATGGGCTTCAGGGGATTTTCAGCCGGCGGGACGCAAGAAAAGTTGGCCGCCCGTCTTGCCAAGCTGGAGGAAAATTGTTATAATTTCCCCATAACAGCAGCTTCCCAGGGCGGTGTTTCCCGCCCCGGAAGCAGAAAAGAGAGGACGCTCCCTATGCGCATCAAACAACGGATTCTATCCCTGCTGCTGGCCGGGGCGCTGCTGGTCCCCGGTCTTCCGGCAGCCTCCGCCGCCGGAAGCGGCGCGGACAGCGGCACCATCTCCGCCACGGTCCGGGTGGACTGGCCTCAGACCCTGGAGGCCCTTCGGGACCGGAGGGTCCGGGCGGAGCTTTACCAGGAAGGCCGTTCCTTGGGAACCCTGGCTTTGACAGAAGACAGCCGGGCGGACCTGGGCGGCTATCCCGCCGTTGTGGCCCTGCGGAACCAGGACGGCGGAGAGTTGGGCGGCGGACGGTGGCCGGGGTACCTGGACCTCACCGTCTCCGGCCTGCCCCAGGGGAATTACACCCTGGAATTTACCGGGGACGGCTACGCGGACTGCCGCCAGGAGCTGACCATTGACCGCTATTCCCAGCATGTCACCCTGGGCACGGCGGACGCCTCCTTCACCCTGGGGGACGTGGACGGCGACGGCCGGGTCAACAGCCGGGACCGGGAGGAGCTGGCGGAGTCCCTGGGCTCCGAGTCCCGCCGGGACCTGGAGAACTATGACATAAACGGCGACGGCGTCATCGACGTTTATGACCTGGCCATCGTCAGCCGGAACCAGGACGCGGAGGGCCGCCCGGAGGTTCGGGACACCAACCTGCTGGCCCCGCCGGTGGAAGAGGTCCGCCTGGGGGCGGAGGCCAGCCTGGTCTCCGGTTCGCTAGACGACCTGTTCCAAAACAACGGCCAGGCCGTCACCTTGTCCGGCCTGCCCCTGGAACTCGCCGTCTCTATGGCGGAACCGGTGGAGATGGAGGAAATTCAAATCGTCTCTCCGGAGGGTCCCGAGGCTATGCAGGCGGGCTTTGTAGTTGTGACATACGAAGATGGAGGCGGGGAGACGTTCCCCTTTGACCTCTCTTTACCGGAGGGGATTCACGCCATTAGCCCCGTGGAGGGCAGCAGCGTGGTCACCATCTCCCTGGGCCGCCGGGTGGCGGTGAAGGAGATTGTCATCACGGTCACCCGTACCGAGGACGGGAACTATACCACGGTGGAATCCATCCAGTTCCTCCGGGAGGTCATCCCGGAGAGCCCCTCCGCCGCCGCCGGCGTGGTGCGGAATCTCACCGCCGCCGCCGGCAGCGAGCAGGTCAGTCTCCGCTGGAGCGAGGTGCCCAACGTCTCCGGCTACCGGGTGGACTACTGGCTCCAGGACGGCGGCAGCCGCCGCTCTCTGCGGGTGGACGTGCCCCGGGCGGAGATCACAGGTCTGGAGAACCTGAAAACATACCTGTTTACCGTCACCCCCGTAGACGGCAGCTGGGAGGGAACCGCCTGTGACCCTGTGTCCGCCACGCCCCAGCCCGCCAAGGCTCCCAGCGCCCCGGACATGGTAAGCGTAAGCCCGCTGGACAGCGCGCTGTCGGTGGGCTGGAAGGCGTCGGAGAACGCCACGTTCTACGAGGTTTATTATAAGATGGACAGCGAATCCGGCTACCGGCAGTGGGGCGGCCGCCTCAGCAATACCAGCACGGTGATCACCGGATTGACCAACGGCGTCCCCTACTCCATCTACATCCAGGCGGGGAACGCCGTGGGGATCAGCGGCCCCTCCCGCACCGCCTTGGGAACGCCCACTGCCGTGGACTACTCCCGCCCGGAGGGCATCCCCACAGAGGGCATCCTGGAGGGGGCGGACATCCAGCGGGTCTGGCTGGCGGACAGCGGGAACGTCTCCCCCACCGCCTACCCCGCCGGACAGCCCTTCCAGACCGCGTACATGAACGACGGCGATTTCAGCACGCACTGGACCTCCCAGTCCTGGGACGACGGCAACTGGGCCCGGAGCAAGCAGGTCTTTGCCTCCTTCAGCCGTCCGGTGGATCTCAGCAGTGTCATCTGGGTCCCCCGGCTGGACGGGAGCTATTCCAATAACCTGCGGCTCTATACCGTCACCGTCTGGCGACAGGGGGAGGATCTGAGCGGCCCCGGCGCCCTGGTGTCGCCGAATCCTCTCCAAGGGGGCAGCGCCTCTGATCAAAACACCTGGCTGGGCGTTGGGAATAACCCCAGCGTGACGAAGTTCGCCGTGCTGCCCTTCGAACCGGTGACGGACGTGGTGAAAATTGCCGTCACCATCGAGCAGACGGCCTACACGGCGGTGAGCCTGTCAGAGCTGATGTTCGTGGAGTATGACCCGGCCCACTGTCTGCCGGACAACATCGCGGCTCTGTTCGCCGATGAGCTGCGAACAACCCTGCGCTCCGGCGTCACCCAGGCGGACATTGACGTCCTCCGGCAGCGGCTGGAAAGCGAGGAGCGAAACTATTACATGAACCTGGACACCCTGGCGGATGAGCTGGCCCTGGCGGAAGAGCTGCTTCGGGGCGGAACCTCCTCCGGCGTGGTGCTCAACGGCATCCAGTCCCGCAGCGGCGGAGAGGACGGCAAAAAGTACAGCCAGGGCGGCAGCGACCTTCAGCCCCTGGGGGTGGCCGCCGGGGCCAAGCAGGAGCTGACCATCTACGCCTCCGGCATCCCGGCGGGACAGAAGCTGACGGTGTACGCCAGCCAGTTCCACGCCGAGGCCTCCGCCTGGCGGGCCGCCATCGGAACGCTGTCCAATGGGCGGAACGTGCTGACCGTCCCCCAGATTGGCAGCCAGAACACCCCCCGGGGCGGCAGCCTCTACCTGACTTACGGCGGGACAAACCCGGAGGGCATCCTCCTCCACATCCGCCGGGGAACGGGCATTCCGGTGCTGGAACTGGCGGACTGGTACGCCATGAGCGACAGCCAGCGGCGAAGCGAGCTGGACCGCTATGCCGGCGAGCTGGAACGTTATGCCGCCGGACTGACCGGCGATGCCCAGAAAAATATCCGCAACATTACGGAGCTTTCCACCCCCACCATGCTGCTGTCTCTGCCCGCCGCGGCGGTACTGAACGGCACGGGCAGGAGCCGGGCGGAACGGGTGGAGACCCTCTACCAGGCCGTCCTGGCTTGGGAGGACGTGATGCACATCTGCAAAACCACCCAGGGCATCGACAGCACATACGACCGAAACGACATGCAGACCCGCCAGAATATCCGCTGCATGCAAATGTTTGCGGGAGCCTTCATGTACGCGGCGGGGAACCACATCGGCATCGGATACGGCTCCTGCGCCGGTATGGTCTGCGGCAAGCCCATCCGTGCCATGGGAACCTCCGACACGGCCAACCGCCTCTTCGGCTGGGGCATCGCCCACGAGATTGGCCACAATATGGACAAGCTGGGCAAGGCCGAAATCACCAACAACCTCTATTCCCTGATGGTCCAGACCTACGACGGGAAGCAGAACACCCTGGACTCCCGTCTGGAGAAGAGCAATAAATACGCGGCCATTTTCACCAAGACCGCCCAGGGTCTCCCCGGCGACTCCAACGACGTCTTCGTTCAGCTGGGCCTTTACTGGCAGCTCCACCTGGCCTATGACGATGGGGACAAGCCCCTCGACTTCTACAACCGCTTCTTCAAGGCGTGGAAGGCGGGAACCTACTTCGGCGGCGAGAGCAATTACCAGGACCGGTTGGCCCGCACTGCTTCCGCCGTGGCGGACCGGGACCTGACGGACTTCTTCACCCGCTGGGGCATGACCCTCAGCGACAGCACCAAGGCGGAGCTGGCGAAGATCCCGGAGAAGGAGACCCGGGCCATCTGGTATCTGAATGACCAAAGCCGCCGGGACCGGCTGGCAGGGGTTTCCCAGGGCCAGGGAACCGTGTCCCTGACAGCGGCCTTGGAGGGGGAAAAGACGGTGAAGCTGACCATCACCCCCTCGTTTACCCAGGGGAAGGTCCAGGGCTATGAGATTCTCCGCAACAACGTGCCCATCGCCTTCACTGCGGAGACGTCCTACACAGACGTTGTCGGTTCCGCCAATCACCGGACCTTCACCTACAGCGTCCGGGCCTATGACACCCTGGGGAACCGCGTCGCCGAGGCTTTGGCCCCAGAGCTGCGGATCGCCTATGACAAGACTATCCCGGCAGACGACTATACTGTTGCCCGGAACGGGACCACAGTGACCTTTACCATGAAGAGGGAGACTCCCGTCTCCGGCCTAAAGGTGACAGGAGTCCCCGCCTCCGGCGCGTTCACCGTTACCGTCACCGGCGGCGGGAAAACCACCGTTGCCCGCACCGGTGATTTCGGTCAGGGGAACCAGGCGGCGGACGACCTAAACAGCTACCTGACCTACTTCCAGAAGCCCGGCGCGGAAACGGCGGACACCCGCATCTGGACTTACGACGCCAAGACCGTTACCGTCACCGGCGTTCCGGAAAATGCAAATCCCCAGCTCATCAGCTATGCCGGGGACGATGTGGCCTTCCTGGAGAAAGGGGCGGTGGGTGTTCTGTCCAAGGAGTACCGGTATGGACCGGAGGCCGGACAGGTTATACCCGCCGGGACCCTGATTGTCACCGGCACCTACCGGGGCGACCCGGCCTATCAAACGGTGAAGATCGAGGGCCGGTTCAGCCGGACCATCCTCTCCGATGGGGACGAGGAAGTGGAAACCACCACCGAGACCCGCTGGCTGGACGGAAGGGCCCTGCTTTTTGCCGAGATTCCCGCCGACGGCAAGGTCTGCGACATCAGCGACGGTCTGTTTATCTTCATCCCGAATGTCCAGCGGGAGGCGGAGCTCCAAGGCGAGACCAGCGCATGCAGCGCCGCCAGCCTCCTGCCCGCCCAGATGCGGGCGGTGCTCTCCCGGACGGATCAGCCCACCCTGCCGGACAGCCAGCGGGTGACGGCAGAGACCCTTTGGATCAACACCCCCGGCGGGACGGACCTGCCGGTCATTGTATTGGAGGAAGGCGAATGAAGCGTTACCTAACCGGCCTTCTGGCCCTGTGCCTACTCTGCGGGCTGCCGGTGTCGGCGGCCTCCAGAGACAATCTAACCCTCTCCTGTCAGGAGCGGGGCGGCGAAGTCCGCCTCACTCTGGAGGGCCTGGACCACCAGGTCTACGCCCTCCAGCTGGAGCTGGCCCTGGCGGGGGACTGCCCCGACGCTATCTTCGAGGCGGCGGAGCGGGAGGTATACAGCCCGGACTGCCATGTGGAGGCGGACCGGGACGAGACCCTTGTGACCATTTACCTGGTGGCGGAGGAGGATCCCCTGTCAGGCCGGTCCTTAGACCTGGGGACGCTGACGCCAGGGAGCGCGTTCCGCCTCCCCGCCAGGGTGGAACTGCTGCTGCTGGACCGGAGCCTCCAACCCCTTTTCGAGGGCCGGATCCCCCTGGAGGAGGACGAGAGCGAAGACGGGGACCTGAACCGGGTCCACATGGTCCAGGCGGAGCATGGCACCGTCACCGTCCGGCCCGCCGCCGCCAAGGAGGGGGAAACGGTGACCCTCAGCGTCACCCCCGACGCGGGGTATACCCTGGAAACCATCACCGCCCGGGACAGCCGGGACCGGGAAGTCTCCCTGACCCGGGACGGGCTGAACCGCTATACCTTCCCTATGCCCGCTTTGGACGTGGAGGTGACGGCCTCCTTCACCCCTGGCGGAGAGCTGGCCTTCCAGGACGTGCGTCCGGGGGACTGGTGCTATGACGCAGTGCGCTGGGTCTTTGAGGCGGGGCTGATGAACGGAACCTCCGCCACGGCCTTCAACCCCAACACTCCCACCACCCGGGGGCAGATTGTGGCCATTCTCTACCGGCTGGAGGGCTCCCCCGCCATAGGAGCCAACCAGTTCCACGACGTGGCTCCCGAAGCCTATTACGCCAACGCCGTCTCCTGGGCCTCGGCAGGCGGCATTGTCAACGGCTACAGCGACGGGACCTTCCGGCCCAATAACCTGATTACCCGGGAACAGCTGGCGGCCTTCCTGTACCGCTACGCCTTCCAGAAGGGCCGGGACCTGTCCGGCCGGGCGGATCTAACCGTCTTTACCGACGCGGGACAGACTGCTTCCTACGCCGTGGAACCTTTGCGCTGGGCCGTGGCAGCGGGACTGATCAACGGCGTTACCGCCGACACCCTCTCCCCCGGCGGGAACGCCTCCCGGGCCCAGGTGGCGGTGATTCTCAACCGCTTCGTTCAGAATGTGCTGTGAGCCACTGCAGAGAAAACGAGAACCGGCGGACCAAATGGTCCGCCGGTTTTTCATTTGCCAAACAGCGGCGTTCACCGCATGAGATATCCCTTGGACAGCAGTTCCAGCTGCAATGCCTCGGCGTGGCGGCTGTCCCGGGTCTCCAGCACCATGGTGACGATGCAGGCCCCCACATCGGACTCCTTGTCCTCCCGGTTGTGGTTCACGCTGATGATGTTGGCCCCGCTGTCCGACACCACCTGGAGCATCCGCAGCAGGCTCCCCGGCTTATCCTCCACCTTGGTGGTCAGCTCCACCAGACGTCCCGCCTTGGAAAGGCCCTTGGTGATAATGCGGGAGAGGGTGGTCACATCCACATTGCCCCCGGAGACCAGGCAGACGGTCTTCCGCCCTTCGGTGGGAATCTTGCCGAACATGCAGGCGGCCACGGTTGTGGCTCCGGCCCCCTCGGCCACGGTTTTCTGCTCCTCCATCAGCGCCAGGATGGCAGAGGCGATTTCATCCTCCGTAACGGTAACTACCTCGTCCACGTACTCCCTGCATAAGGCGAACGTCAAATCCCCGGGACGCTTCACGGCGATGCCGTCGGCGATGGTGGCCACGCCGCTGAGCTCCGTGGGTTCTCCGGCGTGGAGGGAGAGGTACATGGAGGGAGCGCCCGCCGCCTGGACTCCCACCACCCGGCAGGAGGGCTTTACCTGTTTGACGGCGAAGGCTACGCCGCTGATAAGCCCGCCGCCGCCAATGGGAACCACCACCTGCTCCACTTCCGGGAGCTGATCCAGAATCTCCAAACCGATGGTCCCCTGCCCGGCGATGACATAGGGATCGTTGAAGGGATGGGCAAAGGTATAGCCCTCCTCCCGGCAAAGGCGCTGGGCCTCCGCCGCCGCATCGTCGTACACGCCGGGGACCAACACCACCCGGGCGCCGTAGCCCTTGGTGGCCTCCACCTTGCTGATGGGAGCCCCCGCGGGCATGCAGATGACGGAGGGAATGCCCAGACGGGCAGCGGAGAGGGCGATGCCTTGGGCATGGTTCCCGGCGGAGCAGGCGATGACGCCCTTTTCCGCCTCCTCCGGCGTCAGGGAACGGATTTTATTAAACGCGCCCCGGAGCTTGAAGGAACCGGTAAGCTGTAAATTCTCCGCCTTAATGTAAAGCTCCCGGCCCAGCTTGGGGGCGGGGTCCAGGGGGGTCCGGCGGGCGACGCCCTCCAAGGCCCTTCGCGCGTCTTGTATCATGTCTAAGGTCAGCATAGGTTTTCCCCTTTCTGCGGGAGCGTTCCCCGCCGCAAATCCGGCTGCGCCTTTCCGCCGTCCTCAAAAGAACGGGCTCAATACGGCAGCTTCACCTTCCCGTCCATAAAGTCCAGCACCCGCTGGGCCTGTTCCTCGTCGTCAATAGGAGCGGGGCAATAGTTGTTCACCTTCCCGCCGGTGTGAACGTAGCAAGGAATAAGCTCCGAGGCCGTGTTCACCAGTTCCCCGTTCTCCACCCGGAGAATGAGCTGGTAAATGACGGTCCGGTTTTCCGGTCCCCGGCTGCCGCCGAAGCAGAAGTTTCCCAGGGAGTAGACAATCTCCCTGTCCTTATAGGTCTCCCGGGGCTGAAGCACGTGGGGATGGTTTCCCAGCACCAAATCCGCTCCGTTATCCACCAGGCGGCGGGAGGCCCGAACCCGCCACGCCTCCGGAGTGTGAACGCCCTCTGTACCGCCATGGTAGAAGACCACCTGGAAATCGGACTCCTTTTCCGCCGCCTTGAGGCGCTGGACGATGGTCCCGGCCTGCCCCTCGTTCCACAGGCCATGGCATATGACGGCGACGCGGTATCCGTTCTTCTCCAGATAAAAGGTCCGGTCGTTGCCGCCGTACTCCAGCCCGGCGGCAGAAACGGCCTTCACAGTGTCCCGATAGCCTGCTGTGCCATAGTCTCCCGTGTGGTTGTTGGCCAGAGATACCGCTTCCACTCCGGAGCCGGTGAGGATGCCCGCGTTGGCGGCGGGGGCCCGGAACCAGTAGGCGGGATCCGCAGCCTTCTCCTTGGGGGTCAAATTCCGGTCCGTCAGCACGTTCTCCAGATTCACCACGGTGAGATCGTCGGCTTCGAAGATGTGCCGTACATGCTGGAGAAAGTACTCCGGTTCCCGCTTTGCGGCATAGTCCAGAAAGTTCCCCGCCGACCGCTGACCGTGGAGGGAAGCCAGCAGCATATCGCCGGTGAAGCTGACGATCACGCTGAACGCGTCCTCCGTCTCCCCAGTCCGGGGCATGGAGCCGTCAAATTCCGGGAGGTCCGGCTCCCACAGCAGAGGGTCGTTGGGGTCCCACTCCGCCGCAGCCGCAGAGGCCAGCAGCAATTGCAAAACCACCAAAAGGGCGGCCAGCCGGCGTTTCATAAGCGTCCCTCTCTCTCCTGGAAAATTTCCAATTTACTAGGGCTTGTTTGAAAATTGTCAACACGCCCAAACAGCGGGCCTTTTTCTGCCGTACACCGTTAAATTTTCTTGCCATCCGTCAGGATGCCTGCAAAAATTTGCCTTGTCTTGCAAAAAAATTCCTCGCTGTTGGGCATATCGCCAATTATCA
>JAAWTB010000061.1 GCA_022801815.1 Oscillibacter sp. | reverse complement strand
ACCCGGCTGCTCCAGAACAACGACACGCTGATGGTGGAGAAAATCCAGTCCTCCCTGGTGAACACCATCCCCCTGTGGAAGAGCCAGATGGTCCTGGCCTTGGGCATGGAGCACGGCCGTCAGGCCACCGCCGCCCAGAGCGCGGTGACGGAGATGACCAACGAGCTTCTGAAAAAGAACGCCGACATGCTGAAATGGGCACCATCCAGACCGCCAAGGAGGCGGAGCGCAGCGTGGTGAGCATCGAGACGCTCCAGCACACAAACCAGCAGCTGATCTCCACCCTGGACGAGGTGCTGAGCATCCAGCGGGAGGGCGCGCAAAAGCGGAAGGAAGCCGAGGTGGAGCTGGGCCGCATTGAGGGCGAACTCCGGGCAAAGCTGATGGAGCTGCATAAATAAACGTCTATGGGCGGAACGGCCTGTAAGGGCGGACCTGCGTGTCCGCCCGGTTCTTCGGCCTCCGTTCTGCTGGCAGAAGGTCCCACGGCGGGGCCGGGCGGGCACATAGGCCTGCCCCTACGGGTCCGCCTGCCGGAGCTCCCAGATCATGGAGAAGGCGGCCAGGAACGTGGCTTCCAGCTCCAAGGAACGGCTGTTCTCCAGGGCCTTTGCTGATATACCGCTCCAAAGACGCCATGTGTTCCCCGAAGAGGCCTTCTTTTAAGGCGGCCAGGGGCTGCGAGACAGGCCGGAGCGAGCCCAAACTTGCGACTCTGATTGCCGTTGCCGACTATTATCAAGTATCCATCGACTACCTGGTGGGCCGGACGGACGTGCCGGACTTCCATACAAGCAAGGGATAAGCCTATGAAATTTCTGCAAAAACGCCCTGTGGCCGCCGCCGTCATGGCCCTGGCCATTCTGGCGGGCATTGCCCTGGGGCAGGCGAAAAAGCCGGATGTAGAACCCGCCCTTACCGGGGAATTCCTGTACCTCATCCACAATGAGGGCGGCGTGATTTCCCAGGACACCGCCGAATACATTGAGGCCATGAACGCCTCCCTCTTCGCCCAGACCGGGGCGCAGATTGCCGTGGACGTGGTGCGGACCACCGGGAGCGAGAGCATCGCCGAGTATGCCGAACGGACCTTCCGGGAGCTGGGCGTGGGGTCCCGGGAGCGGAACAACGGCCTTTTGCTGGTGCTGGCCCTGGAAAATCTCTACAACGGTGCGCCGGACGGGGATTATTATCTCGCCTGGGGCAGCGGGTTCAGTTCCAGCCAGCAGACGAATCTGGATAACATCCTTTATGATACCCTAGAGACTTATTTTGCCGGCAGGCGTTATGACGACGGCGTTCGATACACCTTCCGCAGCTTGACGGACTATTTGGAGAATGTCTATCACGTCAGCGTTACCACGGCCCCGCCGTCTCCCGGCGCTATGGGGAATTATCAGACGATTTCCGGCGGCTATCAGTCCGCCGGCACGGCGGTGGCCCTTGGGAGCATCGCCTCCGAGCTGGCGACGCTGGTGGTGATCCTGCTCATTCTTTGGGTGCTGCTGGACGGCATACGCTACCGGAGCTACCGGCGGCGGTACTACGGCCCCACGGTCATCGGCATTCCCAGGCCCGTGTACTATCCCGTCTTTTGGGGCCGCCCGAGAAGGCCCCGGCGGTCCCCGCCTCCGCCCAGGAGGCCCGGCGGCCCGGGTGGTCCCGGGAGCTTCGGCGGTTTTGGCGGCGGCTCCTTCGGGGGAGGCGCAGGCCGGGGGTCCCGTCCCGGCGGCCCGGGCGGCTTCGGGGGCTTTGGCGGCGGCTCCTTCGGAGGCGGCGCAGGCCGGGGTCCCCGTCCCGGCGGTCCGGGCCGGCCCGGCGGCTTCGGGGGCGGTTCTTTCGGCGGCGGCGCCGGGAGAGGCGGCTTTGGCGGCGGGCGGTCCGGCGGTTTCGGCGGCGGTTCCTTTGGAGGAGGCGCGGGCCGGGGCGGCGGAGCGCGCGGCGGCGGAGGCCGCAGATAAACAAAAAGAGCGGTCCCCGGCGCACTGCGCGCCGGGGACCGCTCCTGTGTTCAAGATGGTACAGACGGAGCTGCCGTTGCTCCGGCTGGGATGATTACCAGACTACAGAACAAAATAAAGCTCTTTTTGCTAACTTTTTCTCTGGAGAAAAAGTTAGTCCAGCACCTGTACCGCCGCGCCCAGAACGCCGTCGCCAATATAGACGCTGAGGGTGCTGTCGATTTCGCCGTCCCAGAGGTGGTCGTAATCCGGCAGGGCGGCGGTGAGCTTCTGCCGGACAAGTTCCATCTCGGCGGGGGCCCCGCCGTTGGCCACGGCCAGGTTGTACCGTTTATGACTGCCGCAGCGGTCCGCCGTCATAGCCACCAGCTTGTCAATGACCTGATTGCGGCCCCGGACCTTGGCGATGGACTGGAGTTGCCCGTCCGGGGCAAAGGTGATGATGGGCTTGATTTGAAGCAGGGTCCCCGCTGTGGCGGTGACCTTACCGATGCGCCCGCCCTTCATCAGGTACTCCAGGGTGTCCACGGAAAAGAAGGGGTAGGTATTGGCAATGAGCTGCGGGGCCCGGCGCTCCACCAGGGTCTCCCAGTCCATGCCGGTTCGGATGTCCTCCGCCAGCTGGAGCACCGTCAGCCCCTGTCCCAAGGAGCCGCTGACGGAGTCGAAGACCTTGATGGGGAAAGTGTCCCCGCTCTCTTCAGAGATGAGGCGAAGCAGGTTATAGGTGCCGGAGAGTCCGCTGGAAAGCATGACGGCAATGACGCCGTCATACCCGGCGTCCCGAATTTCCTCCAGAACAGCTCCCGCGCTCTCGGCGGAGGGCAGGGAGGTCTGAGGCAGCTCCCCGGCCTTGAGGCGGCGGTAGATATCGGCGCTGTGGATGTCCACGCCGTCGGAATACTCCCCGTCGGCGCAGAGAATGCGCAGGGGGACCATGTAGATGTGGTTTTCCGCCGCCAGACGGGGGGACAGGTCCGCACAGGAATCCGTCAGCAGAGCGATGTTTTGAGGGGCCACGTGTTCCCAACTCCTTTTTCAGACAGGGCCCGTCCCGTTCTGAGGGAGAGACGAGCCGCCGGACTTGCCAAAAGGCATTAGCGTCATTATCCCACAAACGGGCGAAAACTGCAAGAGTGATTTCAAGACTTTTCCTGCTCTGGGAAAAAAATAGGGAAAACAAGAGATTTTCCCTTTACCTGCCGGGGATTTTCTGCTACAATATACAAGTTATATTTTGCCCGCGAGCCGGAGAAGAGAGGAGGGCGCGTTTGTGAAGTATCAAAAATGGAACATCGGCGCCCCCCGGGAGGAGGGCGTGGCGGCGCTGCGGGAAGCGGGCTACCCCTACCTGATGGCCCTGGTGCTGGCGGCCCGGGGCATCGCCTCCCCGGAGACGGCGGCGGAGTTTTTGGACCGGGACCGGAAACTGACGCTGTCTCCCATGCTTATGCGGGACATGGACAAGGCCGTGGCCCGCATCCAAAAGGCCATTGGAGACGGGGAGACCATCGCTGTCTTCGGGGACTACGACGTGGACGGCATCACCTCCACGGTGCTGCTGATGGACTATCTGAAAAGCTGCGGGGCCAAGTGCCTGCGCTATATCCCCCGGCGGATTGAGGACGGCTACGGCCTCTCCAAGCCCGCCATCCAGAGCCTCCGGGACCAGGGGGCTACGCTGATGATCACCGTGGACTGTGGCATCACCGGGAACGAAGAGGTGGATTTTGCGGGCTCCCTGGGGCTGGATGTGGTGGTGACGGACCATCATGAGTGCAAGGAGAGTCTGCCCAATGCCGTGGCCGTGGTGGACCCGCACCGGCCCGACTGCCCCTATCCCTTCAAATTCCTGGCGGGCTGCGGCGTGGCGCTGAAGCTGGTGCTGGCCCTGGGGGGCGAGAGCCGGGAGGACGCCCTCTTTGCCCGCTACTGTACCCTGGCCGCCATCGGTACCGTGGCCGACGTGATGCGGATGGAAGGGGAGAACCGGGCCATTGTTTCCTGTGGGCTGGAGGCTTTGCCCCACACGGACTTCGTGGGGGTCCACGCCCTGTTGCGGGAGTCGGGGCTGGAGGGAAAGCCCGTTACCTCCATTCAAATCGGCTTCGTCCTCTCACCCCGCATCAACGCCGCAGGGCGCATGGGGGCGGCGGATCTGGCGGCGGACCTGCTGGAGACTGCCGACCCCGCCCGGGCGGAAGAACTGGCCCGGGAGCTCTGCGAGCTGAACCGGGAACGTCAGGCGGTGGAGCAGGCCATCTGCGCCGACGCGGTGGGACAGATTCAGGTCCTCCGCCAGGAGGAGCGCAGCGCCCTGGTCCTCTCCAGTGAGGCGTGGCACCAGGGAGTGGTGGGCATTGTGGCCTCCCGCCTCAGCGAAAAGTATTCCTGCCCCAGCTTTATGATTCATTTAAAAGACGGCACCGGCCGGGGGTCCTGCCGGTCCTATGGGGGCTTTAACCTCTTCACGGCCCTGGAGTCCTGCGCGGACCTGCTGGACGGTTTCGGCGGACACGAGCTGGCGGCGGGCTTTACCATTCGGGAGGAGAATATCGCCGCCTTCCGGGCCCGCATGAACCGCTATGTCCGCTCCGCCACCGGGGGGGAGCCGCCAGTGAGCTCTTTAGAGGTGGACGCCGCCGTGGCTTCTCCCGCCGAGCTGACCTTGGAGCAGGCGGAGCAGCTGGAACAGCTGGAGCCCTATGGCGCGGGAAATCCCCGGCCCGTTTTCGCCCTGCTGGGGGCCACGGCGGAAGCCGTGCAGCCCGTGGGGCAGGGGCGGCATTTGAAGCTCCGCCTCAGCAAGGGCGTGAGCCGGTTTGACGCCATTTTCTTTTCCGTCACGGCGGAGGAGTGCGGCATTGCCCCCGGCAGCCGGATAGACGCCGCGTTTTACCTCCAGGCCAACACCTTCCGGGGGAATACGACGCTGCAATTGCAGCTGGTGGACGTGCGCCCATCCCTGTTCCCCAGCCGGAACGAGGCGGAGGCCCTGGCCCTGGTCCGCCGGCTGACGGAGGAAAACGGCCCCATTACGGCCCAGGAGGCTCTTCGCCTTCGGGCCTCCCGAAGCCAGTACGCCGCCTGCTGGGTGGCCCTGGAGAAGCGGATCCGACAGGGAAAGGCGGAGGAGGACCGTCTGCCCTATCTCCGCCGCCTGGCGGCCCGGATGGGGGGGAGCGAGAGTTTTCTGCGCTCCGTCCTGGCGCTGGAGGTGTTCCGGGAGCGGGGGCTGATTTCCCTGACCCAGCGGGGGGACCGGCTGACGCTGTGCCTGACTCCCGTTCAGGGAAAGGTGGATCTTACCGCGTGCCCCTATCTTCTCCGCCTGCAAGAAAAGGAGGCGACCTGAGATGACCATACAGGAACAGTACGAGCTTTTGGAAAAAACCGTCCGCGGCTATAATCCCGCCGCCGACTTCGGTCATATCCGCTCTGCGTTCGAGTACGCCGACCGCTGCCACGAGGGGCAAAAGCGCAAAAGCGGCGAGCCCTATATCATCCATCCCCTGGCCGTGGCCCAAATCGTGGCGGAGGAGCTGAAGCTGGACTCCGAGTCCATCGAGGCGGCCCTGCTCCACGACGTGATTGAGGACACGCCCGCCACCCACGGGGATGTGGCCCGGATGTTCTCGCCCACCATCGCCAATCTGGTGGAGGGGGTCAGCAAGCTGACCCGCATCCAGTACGCCACCAAGGAAGACGAGCAGATGGAGAACCTCCGGAAGATGCTCATGGCCATGAGCAAGGATATCCGGGTCATCCTCATCAAAGTCTCCGACCGGCTCCACAACATGCGGACCATGGAATACCAGTCCCCGGAAAAGCAGAAGCAAAAGTCCCTGGAGACTATGGAGATTTACGCCCCCATTTCCCACCGCCTGGGGATGCAGCGCATCAAGTGGGAGCTGGAGGACCTGTCCCTTAAATATCTGGACCCGGTGGGCTATGAGGAGATCATCACCCGGCTGGACGCCAAAAAGCCGGAGTACGACGCCTTCCTCCTCCGCACCCAGACCCAGATGGACGACCGTCTGACGGAGCTGGGCATCCAGCACATGGTCTACGGCCGCATCAAGCACCCCTACTCCATCTACCGGAAGATGTTCAACCAGAACAAGTCCCTGGACGAGATTTTCGACCTCTTTGCCTTCCGGGTGCTGGTGGACACGGTGGGGGACTGCTACAATGTCTTAGGCGTCATCCACGATATCTACAAGCCCATCCCGGGCCGGTTCAAGGACTATATCGGCACCGAGAAGCCCAACGGCTACCAGTCCCTCCACACCACCGTCATAGGACCCGACGGCCTGCCCTTTGAGGTGCAGATCCGCACCTGGAAGATGCACGAGGTGGCGGAATACGGCGTGGCCGCCCACTGGAAGTACAAGCAGCACGGCCAGGGAGCGGGCACCGAGGGGAAATACGAGTGGGTCCGCCGCCTGCTGGAGAACCAGGAGGGGGCCGACGCGGAGGAGTATATCCACTCCTTAAAGGTCGACATGTTCGCCGACGAGGTTTTCGTCTTCACCCCCAACGGGGATGTGCAGAACCTCCCCGCCGGGGCCACGCCCATTGATTTCGCCTACGCCATCCACTCCGCCGTGGGCAACCGCATGGTGGGGGCCAAGGTAAACAACCGCATCGTCACCTTTGACCACATCTTAAAAAACGGGGACATTGTGGAGATCATGACCTCCAAGTCCGCCAAGGGCCCCAGCCGGGACTGGATGAAAATCGCCAAGTCCAGCGAGGCCCGGAGCAAAATCCGCCAGTGGTTTAAGAAGGAGAAAAAGGAGGAAAACATCGCCAACGGCCGTTCCTCCTTTGAGCAGGAGCTCAAGCACGCGGGCCTTGCCATGAAGGACGTGACGGACCCGGAGAATCTGCCCCTGCTGCTGAAAAAGGTCACCTACGGCAGCCTGGAGGAGATGTATGCCGCCATCGGCTACGGCGGCTTCACCGCCCAGAAGGCCGTCAGCCGGATGAAGGGGGAGCTGCTGCGCATCGCCCGCCAGCACCAGGCGGAGGAGCTGACCCTCAAGCCCGAGGAGGCCCCCATCCTGGTGCCCGCCAAGCCGGTGAGCAAGAGCGAGCAGGGCATCATCGTGGAGGGGCTGGACAACTGCCTGGTGAAGTTCTCCCGCTGCTGCACCCCCGTGCCGGGGGACGAGATTGTGGGCTTTATCACCCGGGGCTACGGCGTGTCCGTCCACCGGGCGGACTGCCCCAACGCCGCGCCGGAACGCCGAACGGGCCAGGAGGGCCGCTGGCTGAAGGTTACCTGGGGCAGCGATACGAACGAGAGCTATCCGACGACCATTGATGTGGTCTGCAAGGACCGGATGAATTTGATTTTGGATATCTCTACGGCCCTTTCCAGTACGAACACCTTTGTATCCGGGCTGAACTCCCGGAGCACGGAGGATGGATTCGCGGTGATTCGCCTGGAGATTCGGGTCCGGGACGGTGCCCAGATGAAGGCGATTATGAATAAGCTGAATCAAATTTCCGGGGTCCTGCGGGTGACGCGCCCGGCGGGATGACGGCGGAAGAAATTCCGCTCCGTTCCGCCGCCGCCTGTGGCGACGGCTCCACACGCTCCATTCCTTCTGCCTCCCTTCAAGAGGGGACTTTGTCCCCCCTTGAGGATTCCCCCTCCCCTGCGGGGGGACGGGGGACGAGGGGCTTGGGATGGGGGCTGTGATTGCGATTTTGTGTGAGGAGGGATGGTTGTGCGGGCGGTTGTGACTCGCGTGAAGCATGCGTCGGTTTCCATTGAGGGGACGGTTCGGGGACAGATCGGAGAGGGGTATTTGGTCCTTTTGGGTGTGGCCCCCGGGGATTCGGAGGAGACTGCCTTGAAGTTGGCGGATAAGATTTGTAACCTCCGGGTATTTGAAGATGAGAACGGGAAGATGAACCTCAGCCTGGAACAGGTGGGAGGAAGTCTTTTGGTGATTTCACAGTTTACCCTGTTCGCGGACACCTCTTCCCGCCGTCCGGGGTTTACCAGGGCGGCAAAGCCCGATTTGGCGGTTCCGTTGTATGAGAAGTTTATGGTCCGCTGCCGGGAGCGGGGGTTTGTGGTGGAGCATGGGGAGTTTGGCGCTGAAATGGAAGTGGACTCCTTGAATCACGGGCCGGTGACCATTTTGTTTGACACGGAGAAATCATGATAATAGAATAGAAGAGAGGCATTTGGGATGGGACTGTTTTCGAAATGGTTTGAAACCTTCAGGAAGAACGATCAGAAGGCCCAGCCTTGCCGGGACTGGCCCTGGACGCTGAATCTGTCCGGCTATCCCAGCACGCAGATCAGCTGGGAAATTCTCGCTTCGGAGCTGCGGGAACTCAATTTGGAGGATGTGGACAGTTTTTTGATTCTGGAGCAGAAGGATCCCAAGAATCCGGAGGCCTACTGGTACATCCAGAGCGCCATAGCGAAGGCGGGCCCCTCTCAAGGACAATATATCGTAGGCGTGGGCTGGTTCGCGCCGGAACACAACCAGATGTGGGAGCGCTGCGTTCCCCAGGTGGAACAGGTGATCCGCTATTTCGATCAGGCGTTCAATCAGTATCGTATGGACTTTTCCGGCTTTGAGGATCAGTCTGATATGCTCTCTTGAGGAGCCCAGAAAGAGAGGAGACCTTGATGAAAGTAAAAATGATGCAGGTGGGCCCTCTGGGCACCAACTGCTATATTCTGGAGGATGAGGCCAGCCGCGAGGCGGCGGTGATTGATCCCGGCGGGGACGCGCCGGAGATCATCAAGGCTCTGGAGGGAGCGGCGCTCCGCTACATTCTCCTGACCCACGGACACTACGACCACACCGGCGGTGTGGCGGAGCTACAGGAGGCGTTTCCCCAGGCGGCGCTCTATATTCACCGGAAAGACCTGGAGGACGTGGACCCGTCCCTGTTCCCGCTGCGCACCCAGATTCAGGGCGCGAATCTCTATGACGAGGGAGCCTGGATTTCCTTTGGGGGAGATACCGTTAAGATTCAGGTTCTCCATACCCCCGGCCACTCCGAGGGCAGCGTGACTCTCCGCTGCGGGGACCTGCTTTTCTGCGGGGATACCCTCTTTGCCGGGTCCTGCGGCCGGACGGACTTCCCCGGCGGCAGCGTGCCCAAGATGCTGGCCTCCCTCCGCCGCCTGGGGCAGCTGGAGGGGAACCTCCAGGTCCTTCCCGGCCACATGGACGTCAGCACCCTGGAGGAGGAGCGGCGGCACAACCCCTACCTCCGTCAGGCGATGCGGGAGACGACATGAAGCTGGAATTTCACGGCCACGACGAGCGCTACACCGTGGAGCAGAGCCTCCTGAACCTGTTTCCCGGCGAGCTTCCGGTCTATGAGCCGGTCCGGCCTGTCCG
>JAAWTB010000060.1 GCA_022801815.1 Oscillibacter sp. | reverse complement strand
GATGAACCGCCCCCGGGTCAGGGGCGCGTTGTCGTGGACGGCGGGGACCAGCTTCTGATCCGGGGCGGCAAGGCACCAGTCCGCCAGGGTGTCCTTGCCGTTCAGCGTATCCTCCAGGGTCTGGTACACCAAAACGTCTGGCTCCAGGGCTACCACGCCCCGTCCCGCCGCCGCGTCCAGCAGGGTGTTCAAATCCAGGTACTTGCTGGAGAGCTGGCCCCGGACCTTGGAATTCGGCAGGGAGAAGGTCTGTACCGCGCCGAAGTGGCAGACGCTGCCCCCGGCGGGCTCTCCGGCCAGCACGCCGCCCATCTCCTGAATTTCCACGGCGTTGATGAGGGCGGAGGAGAAAGTGGCCTCCCCGATGAGGCCCACCAGCTTCGCCCCGCCGTCCATGGACTCCCGCAGGACCTCAAAGAGGGGCCAGATCACCCCGTCGGACCCGCCGCCGTTGTTCCGCAGGTCCAGCAGGACCCGGCTGTAGTCCCCCGCTTTCAAATCCTTTGCCACCAGGGCGGCGAAGTCCTCCATGGGAAGGTCCTCCGCCTCCTGGCAGGTGTTGTACTGAATGTAGTACGCGTCTTCCGTCAGAGGCTTGGCGAAGTAGTAGGCGTCCGCCGCCGCCGTCTCCGGCTGGCCCTTGATTTTGTCGGAGATGCGCACGATCTCCAGCTTGTTCATCTCCTCCATGCCCACGGGCGCCAGGCTGAGGGCCTTCCCGCCTTTCAGCGTGACGGTCAGGGGCTTCCCGGCCTCTACAAGGCCCAGGTATTCATAAATGTCCGCCACGTTGCAGGCCTGCCGGAAGGACCGGCGGAGGTGCACCAGGTTGTCGGAGGCAAACAGGGTTCCGTAAGCCTTGATGACCTCCTCCACCGGCTTTCCCGCCAGAAGCGTGACCTCCTGGCACAGCAGGTCCTTGTCCTCCGGGGCCGCGGCGGAGAGATACCAGCTCTCCCCCCGCCGGACCAGGGAGAAGGGATAGCCCCGGAAATCCGCCAGGCCTCCCAAGGACACGCTGGTGTGGGAATCCCCCACCAGGGCCGTCAGGCGCATCAGGTCCAGCAGAAACTCCGTATCCGTCTCCGCCGCCAGCCGCCCCTCGATCTCTGCTTTCAGCTCTAAAAATTCCGACTCCGGCGTGTTGGCGAAGGCGTCCGGGTGGTGCTCCACCAGGACTGTCTCATAGAGAAAGTCCAGGTCCTCCTGCCGCTGCTTGGCGCTCAGCGGCTCCGCCGCCAGGGCCGGGACCGTAAGCAGCGCCGCCAGGCAAAGCCCCAGAACCCGCCCGGCCAGATGTTTCAGCTTCTTCATAAAATTTGCCCTCCACTTCACTAATGAAATAATACAATAATACACTTGGGGGCCGCATAAGTCAAGCCCCAAATAAGAATACGGGGCAGACTGGGAAAATTCTTCAAAAAAGGACCGCCTATGCAGGCGGTCCTGAGAATTACAGCTCCCAAGGGGGTTTCTTGTCCTGTACCATCCAGGGGTCCGGGCCGTTCCGGCGCGTCCCTTGGTCCTGCGGGAAGGGCCGGGACACTTCCTCCTCCCGGCGGCGTCTGCCGCTTTGGGAGATGATTCGCAGGGAGCGGACCATCATCACGACACAGAATGCGATGAAGACCACGGCGGCGCACTCCAACGCCAGAACCCAAGGGAAGCTCCGGCCCCCGCCGTAGGATACATCCTTCCCATCCAGATAAGTCTCCAGAGTCTCCGCCAGGGCGGGGACGGTCTCCGGGTCAAAGATGTCCCGAAGGCCCACCTCCTCCGCCGCCGCCCGGTAGGGCAGGGAGAGGGACAGGGCGGAAAGCTCCAAATAGACCTCCTTAGCCTCCCGGGGGCGATCCAGATAGAGGAACCACAAATCCAGGGCGGAGAGGGCGGAGGT
Organism: Oscillibacter sp.; assembly: GCA_022801815.1. Classification (GTDB taxonomy): domain Bacteria; phylum Bacillota; class Clostridia; order Oscillospirales; family Oscillospiraceae; genus Oscillibacter. Next base: position 7,555 of record JAAWTB010000060.1, on the reverse strand, counting down.
GGCATAGCTGATAAAGTACAGGGGATTTTGGAAGTTGTGGGCGTTTTCCACCCAGGCAGGGTCCTCCTTTACGCCGGAATCATAGGAATAACCGTACTCTTCCGACAGCTCCTTGAAAAGAAGGTTCAGCTCCTCTGCGGTCAGCTCCGGGTTTTGGTAGGCTGCCGCCTGAAACTCGTCGTAAAGGCAGCCGTCCAAAATGGAGTCCAATATATTGTAAAGGATGGCGCTGCGGTAGACCTCTCCATACGGTTCCCCAAAGAGGTTTCCGGCCTCTTCTGTGAACATCAGCTCCAAGGCCTGGGAGTCGATTTCTCCCACGTCGATGTTAAAGTCCAACCAGAAGTCGTGCTGCATGCAGTGAATGGTTTCGAAAAAATGCCCGAACTCGTGGACCGTATCGCTGAGATCCTGGTAGTCCCCGTAGGGTCTGTTGAAGATGAAGGCGCTGCCATAGGCGGGCAGAGCCACGGTGTAGCCGGTGAGAAGTTTGGCGTCGCCGTATTCGATGTCATAGAGGCGGTGCTCCCGCAGGAAGCGGAAGGTCTTCCCCATCTCGCGGTCAAAGCTCTCCGCAAAGGGCTGGATAGCGTCCAGGACCTCCTCGCCGCTCATCCGGCTTCGCACGCTGAGGGCCCGGAGATCCTGCTGGCTGGACTCCTCCAGCAGCCGGAGCTGGAGGGGGAGGATGCAGCGCTTCGCCGCCTCCCGAAGGGCGGCCGCGTCTTCCAGGCTGTAGTCCCGGGTATAGAGGGCCTCGTAGGCGTACTCGGCGTAGTTGTCATAGCCCGCCCGCCGGGCCAGATCCGTCCGCAGGCGGACCAGCTGCAAATAAAGCTCCCCGGCGGCCTGATACCGCGCGGAAATCAGGGCCTCGCCGACGGCGGCATAGGTCTCCGCGTCCACTTCGGCCCTCTCCAGGGACTCCGCCGTCCAGAGGGTTCCCTCCACCTGAACGGGAACGCCCTTCTCGATGATCTGGTCGTACTCCTGAATGAGGCGGTCCTCCTCCTGGTAGAGGGCGGCTTCCTCTTCTGTCAGGCCCCGGTAGCCCAGGAGGCTGTAAGCCGCGCCCTCCCCTGCGTCCTCGTCCAGAATGCCGGCGTAGGGGGAAGCGGCCATGACGGCCAGGGCCTGGCAGCAACGGTCATAGAGCCGGGTCTGCTGGGCGGAGAGCTCCAGGTACTGCGCCGCCTCCTCCGGGGCGCCGCCGGAGGCATCGTATTGAATAGAGCTGAGGTTGGCCCTGGTGACCAGAAGGTCCATCTCCTCCAAAATTTGCTGGTAAAGAGCCTGGACCCGGCGGCGGGTTTTGCCTTCATCCCGGTCCCGGCTGTGGCGGGCGCAGAGCCCTTCCAGCTCCTTCAGGGCGGAGAGAAGGGCGGTTTCGTCGAAGTCCTCTACAGGAAGCATATCGGCGTAGTCCACCGCCGGGTGGGCAGAGACAGGGTAGTCCCATTTGACCGCCTGGGCCGCCGGAGCAGAGAGCAGAGCCAGGGCCAGCAGCAGGCAGAGTGTTTTTTTCAGCATAGGCACACCTCCCAAGGGGTTGAAGCGTTCACACTCCCCGCCTCTGAAGCAGGAGAAGGACGCTGAGAACGTCCAGCACGGGGATGAACTGAAAGACGCTGTGAAGGATGGCGGCGTCCTCCCCGGATTCCCGGAGACAGCGGATGTACAGCCAGCCGGTGACGCCGCTTTGGATGATCATCAGCCAGGTGAGGCCAATGGGAATGGGGACCAGAAGAAGGAAGACGCCCCGGGAAGCGGCCGTCAAGGCGCCCCAGGCCAGTACGCTCCAGAGGAAATTGAGGATGTGAAAGGGAACGGCCCCCAGCTTCAGCGTCCGCCAGGCGGCACGGAGCCGGGCCATATCGTTCCGGCGGTAGGCCAAGACGGCGGCCCCGGCGCTGGCCCAGCCCAGGAGCTGGACCAGGCCGATCCCCAGCAGATAGACCAGCAGCAAAGAGCCGTTGGAGCGGTTCCACCCGGCCCCGCCCCAGCCCAGGTACAAAATGCCGAGAGGAGCGGCGACGCTGAGAATCAGGTGGGCATACATGCCCGCCAGAAAGAGCTTCGCCGTTTTCATGCGTCTTTCTCCGCGCCGGGCGCTTCGGGTTTGACGGCCTCCCGGCCCTGGGCGGCCAGCACGTCCGCTGCCGTCAGCTTTGTCAAATCCTCCCGGGTGACATGCTCTTGTCCGGCCAGGCGGTTGGCCTGGCAGATCAGGATGCGCTCAAAGACATTTCGCACGCCCCGGGCGTTGCCGAAGGACGCCGGATCCCGGTTTTCCTCCCGAAGAAAGTCCTGGACCAGCCCGGCGGCCTCCTCTTCCAGATCATAACAGCCCTTCTCGCAGCGGGTTTTGAAGATGGCCAGCAGCTCCTCCGGCGAGTAGTCCTCAAAGTGGAGGAAGCGGTTGAACCGGGATTCCAGTCCCGGGTTGGAGTGAATAAAGCGGTTCATCAAATTGTCGTACCCGGCGGCGATGACCACCAGATCGTCCCGGTGGTCCTCCATGGCCTTGAGGATGGTGTCAATGGCCTCCTGGCCGAAGTCGTTCCCCGAGGGACCGTTAAGGGCGTAAGCCTCGTCAATAAACAGCACGCCCCCCAGGGCCTTTTCCACGGCTTTCCTGGTTTTCAGGGCTGTTTGGCCCACGTAGCCTGCCACCAGTCCGGCCCGGTCCACTTCCACCAGCTGCCCCTTGGAGAGGATGCCCAGGGAGTGGAAAATCCGGGCCATCAGCCGGGCGATGGTGGTTTTGCCAGTGCCGGGACTGCCGGAGAAGACCATGTGGAGGGACAGCTCCGTTACGGGGAGACCGTTTTTCTCCCGAAGCTGGTGAATCTTCACCAGGTCGATGAGGTTTCGCACCTCCTGTTTCACGGCGGACAGGCCGATGTAGCCGTCCAGCTCTTTTTGCAGGTCCTCCAGCTTCTCCGGCGAAGGCGGCGCGTCCTGCGGCGCGGCGTTTACCCCGGCGGCCTGAGGGACTGCCGGCGGATCCTGGGGGGACTCCTGGGGGCCGGGGGCCCCGGGGGTCCGGGAAGATTCCGGCTCTTGGCCCTTCGCCGCCGGGGACGAGCCCCAGAAATCCGTGCCCATCCGGCGGAGATTGTGCTCCGTCAGGGTCTGGATCACCTCCAGCTGCTGGAGGATAATTTCATCCTTTTTGTCCTTCTTGTCCATCGCGTTCAGCCTTTCGTCAAATTGGTGCGGCGCAGTCCCCGAAACAAACAGGCGCAGGCCAGTCCGGTCAATCCGCCGGTGAGCAGGGATACCGCCAGCAAAACAGGCAGATAATAGAGAGGGGCGGCGCTGCCCAGGCTCAGTGCGGCGGCGGCAATCTGTCCGCAGTTGTGGGCCGCCGCGCCGCCTATGGACACGCCGTAAATGGAGAGTCCCCGCCGCCGGGAGAGGAGGGCCATGGTCCCCATAGCGCAGAGTCCCCCCAACAGGGAGAAGAGCAGGGCGTTCATGTTCCCGGCGAAGAGGGAGCCCAGAAAGCACCGGGCCAGCAGGATCAAAAGCGCCTCCCCCGGCCCCAGGGCATAGAGGGCGAAGACTGTCACAATGTTGGCAAGGCCCAGCTTTACCCCGGGGATGGGAACGGCCAGGGAGAGGGGAAAGAGGTTTTCCAGATAGCTCAGCGCCAGGGCCATGGCGGTGAGCAGGGCGCAGAGGGTCAGCTGCCTTGGGGTCAGTTTCATCCCGCGCCTCCTAACCTAACACCGCGTCCACGCCGTCCGGGTCCGGCGTTCCGCCCTCCAGGCAGAGGATGAACCGGGCGGGGAGGCAAACAATGCTCTGCCCGCTTTCGGTGATGGTCCCGGTATGGACGCAGTCCTGAGTAGGACAGTCGGACCGGACTACGCAGAGACCGGACTTTCCAGAGGGCGGAAGGACGCTTGAAGCCGGGTGCTCGTAGTCGATAGACAAGGCCACCTCCAGCGTATAGCCGTTGTGTTCGTAGGTCCGGGGCGACGCCGCCAGGTCCGCCGGGGCGAAGCGGTCCACTTCCGTGCCGTCCACGGACACCACCGCCGTCAGGGCCTGGGAGGTCCCGCCCCGCCACTGGAAGAACGCGGTTCCCAGGGCCAGCGCCGCTACGCAAAGGACCACCAGCCCATCCCAGGCCGTGGGCCGGAGCTTAGGAGGCGGTTTCATAGGCATACCCGCTGTCCTCGTTTGGAGCGAAGGCGAATCGATTGATTTTGTCGGCCACCACGACCCGCCCGTCCTCCGTTACCAGCACCAGGCTGAACAGCGACCCGTTCAGCTGGCTCCGCCAGAAGTCCAGGGCCTTTTCTTCTCCCATGATGAACAGGGCGGTGGAATAGGCGTCGCACATGGCGCCGCTGCCGCTCCCCGTGCCCGCCACCACGGTGACGGAGGTCAGGCCGCTGTCCGCCGGGTATCCGGTGGCAGGGTCGATGATGTGGTGATAGCGTTTCCCGTCCTGTTCAAAATACCGCTGGTAGCTGCCGGAGGTGACGGCGAAGGAATCCACAATCTCCAGCACGCCCACCAGGGCGTTTTTATCGTCGGGATGGGCCGGGTCCTGAATGCCTACCCGCCAGGGGGCGCCGTCGGGGCGGTCTCCCCAAGCCAGGACGTTGCCCCCCAGATCCGCCAGGGCCCTGGGAATTTCGTTGGCGTCAAAGACCTTGCAGAGCTGGTCGGCGGCGTAGCCCTTGGCGATGGCCCCCAGGTCGACGGACTGTCCCGGGCCCAGGCGGGCCGTGGCCTTAGGACCGTCCCCGCTGGAGTCAAGGGAAGGAATTATGGAGACCTGGGAGCTGTCCACCAGGGGAAGAAGCCGGTCCAGCTCCGTTTGGGAGGGAATCTGGAAGCGGTCCGCGGTAAAGCCCCAGGCGGTGGCCGCCGGAGCCACCGTAATATCGAAGGCTCCGCCGGTCTCCTGGCTATACTGGGCAGATTGGCTGAGGATGGTTTGCAGGTCGCCGGAGATCTCCACGGCCTCCCCTCCGGCGGCGTTGAGGCGGGAGACCTCGCTGTCTGGGTCTGTCCGGGAGAGGGCCGACTCCAGCTCCCGAATGCGGTCCTCGGCCGCGTAGGCGGCGGTGACGCTGTGTTCCCCATAGGTGGTAATGAGCATGGCAGTGTCCATGGCAATGACCTGAATGCTCTCCTGGGCCGTATCCGGGTCCGCCGGGGCGGAGCAGCCGGAGAGAAACAGGAACGTCAATAAAACATATGCGGTAAATCGTCTCATAACAGTCCTCTTGTTTGTCTGGTCGTGATTCCTATAGTATAGCACGGTCCGGGCCGCATCTCAATGAAAAACCAAAGGCCCCGCGAAAAAATAAAAAACCTGGCAGGAAGGGCCTTGCAAAAGGGAATAAAGTCTGCTATACTATTTAAGCATGTCGGCGGAGGCGCGTCCCCTCCGTCCTTTACTGGAACGAAAAAACACCTTGGAGGTCTTGATAAATGGCAAAGAATCCAAACGGAAAATCCATGAAGCGGGATAATTCCCTGTACGGGGCCACGATTTTCTTCCTTGCGGCCTGCTTGGCGGAGTTCTATCTGCTGGTCCTCCGCAGGTACTACATCCACGGCGACGTGGTGACCGAGACCCTGGTTTGGCACGAGCGGCTTTTGATTTTCGCGGGCCTGGGGGCGGCGGCGCTGGCCCTGGGCGTGGCGCTGAGCGTGCTTTGGAAGGCGGATGAGCGCAAGCGCCTGATCGGCTGGTGCCTCACCGGCCTGGGCGTGTTCTTCGGCGGCGGAAGCATGCTGATCCGGCTCTACTTTGAATCTGCCGTCACCCTTCTCAGCGTGGTGGTGCCGGTGGTGATGGTCCTTACCGTCATCTGGGCCTTCTATGACCGGGAGTGCTCCGTGGCCATGACGGCTTTGAGCGGGACCCTGATTCTTCTGTGGATGTGCCGCCGCCTGTTCAACCACCTGACCCTGGGCCTGCCTGTGAAGGCGCTGGCGGTGGCCTACGTGCTGTTGCTGGCGGGGCTGTGCTGGCTGGCGAAAAATAAGAAGCTGGGGAAGCTGCTTCCCGCCAATGCGGATCTGGCGCCTATTTACGCTGCTGCCGGCCTGTCTGCTGCTGCGGTGGCGCTGGGGCTGTTCAGCGCCGCTGTGGCCTACTACGCCATGTGGGCCCTGGGTATCGTGGTCTTTGCCTTGGCGGTGTACTACACCGTCAAGCAGCTGTAAATGGTTTCCCCTTACAACGAATAAGGCCCGCCGTCCTCCGGACGGCGGGCCTTTTTTCGCGGCTTTGCGGTGTTCGTCAGCGGAATTCCCCCAGACGGATGTCCATGCCGATTTCAAAGGCCCGGTCCCAGGGAAACCGGTAACTCTCCAGGGCGATGCCGCCCCAGCGCCGTTCCTCCAGGGGAGTTAGGGAGGAGAGGAAGCGGCTTTGTTCCAAATTTTGAATGACCTTGGCCGTCTCCTGCTCCATGCCCTTCTCCAGACGGCGGAGCAGGTCCTCCCGGTCCAGCTCCGGGTTCCAAAAGTTGTTGGGATCCCCGCCCAAGTCATTTCGGATATAGGCGAGCAGGTCGTTCCGCACCACGCCCTTGTAGCAAAAGTCCTTGAGGACGCTGTCCGCCAGGGTCCGGGCCCAGGCCCGATCCATCCCGTCGGTGTTGTCCCCATGTTTCAAGACGGCGTACCGGGCCGCGCCGTGGCTCAGGGCCGTGCCGGTGACGATGGCCATGTCCAGCATCCCGGAGTAGGCCAGGAGATATCCCAGTTCCGTGTCCTTGGTCAGCGCCTCATAGACCGCTGTGCCGTAGGTCCCGTTGCTGGCGTCGATGAGGATGGTGGGCCGCTGGGCCTTCCTGTAGTCCCGCAGGGCCTCTATGAGATGTTTGCGGTAAGCGTTCATTTGGTCCGGGTCCTCCGGCTGGGTCAGCACCAGAATTTGCAGCTCCGCAGTGTCGGCCTCCCGCAAATCGAAGAAGGCCAGGTGTTCTTCCATGATTTCCGTCAGGGGCTGGAAGTCGTACTCACAGGCGGGCAGGTCCTCCGTGCCGCCGAGGTAGGTGACCGCCGTCCGCGCCCCCGTCCAGCCCGTCTCGTCCAGGTACATCCGGGCCACGGCCTTGAAGGCCAGATCGTCTACCCCGGAAAGGAGCCAGTCCCATTGCCGCCCGTCCTCCCCGGTCCGAAGGCCCTGCCGGAGAAAGGCGATTTCGTTCTTTTGGATGCAGTCCTCTAAAGACGAGTCGTCGATGCCGATTAACAGCCGGAAGTTTTCATAACCGGGTTTGCTCAGCGTATCCTGCACCACATAAGAGAGCGTCATTTTCCGGTCCCGGGAGCGTATGTGCCGGAGGGCGGCCTCATAGGCGCCCGCCTCCTTCGTCTGGGAGCGGAGGTTTTCCCCATTGGGCCCCCACCAGTAACTCTCGCCAATGGCCTCCAGATTCAGCGCGTCCCCCTCCAGTGTCCGCCGGGGCAGGGCTCCGAAGGCCCGTATGGCATTGTAGTCTTCCAGGGTCCCGCCCTCATAGCCCACGGTGGGGGCCAGCCGCATGACGGAATCCAGCAGCCAGACGACATT
>JAAWTB010000059.1 GCA_022801815.1 Oscillibacter sp. | reverse complement strand
ACGGTCCGTCCGTGCCTTTGGCGCCCCCTCCAGGATTCGTGTCGGGGCTAGCCGATCCCACATCAAGCCTGGAATTGGCCCCGCTGCCCGGCGTCCGCACGCTCAATGTAACAGCCCCCTGGGCATTTGTCTATATCTTTGCCGGAGTTGTAATTTGTTTGATAAACGCCGTGAAACTATCTGTTTTATGTGAAAAATGTTTGTAACAAAAAACGCGTTTCCCTCATAGCTCCCGCTCTCCGCCGCCGCCTCCGGCGGGGACGGCGGGTTCCAGGTCCTCCTCCCGGGGGGCTGCTTTTCGATTCAGCAGGTATCTCTGCCGGTCCTGGACGATGGTCCCCTGGGCCAGCATCCGCTGGAGCAGTGGACGGCATTGGACTGCGCCGATACCCAGCAGGCGGGCCACATCCTGACGGTAGGCGAAACCCTCCCGCTCCAGGTAGTCCACAACGGCGGCCTCCTGCCGGTCCGGGGGAACCACCCGCTCGGGCAGATAGTACCGGGCCCCCACCTGCGTCAGACGCCCCCGGTTCACCAGCTGCTTGAGGCGGTTGTAGGCGGTGGTGCGGGAGACGTTCAGCAGGGCGCAGACGTCGTTCCGGGTTACCCAGCCCTGCTGGCGGACGTGGGAGAGAATTGGGCCCTCTCCCCCGGAGCGGAGGGCGCAGTCCACCCGCAGGTCCCGGAGGGTGAGATCGTCCAGCCCCGCCCGAACCAGCGCCGCCCGGACCAACTTTGAAAGGCGGGTGCGGTCATAGGGCTGGCGGCTTCTGGGGGCGGTGAGGACAGGGCCCTCCCGCCCCTCCCGGGCGGCCAGTTCCTCCAAAGCCTTTTTAGCGCCGCCGGAGAGCGGGATCTCCCGCCGGGGAAGGCAGAGCCGGTCCCCCCTGACCTGGTCCCAGGTCAGGGCCACAATCTCCTCCAGCTGCAGTCCTGCCTGCCAGGTCAGCCAAAGGGTTACCCCGGCGGGGCTGGCCCCCTCGGCCCGGAGAAGCTTCCACAGGGCGAACTCGTCGATTTGAGCGGTTTCCTCCCGGCGGATGCGAGTGGAGATTTTCTTGTCCTCCAGATGCCCGGCGAAGTGGACGTTAAGTCCCGCCGCCTCCACGCCGGTGATGCGGGAGACGTATTGCCAGTCGTGTTCCTCCAGCTGGCGCAGAACAAAATCATGGCGCAGGTCGATGAGCCGGACGGAGGTCTGTCCCTGCCTGTCCAGGGCCGTCCGGGCAAGTCGGGAGATGGACTGGGGCGTCAGGGGCTTGTGGTCCCGGTCGGAGAGGACCACAGTCTCCTGGCTCCGGTCCCGCCCGTCCCGCAGGGCCTGGAGCCAGTCCGACAACTCCCGCCCAATGGGGACCCTTCGATCCGGCAGCACGATGGCTCCGTCCCAAAGGTCGACCTGTTCCCAGGTGAGGCGCTGAATCTCATCCCGTAGCAGTCCGGCCTGCCAGGCCAGGCGGAGAATGGCCCCCGCCGCGCCGGTGGAATTTTCCCGCAGAGCCTGTTCCATAGCCCCCTTGTCAGGGCGGTTGACGACGTAGTCCTGCATAGCGGCCCCCTTCCGTAACGTTACGTCTATGTATCAAATTCTGTTGCTGAGCAAAACTGGAAAACCGGCGTGCTTATGCTGCGGCGCGGGGGAAAAGGGCTTATGGCGGCGGACTCGGATTGCTACAATTGTCCAACACAATCGAATTACCCCCAATAAACCACGAAACCCTTGCGCCACAATGGGCACAAGGATTTCTTTGCTTGCATCATACGTCAAAAGATAGCAAAAATCAATATCTTTTCGCATATTCTGCGAATTGGTCCGGCTGGGATAGACTGGACAAAAACGCGATAGAAGGAGCGGTGAATCTATGACGAAACAGGAACGGGCGGCCCTGGGCCAGCGTCTGCGGCAGAGGCGGAACTGCCTGGGGCTGACCCGGGAGCTCCATCTGGCGGAGAAGGTCCTTCAGCTGTTCCTTCTCCGGGGGGACTGAGGATAAAACAAGGCGGCCCGCGCAAGCGGGCCGCCTTGTTTCTGGGATTAACGTATAAAGTTCATCATGGGCCGCTGGGTGGCCTTTGGAGCGGGGAGCGTGGTCTCATGGAGCACCTGAACCATCCAGGCCATGTTCCGCCCCAGCCGGGCGGCTACCGCCATGCCCTCCTCGTCCTTCGCGGCCTCTCCGGGATCCGCCCCGTGAACCACGCCCCAGTAATCGGAGGTCATCAAAATCATTTCCATGGCGTCCATGGTCCCAAGCAGCTGCTGATAGGTCTCCATGCCGCCGCTGCGGCGCAGGGTGCACAGGGCCCCGCCCACCTTGTGGCGGAGCTGGTTCACCCCGCAGCCCGCCGCCAGCATCAGCCGGTCCAGCACGCACTTCATGCCCCCGGCGATGCCCCCGTGGTACACCGGGGAGGCCAGGAGAATTCCGTCCGCCTCGATACAGGCGGCGATGATTTCATTTACCCCGTCCCCGTCCTGGACACAGCGGAGGCTCCCGGTGTTCAGGCAGTGATAACAGGCCATGCAGGGCCGGACCTTGGCCCCGGGCTGAAAGACCTGGAAATCCACACCGGCGGCCTGGATTTCCTGGCCTGCGGCCTCCAGCACCAGGGCGGTGTTCCCGTTTTTGCGGGGGCTTCCGTTGATGGCGACGATTTTCACAGATGCTCCTCCTTATGCTTTATTGAAATGTTTTTCCGAACAATAAAAAAACCAGAGCAAGATCCCCTGGGACAGCAGCACGGCGGCCCCCCTTTTGTTATTTGTTAAATGAATTCATTATATCGGACCCAAGGCAGAATTGCAAGAATTTTGAGAAACCCCTTTTTCTTCCGGGGAAAGTGCGCTATAATAGCACCCGTAAATTGAAACTTACGGAGGATGATTCCATGCGGCAAAATGAAATGTTCCTGCTCAAGCTGGGCGAGGTGGTGCTCAAGGGCCAGAACCGCCGTTCCTTTGAGGACCGGCTGGTGGCCAACACGGCCCGCCGCCTGAAGTCCTGCGGCAGCTTCCAGGTCTACATCCGCCAGAGCACCATTTACGCCGAGCCCGCCACGGACACCTGCGACATGGAGGCGGCCTATGCCGCCGCCCGGCAGGTGTTCGGCGTGGTCAGCGTGGCCCGGGCCGTGCCCTGCGAGAAGACAGTGGAATCCATCGTGGAAACCGCCAAGGACTACCTGGCGGACGCCTTCGCCTCTGCCAGGAGCTTCAAGGTGGAGAGCAAGCGGGCGGACAAAAACTATCCCCTGAACTCCATCCAGGTCTCTCAGGCGGTGGGCGGCGAGTTGGCGGAGGCGTTTCCCCACATCGCCGTGGACGTCCACAACCCGGACCTCACCGTCCATGTGGAAATTCGGGAGAAGCACGCCTACGTCCACGCCCCTGCCGTCCCCGGGGCGGGGGGGCTGCCCGTGGGCATGGGGGGCCATGCCGTCAGCCTCCTTTCCGGCGGGCTGGACAGCCCGGTGTCCTCCTGGATGATGGCCCGGCGGGGGGTGGAGCTGGAGATGGTCCACTTCGTCTCCCCGCCCTACACCTCCCAGCAGGCCCAGGACAAGGTCCTGGAGCTGGCCCATTTGCTGACGGCCTGGTGCGGCCGTCTCCGGGTGCATATCGTGCCCTTTACGGAGATTCAGGAAGAAATCCGAAAGAACTGCCCCGAGGAGTATTTCACCCTCATCATGCGCCGCTTCATGATGCGCCTGGCCCAGGCCATCGCCAAGCGGGCGGGAGCCAAGGCCCTCATCACCGGCGAGTCCCTGGGCCAGGTGGCCAGCCAGACCATGATGGCCCTGGGCGTCACGGACGACGTGACGCAGATGCCGGTGCTCCGGCCCCTCATCGGCATGGACAAGGTGGAGATTATCCGGATGTCCCGGGAGATTGGAGCCTACGAAACCTCGATCTTGCCCTATGAGGACTGCTGTACCGTCTTCACCCCCCGGCACCCCTCCACCCGGCCCAAGGTAGAGGACGTCCGGGCGGCGGAGGCCAAGCTGGATGTTCCCGGCCTGATGGCCCGCTCCCTGGAGGGGGAGGAATGGGTTTGGGTCAAGCCCTGAGGGCATTCTCCCCGCCCGCCAGGGTCAGTACAAACACCCCTTTCGGGGAAAAAGGAGCCTTCTATGTCCCACATTGCAGAACTCATCGCCGTCGGCACCGAGCTGCTTCTCGGCAACATCGCCAACACCAACGCCCAAACCCTGAGCCAGAGCCTCTCCGCCCTAGGCGTCAACGTCTTCTGGCATACCGTGGTGGGCGACAACCCGGAGCGCCTGAAGGAGGCGCTGGACATCGCCCGCCGCCGCTGCGACATCCTCATTACCACCGGCGGCCTGGGCCCCACCTACGACGACCTCACCAAACAGACCATCTGTGAAGCCTTCGGAAAGCCCCTTATCCTCCACCCCGACATTCTCGAGGACATCCGTGCCTTCTACGAATCCGCCCTCCACGTCCCCATGCCGGAGAACAACACCCAGCAGGCGGAACTGCCGGAGGGCTGCACGGTCTTCGACAACCCCGTGGGCACCGCCCCCGGCTGCGCCTTCGAATCGGAGGGCGTCCACGTCCTCATGCTCCCGGGTCCTCCCCACGAGATGGAAACCATGCTCCGCCGCCATGTGGAGCCCTACCTGCGGAAGCTCTCCCATGAGGTTATCGTCTCCCAGGACATCATGACCTTCGGCATGGGGGAGAGCTCCATCGACCAGCTTCTCCACGAAAAAATGGCCCATATGACCAACCCCACCCTGGCCACCTACGCCAAGCCCTGCGAGGTCCGCCTCCGGGCCACCGCCAAGGCCGCCACGGAGGACGAGGCATATTCCATGCTGGCCCCCGTGGGGCAAATGGTTCTGGAAACCCTGGGCGACATCGTCTACGGCGTGGACGGCGGCGACCTGGCGGACTGCTGCCACGGCCATCTGATCCGCCGAGGGCTCACCCTCGCCACCGCCGAGAGCTGCACCGGCGGATTGGTTGCCCAGCGGCTCACCGCCATCCCCGGAATCTCCGCCGTTTACCGGGGCGGCGTGGTCAGCTATTGGACCAGCGTCAAGGCGGACCTCCTTCGCGTCCCCCAGGATATCTTGGACACATACGGCCCCGTCTCCGCCCAGTGCGCCCGGGCTATGGCGGAGGGCGTCCGGAAGCTCACCGGCGCGGACCTGGGTGTCTCCGTCACCGGGGCAGCGGGCCCGGACCCGGATGAGCGGGGCGTGCCCGTGGGGATTGTGTACATCGGCCTGGCCACGCCGGAGGGAACCTTCTGCCGCCCCCTGGACTTGGGCCGCCGCCGCCGGGACCGTATCCAGGGCCTGGCGGCCAACCACGCCTTTGACGTGGTGCGGCGGTATCTCCAGGGCCTGCCGGTGGAGCGGATTTGACCCTTCCCGTCATGTTTCCCTTGCCTTTCCGCCGGAAACCTGCTATACTTGCCCTTTGTAACCTCACGCGCCAATTTTGGCGCGAATATCATACAAAGGAAACGATTTATGAAAACCATTTTTCTCGTGGACGGCGACAATAACATTGGCACCGGACTCACAGGCGTCGACATGCTCTCGGAGCAGGACACCGTCCTCATCTTTTACCAGAAGGAAAAGGGCCTGGCCCTCAGCAAGCTTCAAAAGCTTTGCGCCGGGACGGCGGCGGACGTGCAGTATATCGAGAGCGTCCGGGGCGGCAAGAACTCCATTGACTTCCAGATCATCACCGAGCTTGGCGTCCTGGTGGGCAAACGGGAGGCGGACTACGCCTATGTCATCAGCCAGGACAAGGGCTATGCCGCTTCCATCGACGCCCTTCAGGCCCGGTACGCCAACGCCTTTCAGGAAGTGGCCCTCCGCCCCTCCATTGAAAGCTGCCTCTACCTGCCCTTCATCCTCCGCGCGGCGGACCGCCAGGAGCTGTGCAATGCCCTGGTGAAGGAATACGGTTCCACCCAAGGCTGCGCCCTGTACAACCACCTCAAGCGCATTTTCCAGGCCCCGGAGCCGGAGCCGGAAAGGGCGGTAAAGGTGACCCGCCCCCGCCGGGGCAGCCGCCGGAAAAAACCTGCCGCTCCGGATACGGAAGAATAAAGCCCCTGTCTGCCAGCGCCGCCCGTCCGGGCGGCGTTTTTTCCCCTGCCTTCCGCCTGATTCGACAGTATTCGACAAAATTCGATAAATTTCTTGTGTTTTCCCTGGCTTTTTGCTATGATATTTCCGGGGAAGGCAGTCTTTTCCAGGTCTTGGACTTCGCTCCCCGGCAAATGCTAAACCAGACGCTTCCAGAGGGAACGGTTTCTCCGGGAGTTTCACTGGAAAGGAGACCACCCCATGGATTTGGACCTCTCACTGCTGCCCCAAGCCTCCGCGCACATGCGGGGGGCGCTCAGCAGCCTCTATTTTGCTGCCGCCCGGCTGGCCCCCGCCTCCGCCCGGGAACAGGACCCGGAGCTGGATGCCAAGGCCGCCCTGGTGGACCAGAGCTATTACCGCCTCATCCGCCTGGTGAACGACCTTTCCGCCACCCACTACCTCAACGAGGAACCCCTGCCCCTGCGGGACCGGGACATTGTGGAGTTCGTGACGGACATCTTCGCCAAGGCCGCCTCCCTGGCCCCCCTTCGGGGGCTGGAGACCCGCCTTGTCTGCGCCGCCCACAGCCACGTCTGCGCCTTTTGCTCCGACGCGTTGGAACTGCTCCTCTACCAGCTGCTGTCCAACGCCTTTAAGTTCACCCCCTCCGGGGGCCTTATCACTGTGGAGCTGCGGCTGTCCGGGGGGCGGGTGTTTCTCTCCGTGGAGGATACCGGCCCCGGCATCGACCCGGAACGGATGGAAACCCTCTTTGACAGCTACCACCAGGCGGAGCGTCCCGCTCCGCCTCCTCAGGGCATGGGTTTGGGTCTGGCCCTGTGCCGGGGCATCGCCCAGGGCCACGGCGGCGCCATTACAGCGGAGTCCCGCCAGGGGAGGGGGAGCCGCTTCACCTTCTCCATGCCGGACCGCCTCAGCGGGACCGTCCTGTCCGACGTTCATTTTGACTACAGCGGGGGCTTTAACCACGCTCTCATGGCCCTCGCGGAGTCCATGCCTCCGGAGGCGTTCCGGATTCGATACCACTAAAAAACGGGCCGGTACCCCGGCGCGCCGCCGGGCGGAGGACCGGCGCGGATGGTATGCGTCCCCGGCGGGATTCACCAAAACGCACTTGCGCCCTCCTCCCTTTTCCAGTATAATTGTGATGGAAACGATAAACGACAAGGGAGGGACCGCCTTGCAGGACCGCTATAAAAATCTATTCCCGGCCACGCTGGCATTCTCCATCGGGCTGATGCTCCTGGGCCTGACCCTGGAGGCCCCGCTGGATATCCTGAAGGGGCTTTGGCACATAGTCACCATGCAGGACCTGCTCATCACGGACTACGTGTCCATCGGCGGCCCCGGCGCGGCCCTGGTGAACGCGGGGCTGGTGACGGTGATTTCCATCTGCATTGTCCGGTTCTCGGGGGACCCCTGCAACGGTTTCACCATTGTGGAGATAGGGCTGATGGCGGGCTTCTCTCTCTTTGGAAAGAACTTTGTCAACATCTGGCCCATTATCCTGGGCACCTGGCTGTATGCCAAGTACCAGAGGGAACCCTTTTCCAAGCATGCCTCTGTGGCGCTGCTGGCCACTTCCCTGGCCCCGCTGGTCAGCTATATGTCCCTGGGCAGCATCCACGCCAGCATCCCTCTGGGAACGGTGACGGGTATTCTCATCGGCTTCATTCTGCCCTCCCTCTCCGCCTATACCTATAAAATTCAAAACGGCATGAACCTGTATAACATGGGGTTTGCCTGCGGCCTCTTTGCTATGATGATTGTGCCGGTGCTTGCCGCCTTCGGCGACAGCCCGGACTCCGTCCTCTACTGGGCTGAGGGGTACAACGCCGGCTTCATCGCCGTGCTGAGCCTGCTGTGCTCCGTTCTGATTCTTCTGGGCTTTTTTGCTACGGGTGTCCCCGCGTGGAGTGTTTGGGCGGGGTACCGCCGTTTGCTCTCCACCACTGGCCGGGCCCCCAGCGACTTTTTACGCATGTTCGGCTACGGCCCTGTTTTGGTGAACATAGGCGTCAACGGCTTTTTGGGCATGGCCTACGTGCTGCTGGTGGGGGGAGACCTCAACGGCCCCACCATCGGCGGCATTTTTACCATCATGGGCTTCTCCGCCTTTGGCAAGCACGCCCGGAACATTCTCCCCGTCATGCTGGGGGTCTTCATTGGGGCCTACGGCATGCACCACACGCCGGACTATCCGTCCCTCCAGCTGGCGGGCCTCTTCGGAACCACCCTGGCCCCCATCTCCGGGCACTTCGGCTGGCCCTACGGCGTGCTGGCGGGCTTTATTCACGCCTCCCTGGTCCTCCAGACCGGCGGGCCAGTGGCGGGGCTGAACCTCTACAACAACGGCTTTTCCGGCGGACTCATCGCCATTGTCCTCTACCCCACCATTACCGCCATCAGCCGCCACCGCCGTCCCACCCTCCAGGATAAGGATTATTACGATCAGTTTGAGGAGAGCGCCCCCATCGACACCTCCAACCTGGCGCAGACCCACGGCGAAACGGCCCCGGAGGAGCCGCCGGAGAACGAGGCGCTGGAAGCCTGGGCAAGAAAAAATTTCCTGGGACCGGAATAAAATTCCCCAAAGCCGTCCATGCTTTCCCCAAAGGCCCGATAGGGGGAAGGGAATGGATGACATATGAAAACCAAACAGGCCGGAAGGCTGAGACTGGCGGAGATCATACTGCTGCTTTTTTTGGCGGCGTTTCTGGCCTCCGGGGCCATGGCCCTGCAAACGGGACAGGAATTGTCCGATAAGGTGGTCCGCCTCCACGTGCTGGCGAACTCCGATTCCCAGGAGGACCAGGCCCTGAAATTGAAGGTCCGGGACCGCATCCTGGCCTACACAGAGCCTCTTCTGGCCGGCGCCGCAGACCGCCGGGAGGCAGAGGCCCTTCTCCGGGGCCAGGTTCTGGAGCTGGAGCGCGTCGCCGCCCAGGAGATCCGCGCCAACGGCTGTGACTACGCCGTCACCATAGAGCTGGAGGACACCGTGTTCCCCACCCGGGAATACGAGGGCTTCACCCTCCCTGCCGGAAAGTACTTGGCCCTCCGGACCATCATCGGCGAAGGAGCGGGGCAGAACTGGTGGTGCGTGGTATTCCCGCCCTTATGCGCCGCCGCGTCGGCGGAAGTACCGGAAACGGCCCTGGCCGCCGGGCTGTCTTCCGCCCAGGTGGGCCTCATCACCGAGGAGGACCAGGGCTATGTGCTGAAAAGCAAGCTGGTGGAATTCTGGCGAGGCCTGGAAGCGAAGCTGGACTGAAAAGAAAAGGCGTCCCTTGGGTGGAACTTCGTAAGGAAGTTCCACCCAACACTTTTGTAAAGCCAGCCGGATGTGATTGAATTGCAGGGATATTCAACACTTTGGAGGTAAATAT
>JAAWTB010000058.1 GCA_022801815.1 Oscillibacter sp. | reverse complement strand
CGAGGGTCCACCCGTTCCCATTCCGAACACGGTAGTTAAGCTCGTTTCTGCCCACAATACTTGGCTGGCGACGGCCCGGGAAGATAGGTGGTGCCAACATAAGACAGGTTGCTTCGGTAGCCTGTCTTATTTTTTGCTTTACGAGGAGAAGGTCTGCTACCAGTGCAGCTCACATATGCCGGTAGCACGATGAAACTCCCATTGCAGATAATATCGTGCTGTTCCATCTAACTTGAGTTCTCCTGTGGACTGGTGCCGGTTTAAGCAAAGCAGCTCCCGCTTTTGGCGGTCCAGCAGGACGACTTCCGCATCCCCGCTGGACAGCCGGCAGTCGAAGCAAAATTTCATAATCCGGCTTTCGCGGAACCGGACTCTATGCCGGACCCAGCCGGTGCAGGAGTTCAGGGAGGCGCGGCCGCCTCTTTTTCCCAGTTGAAATACAAACAGCACGGCGGCGATGCTCTTTGTTACGGCAAAGCCTTGGCGGTGCAAGAGATAAATCAGAATACTTATGGCGGCTGAGATTCCTAAAATTAAAGTCATGGCGGTTTCCTCCCCCTATTTTGCTGCCCTCATTTTACTACGCTAAGGAGGGCGTTGCAATCAGAAAAATGCGCCCCTGCCCTCGGGGTAACTCCCGTAAAGAAGCCAACACATTCTGGAAAGAAGTTGCTTTTCAGAGGGTGCTGCTTTATAATGAACTCATTGACAAATCGGGATTCGAGAGGATATCAATATGCTGAGACTGGAGAAGATAACCGGGAAAAACGTATGGGATATTTTGAAACTTTGTGTTTCTGAAAAGCAAAAAAATTTTGTAGCAAGTAATGACATCAGCATTATCGAAGCCTATACCGCCATAACCGGAAATGGATATGCTTTCCCTTTTGGAATATATGAGGATGATACACCGGTTGGTTTTTTAATGATTGGCTTTGATACAGATGATTATTGGGAGGACGCCCCATTGATAGCAAAAGGAAATTATAATCTCTGGCGATTGATGATAGATAGTCATTATCAAAATAGGGGCTATGGCAAAGATGCGGTCAGACTTGCATTGGAATTCGTAAAAACATTTCCCTGCGGTAAAGCGGAATACTGCTGGTTGTCTTATGAAGCTGAAAATAGAATTGCCAGTCAGTTATACCGTTTGTTTGGATTTGTTGAAACTGGAGAAATGGATGGAGACGAGCTGATTGCTATTTTGAAACTGTAAAAACAAATTCCTTTTTATTGTTCTCCCCCACGGGCACTTTCCCCGAAAGTGTCATAGTGGGTTATACAGTATAAAAGGGCAAGACAGACCGCTGCGGCCTGTCTTGCCCTTAACTTCTTTATGACGCCTTACCCTCCGGCACGGCGCGTTTCTTTATACAGTTCTCACATGAACTGGCAGAGAAGAATGGGGAGAAAGATGGCCGGGACGTAGTTCATTACCTTCACCTTCGTAACCCCCAGCAGGTTCAAGCTGATTCCCACAATCAGTATCGAGCCCACCACCGTCATTTCCGGGACCGTATTGGGGTTCTGCTGGAGAATGGGAGCCACTAGGCTGGCTAGGCAGGCGATTCCCCCCTCAATGGTAAGTACCGCCGCGGCGGACAGCATCACGCCAAGGCCCAGGGAGGAGGCGAAAATGATGGAGGACACAAAGTCCAGGGTGGCTTTAGTGAACAGCATTTCATGATTTCCGGTAAGACCGTCGTTTAGGGCTCCCACAATGGTCATGGCTCCCACGCAGAAGACCAGAGAGGCCGTCACAAAGCCCTCAGCCAGGGAGGGGCCTCCCTCCCGGCCCTTCTTGAAGCTCTTCTCCAGGCTCCCCGCAAAGCGGTTCAGATGCCCGTCCAGGTCGCAGAGCTCACCAATGACGGCGCCCACGGCCATGGAGATAATGGCAATCAAAGCGTTGCTGCCCCCCAGCATTCCGTCAATGCCCACGAACAGGGTGCAGAGGCCCAGGCCTTTCATTACCGTGTCCCGCAGCCGCTCCGGCAGAATGTTGCCCAACAGGAGGCCGATCAGGGACCCGGCAATCACCGAGCAGGTGTTGACCAGCGTGCCAACCAGCATATGTAATTCCCTCTTTCGTCATTTAAAGTTCGAATGCAATTTCCCGCGAAAAGGGGCCGGCAAAAGCCGGCCCCCTTGAAGGATGATCGCGCTTAGCCAATCAGCTTCAGACCGGATTCGTTGCGCTGGATAGCAACATTTTCCGTCAAGCTGTTTTCCCAGGCGGTGTAAGCCTCGTTCCGCAGGATGCCCGCGGCCTGGGACTGCCACCGGTTCAGGTTCACACCGGAGAAATACATGACATGAGAACCATACTGGGTGTCTACGACGCCGGTGTCGCCGCTCTGGCGAGAGGCGTTGAAGCACCAGTCGTTAAACTCTGCGACCATCTGACCCTCATAGACCTCGGTGTACAGACCGCCGTCGTATTTGGAGCCGTCAGTAGATTCTGCCATGGCCAGGGCGGCAAAGGAATCCTCCGTGGCTTCACCGGACTGCCACTGCGCCAGCAGCTCCTCGGCCTTGGCATGAGCGTCGGCCTTCAGCTGGGCCTGTTCGTCTTCATAGCCTTCCTCTCCCTCGGCGATGGAGCCGGTGCCCAAGGGGACCAGAATGTGGCGGATGTCAATGGTGGGAGTCTCGTCCCGGAAGCGGTCATGGAAGACGACCACATATTGAACGGTGCCGTCCTCCAAAACGGCGGCGTCGCCGTCTTTCCGGGTACTGTCGTACAGCCACTCGCTCAGGACGCTTCCGGCGGTGTAGCTTCCGTTGTCATTGGTGGTATAGGTGGCGCCCTGATAGTCGTCCACCAGGGCTTCCAGTTCGCCGCCGGCTTTCACGCCGTCCAGCAGAGCCTGGGCTGTTTCACGGGCAGACTCCAACGCTGCGGCGGACTCCTCTTCGGTGGGTTCCACCGTGTTGCCGTCGGCGTCCAGGGAGCTCTCGGCGGCTCCGGAGATGGAGGAGCTTTCGTAGGACACATGGTCATAGCTGTTGCGGTCCGCGTTATAGGCTTCCTCCAGCTGGCTGTCGGAATAGACCTGGCTGCTTTGATAGGCGTCCACATAGGCGCTGTAGCGCAGAACCCGCATGAGCTGCTCGCCGTAATCCTTCTCCGTGAGGCCCGCGCCGAAGTTGGCCTTCAGGTATTGGCTGACGGAGACGCCGCTGGCCGCAGCCGTGGAGCGAAGGGCGGCCATGTTGTCGTCATACTGGGCCTGGACCCCGGCGGGATACTGGAAGCCCTCGGCGTCGGCGGTCTTCAGGACGGATTGGATCACGCTCATGTTATCCAGGGCCTGCTCCAGGAAATAGTCGTGCCAGGTCATGCCGGTGGAGGCCTCTTCGCCCTCGACCGGTTCGCTGTCCGCGCCGGGAAGCTCAATGCCCAGCATGGAGGCGGTGTCGGCGTTGATCTCCTGACTTTTCAGGGAAGCGCCGGTGTTCAGCCCCAGATAGCTGGCGAAATAGGAGTACTGGTTGAGGAAATTGCGGTAGGCCGTCTGGTAGTAGTAGGCCACCTCGGAGGCCGTGTACTTCTCCCCGTCGATGGTGGCGGCGGTGCTCATTTTGGGAATGAGGTTGCTGCGCCAGATGAAGGAGGCGATGACCGCGATGACCACGGCGGCGGCGATGGTGCCGTATAGAAGGTTGGTCCGCTTCTCCTCCCTGCGCTGCTGCGCCTCCCGGGCGGTCTTGGGTTCGGCCTGGCCGGCGGAGGCCTGGCGGTTTTGCTTTTCTCTCGATGCGCTCATTTGTGTTTCAGTCCTCTCAAGTTTTCGGTTACAAGTTTTGCGCTCATGTTCATGAGCTGGATTTAACGCACTTGCCTATTATAGCGGAATACGGACAAGAGTGCAAGTCTAAAATACGTTTCCTCAGAAGAAAACGACAGAATTCACGGTTTTTTCATCAAATTTCCGGTCCGGCCCGCTAAAATAGCGCGTAAACGGCGAAGATAACATAACATGTCCGGCTGAAAATTTTCTGAAAAAGCGGGCAGAAGACGGTCAACAGGGCATAATAGTACCCCGCGAGAGCCGTGTAGACCTCGTTATAACCTGCACCTTTACGGACAGGTGGGTCGCCTCCAGCGCGCTTTACCGCTTCCAACTTCCAGCCGCGGACGGCAGCCGGGAGGCCTGCGAACCACGCACTGATCCAGCGTCCCGTATAACGAAATGTGGGTTAAAAAAAGATCTATCACGCACCCCGCAGGGTACCGTACTATGTTGGGTTGTTCCGCTTATTCCTCGCCGTCGAAGAGGGATTCCATGAACCGCTCGTATACCGCTTCCAGCTCCTCGTCGGAGTCCAGGGTGGAAAGGATGTCTTCGCCGTCTTCGTGCAGGACCTTCAAAATCACCAGCCCGGCGTCCGGGTCGTCCTCTTCCCCCTCCGTTTCAGCGGGGAAGAAGGCTTGATAAAGCTGGCCATTGTGTTCCAGGGCGTCCATGAACTCCAGGACCAGCTCGTTTCCCTCCTCGTCGGTGACAGTCAGGAAGGTGGGGCCGAAATCTTCACTCATAGGGGGCCTCCTTTTTTGGGCTCACCTGTATTTTACACGGAAATGCCGCCAATTGCAAGAGCGGAATTCATGAAAAAGATGAAAAGTTGACAGCGCCGGTGGGAGTTAGTCTGCCCAAAACCCATAAATCCATGCGGCGGGGGAACTTTTTTTCGGCGAAATACGACATTTTCAATATTGACAGGACATGGTACAATAGAAACCAAGGGGGTTCCGGACATTTTTGGAAGCCCTGGAAACAACTGGTTTTGACGCGTTTCGCCCCGAGTCATCCGGGCGGGAGCGGTATCCCCGGCAAAGGAGGTATTCGTTACTTTGGAACAGCACGGAAGAAGAGAACAGCCGGTCCCCCAGCAGCCCCAGCGGCGCAGGAAACCCCGAAAGCCCACCCCGGTGCGGATCGCCCTGGGCGTGGTGAAGTGGACGTTTATCACGCTGTGGACGGTGCTGCTGGTGGGCGTCTGCACAGCGCTGATCGGCCTGCATTTCTTTAAGGAGTATATCGACACGGTGGTGACCCCCAACGTGGCGGTGCGGGCGGAGGACTACACCATGAACCTCAGCTCCTTCATCTATTATCAGGATAAGGAGACCGGGGCGTGGAAGGAGTTCCAGAACGTCCACGGCGAGCAGAACCGCATCCTGGTGGAGTTCAAGGACATGTCCCCCTACCTCTGGCAGGCCGCTGTGGCGGTGGAGGATAAGAGGTTCTTCCAGCACGAGGGTGTGGACTGGCGGCGGACCCTGGGCGCGGTAAGGGAGCTGGCCGTGGGTGACGGCAGCTACGGCGGATCCACTATCACCCAGCAGGTGCTGAAAAACATGACAAAGGACAACATGCCCTATGTCAACCGGAAGGTCCGGGAGATTTTTCGGGCGCTGGAGTTCGAGAAGAACTACACCAAGGAATATATTCTTGAGCTGTATTTGAACACTATCTTTTTGGGCCAGAGCTGCTACGGCGTCCAGACGGCGGCCCAGTTCTACTTCGGGAAGGACGCCAAGGACCTGGACCTGGCGGAGAGCGCATGCCTCATCGCCATCACCAATAACCCGTCTTTGTACGGTCCCATGTACGACATCACCTACACCCGGGAGGACGGCACCAGGGTAACCCCCCGGGAGCTGAATAAGAACCGCCAGGAGATGATTCTGGACCTGATGGCGGCGGATGATATCATCAATCCCGAAACGGGGCTTCCTTATATTACCCAGGCCCAGGCCGACGCCGCCAAGGCGGAGGTTTTGCAGTTCGCCGACGGGTCCACCTCTGCCGACGAGATCGTGGAAAAGGCCGTGGGAAAAATTGAAATCAACTCCTGGTTCGTGGATCAGGTGATTCGGGACGTGGTCCAGGGACTTCAAAATGAGTTTGGCATCGGAGAGGAAGAGGCGTATACCCGCCTCTACAACAGCGGCTACCGGATTTATACCACCCTGGACCCGGAGATCCAGGCCCTGGCGGAGAGCGTCTATGAGGACCGGAGCAACCTGGATGTCACATCCCGCAACGGCCAGCAGCTTCAGTCCGGCATCACCATTCTGGACCCCTACACGGGAAACGTCGTTGCCATGGTGGGCAAGGTAGGGGAGAAGGAGGGGAACCTGGTCTGGAACTATGCCACAGGCCGGCGGCAGGTGGGTTCTTCCATGAAGCCCCTGACGGCCTATGCCCCGGCCCTGGATGCGGGAACCATCAGCCCGGGCTCCGTCTTCGACAACTACCCGGTGCAGGAGCTTAACGGTGCCCCCTGGCCCAAGAACTCGCCTCAGGGCTACAGCGGCTTTACCACCGTAAAAACCGGTATTCAAAAGTCCATCAACACCATCGCCGTCCAGGCCCTCCAGTCCGTGGGCGTGGAGGAGGCCTACCGCTTCGCCACGGAAAATCTGGGACTGAACCTGGTGGCGGACGATATGGCGGTAGGCGCGCTGGGTATGGGCGGATTGACCCGGGGCCTGAACACGGTGGAAATGGCGGCGGCCTACGCCTGCTTTGCCAACAAGGGCGTTTACAACGAACCCAGGACCTACGTCCGGATTACCCGCATAGACAACACCACCGGCCAGGAGGTAACGGTGCTGGAGAACACCGGCGAGAGCCGCGTGGCCATGAAGGAAACCACGGCCTATCTCATGACGGAGATGTTGAAAAACGCCGTGACCAGCGGCACCGGCGGACAGGCCCGGTTCAACGGCATGACCATCGCGGGAAAGACCGGCACCACCAATAAAAACTTCGACCGCTATTTCGTGGGCTATACGCCCTACTACGTGGCGGCGGTGTGGACGGGCTATGACGAAAACGAGCGCATCAGCTACAACGGAAACCCCGCTATTACCATGTGGAAGAAAGTCATGGAGCCCCTCCACGCGGAGCTGGAGAACAAGGGCTTTGACAACAAGCCCGCCGTGGGGCTGACCACCATCCGGGTCTGTCTGGACAGCGGACTGCGGCCCACAGATGCCTGCCTGGCGGACCCCCGGGGGAGCCGGGCGGCCAGCTTTGAGGCGGCGGCGGGCAGCGGCCCTGCAGAAGAGTGCACCATGCACAAAGTGGTCTCCTACTGCACCGAGGGCCACTGCCTTGCGGGGGAGACCTGCCCGGAGGCGGTGGTAGAGCAGCGGGCCTATCTGGACTATGTCCGAGAGGACTACGGCCCCAGCATCACGGCGGAGGACGACCAGTATCTCATCAGCAATCTGGAAAAGGCCCGGGAACCCTCGGAGACCAATCCCACCGGCGGCTGTCCTGTCCACGAGGGCGTGCCCCTGCCGGACCCGGAGGACCCGCTGAATCCCCTGGATCCCAGCAATCCGGGCGGCGGAACCACCACCACGCCCAGCACGCCGGAGCCCTCTATCCCCGGCGGCGAGAGCCACGAGGGCTACGGCCCCGCACCCAAGCCCACCCCCGAGCCGGAGCCCGCGCCGGACCCAGCGCCTCCCAACGAGCCGGAGGAGCCGGGGAACGCGGACCCCAACGGAGGCGGCGGACTGTTTGACGACCTTTGGGGCATTGCGGCCTGAAGCAAATACAGCCGGAAAGGCGCCGCGGAAGCGGCGCCTTTTTTCGTCCGGAATTTCCCCGCAGATTGCGACCGCTTTCCCGCTTCACCTGTCCTATAATATCTCTTGGAAAAGGGGGCGGAGCGGCGTGACGGTCATCTACATAGACAGCGTGTTCGTGCTGAACGCCCTGATGGACTATTTGCTTCTCCTCTGCGCCGCCCGCTTTGCGGGCCTGCCCCTGCGGCGGGGACGCTACGTTCTGGCGGCCCTGGCGGGGGGCGCTTACGCGGCGGCGGTGTTTTTGCCGGGGCTGGGCTTTTTGGCCCAGACGCCGGTGAAGCTGGCGGCGGGAGTGCTGCTGGGGCTCATCGCCTACGGCGGGGAGGAAAAGCTCTTGCGGCTTTTGCTGCTGTTCTTCGCCGTCTCCTGCGCCATGGCGGGCTGCGTGCTGGGCCTAGGGCTTCTGGCGGGGGGCGGGGTCCCGGCGGTGAACGGCGTGTTCTACACCAACGTGGACGCCAAGGCCCTGGCCGTTGCTGGAACGGCGGCCTACGCCGTTTTCTCGCTGGTCTTCCGGGCGGCGGCGGGCCACGGGGTGAGGGGAGAGCTGCTGCCGGTCCGGGTCTCCATCGCCGGGCGGACGGCGGAGCTGACGGCCCTGTGGGATACGGGCAGCGGCCTCCGATCCCCGGACGGGAGGGCGGTGCTGGTGACGGCTCCGGGAGCTTTGGACGCCGCCCTGCCTCCGGAGGCGGTCCGAATTTTCCGCCTCCGGGGGCTTGGGGCCCCGGAGGAACTGCTGGAGCCCCTGCGTTCCGCCGCCCCGTCCCTGCGGCCCAGGCTGATGCCATACCACGCGGTGGGGACGAAAGGGGGGCTGCTTCTGGCCATCCGAACGGACTGGACGGAAATCAACGGAATCCGGTATCCGGGGCTGACGGCGGCCCTGGCACCCACAGCGCTGGGCACGGGCTACGCGGCGCTGTGGGGAGGCCCGGCGGGAAGGGGAGGACGATATGGAAATGTTTCAAGAATGCAGGCATCTGGCAAACCGGGTGTTGGGCTGGCTGCGGGAGCGGCTGCCGGTCCGGCTGAGACTGCAAGAGCCGGAGGAGATTCACTATATCGGGGGCAGCGACACCCTGCCTCCGCCGCTGACCCGGGAGCGGGAGGCGGAGCTGCTGGCCAACATGGACGAGGCGGCCCGGCAGGAGCTGATCGAACATAATCTCCGGCTGGTGGTGTACATTGCCCGGCGGTTCGAGAACACGGGCATCAACATCGAAGATCTGATTTCCATCGGGACCATCGGCCTTATCAAGGCGGTGGGGACCTACCGGACGGATAAGAACATCAAGCTGGCCACCTACGCCTCCCGGTGCATTGAAAATGAGATTTTAATGTATCTCCGCAAAAACGCCAACCGGAAGGGGGAGGTGTCCTTCGACGAGCCCCTGAACACGGACTGGGACGGCAACGAGCTGCTGCTCTCCGACGTGCTGGGCACCGACGAGGACGTGGTCATGCGCCCCATTGAGGAGGACGTGGACCGATCCTTGCTGGCGGCGGCCATTAATACCCTCTCCCCCCGGGAGAAGGAGATCATCACCCTCCGCTTCGGCCTGGGGGGCGGGAAGGAGCAGACCCAGAAGGAGGTGGCGGACCGGCTGGGTATCTCCCAGTCCTACATCTCCCGGCTGGAAAAGCGGATTATCAGCCGGTTGAAGAAGGAAATTCTACGCCTGTCTTGACAAGGCGGGACGGGGTGTAGTATACTGGCCTCTATAAAAACGCAAGGAAGGGAAGCAGTACCCGGCCTGCCGAGGCCAAGAGAGGACGCGGATGGTGAGAGCGTCCCCAAGGCGGCGGGGGAAGTCGTCCCGGAGCGGCGCGGCTGAACGGAGAGTAGGCCGCGACGGAGGTCCCGCCGTTAGAGGGGAGACGAGTGTCCCGCAAGGGAAATTCAGGTGGTACCGCGGATTTGTATTCGCCCTGAGCCGAGAGGCTTGGGGCGGTTTTCTTTTCCCCCCTGAGAGGGGGGCTGGTGCTCGCCCTGACGGGCGGGGTGGGGGTGCGCTCCGTTGGCGGAGCGGGGGCCTGTA
>JAAWTB010000057.1 GCA_022801815.1 Oscillibacter sp. | reverse complement strand
CCGGCAGCCCAGCAGGGCGGCGATTTCGTCAACTCCGTATTCCTCATAATAGCGCAGGTACACCGCCTGCCGGTACTTCTCCGGCAGGGCCAGCACCGCCTCCAGCACCGGGCTCTCCCCCGCTTCCGGCATGGTGACCGCCGCGTCCGCCGCCGCCTCGAGAGAGACCCTTTTCCGGGCCCAGGCGGACTTTTTCAAATCCTTGCAGCAGTTGATGGTCACACGCAGGACCCACGCGCGCCGGCGCTCCGGGTCCGGGAAGCGCTCCGGGCAGGTCAGCAGCTTTAAAAGCACCGTCTGGCACACGTCCTGGGCGTCCTGGGGATTGCCGGTCCAGGTGTAAGCCACCCGGAGGACCGTATCCGCCCAGCGCTCCACCAGCGCCTCCGCCTCCTGGCGGGTATAGGTGATCTGTTCCGTAGTATCATCTCCTTTTGAACGGCCCGTTCTGCTGATAAAACGAATCAGGGGTATCCTATCTGTCAGGATGGAGAAACTTTTCTCCGCAACCGCCCCGGTTGCGGGGCCGGTTGGTGGACGCAACCGGCGCAACCTGCTATACTGAGGCCATGAAACATGTTTCGGAAACACTGGAAGGAGGATATACCCATGAATATTTCCGACATCATCAAACAGGCCAGGGAGGAACTGGGCATGACCCAGGAGGACCTGGCGGAACGGCTGGAGGTCAGCCGCCAGGCCGTCAGCAAGTGGGAGCTGGGGGCCTCGGTCCCAAGCCCGGAGAATCTGCGGCTGCTGGAGGAGCTCCTGGGGGTCGAGCTTCCCGCGCCGGAGGCGGCGGTCCCTCAGGAGGCGGTCCCCCAGGCCCCGCCCAAGCCGCCCTTCTGGAACTGGAAGCGGGTCGTGCTCCTGGTTTTGGGGGTGCTGGTTGTGTCGGCCCTGTTCTCGGCCGCCCTGTTTACCGCCCTCAGGGCGGAGACGAACGTGGACGCGCCCCTCCGGACAGAGCCCCATGTCACCGGCGTCTATTTCTTCGATGAAGACGCCGCGCCCCTCCGGCCAGACCTGGGGGACGGGTGGAACCGCTTCACCGCCGGAGAGCGGGTGCTGATGCTGGTGACATTTGAGGACGGCGCTGAGAACTCCGTCAATGCCGTCTCGCTGTTCCTGACCCCCACGGGGACGGAGACCCTGGACCAGCGGCGGCAGGTCGCCGTCCAGGCGGCGGGAGAGGGCCGGGACTTCGCCCTCTTCGCCTGGGACATCCCGGCGGACCTGATGGGGCACCTGGAGGTGGCGCTGGAGTGCGGCGGCGGCCTCCAGGCTACGGAGACGCTGAATGTCACGGCGCCCTCCTCCTACATGGAGGACCAGGGGATTCCCGGAATCCTCAGCCTGAGCGCCAAAGAAATCACCGCCACAGAGGGAGACACCGGCCACTACCTGCTGGAGGCCCTGGGGGCCCCCATGGCCGAGGTGGAGTGGAGCACCTCCGACCCCGAGGTGGCCCGGGTGGCCAACACCGGGACCGTGTTCATTGAGGGAGAGGGGGAGGCCGTCATCACCGCCAGCTGGAAGGACCAGACGGCGGAGTGTTTGGTCCATGTGCTTCCCAAAGCCACAATCGTGGGCACGGAGGGAAACACGGACCTGCCGGAGGGCGAGCCGGGGGGGATTGCAAAGAGTGTACCCGCTCCCCCGACGTATGAATCCCGTAAGGCTGGATAAGACTGGGCAGAAAAAATCAGGGCCTTGACGGCCCTGGTTTTTTGTTGGTCGGATTCTGCCTTGCCGTCGCTTTGACTTGGTTCTCCACCAGACAGCCAGAGCGGACTTAAAGTTCTTTTGCTCCTTTTCTTTCAAGAAAAGGAGGCCAGCTTCCGTCCCATGAGCACTCCCATGGCGGAGGACATCATCAGCCCTCTCGTCCAGCCGGAGGAATCCCCCAGACAGTGGAGGCCCTGCAAGCTGGTGTTGAAGTCCGTGTCCATCTTCACCCGGTTGGAGTAGAATTTCAGCTCCGGGGAGTAGAGCAGCGTCTCGTAGGAGGCGAAGCCCGGCACCACGTAGTCCATGGCCTGGATGAAGTTGATAATGTTCACCATGGCCCGGTAAGGCATGGCGGCGGTGATATCCCCCGCCACCACGTCCGGCAGGGTGGGCCGGATGTTGGACTGGGCCAGCTCCTTCTGCCACGTCCGCTTGCCGTCCAGAATGTCGCCGAAGCGCTGGACCAGAATCTGGCCGTTGCCCAGCATGTTGGTCAGCTCCCCCACTTTCCGGGCGTAGGCGATGGGCTGGTTGAAGGGGACGCTGAAATTATGGGAGCAGAGGATGGAGAGGTTCGTGTTGTCGCTTTTGAATTCCTTATAGGAGTGGCCGTTGACCACCGCCAGGTCGTTGTCGTAGTTCTCCTGACTGACAAAGCCCCCGGGATTCTGGCAGAAGGTCCGGACCTTGTTCTTGAAGGGCTTGGGCCAGCCCACCAGCTTGGACTCATAGAGGACCCGGTTCACCATCTCCATGACCTCGTTCCGGACCTCTACCCGGACGCCGATGTCCACGGTGCCGGGAGCGTGGGCAATGTTGTGCTCCGCGCAGAGATTCTCCAGCCAGTCCGCCCCCCGGCGGCCGGTGGCCACCACGGTGTGTTTGGCGTGAATCTCAAAATCCTGGCGGCGGTCGGAGACTGTGACGCCCTTGCAGACGTCGTTCTCCAAAATGAGGTTTTGGCACTCGTAGCCAAAGAGGATTTCCACGCCGTTCTCCTGGAGATAGCGCTCGATGCCGAGATAAATGTCGTGGGCCTTCTCCGTGCCCATGTGGCGGATGGGGCAGTCCACCAGCTTGAGGCCCGCCTGGATGGCCCGCTTGCGGATCTCCTTGCGGTCCTCCGGGTATTCCAGGCCTTCGATGTGGGTATCCGCACCGAAATCCAGGTAGATTTTGTCGGCGTAATGGATGGTCTCCTGGGCCAGGTCCGGACCGATAAGGGTGGGCAGATCCCCGCCCACCTCGTAACTCAGAGACAGCTTCCCGTCGGAAAAGGCCCCCGCGCCGGAAAAGCCGGTGGTAATATGGCAGTAGGGCTTGCAGCTGACGCACTTGTTGGTCTGGCTCTTGGGGCAGCGGCGGTTTTCGATGCTCTGCCCCTTCTCCACCATGACGATCTTCTGCCTGCTCCCTTTTTTCAGCAGCTCCAGGGCGGTGAAAATACCGGCGGGACCGGCTCCCACAATGACGACGTCTGCGTTCATAGCGGCTTCTCCTTTTCATCGATTCTTTCAGAACATAATTTTATTCGTTTCCCTTGGCCGACAGGTCCTTGGCCCGCCGGACGATGGTCCAGGGGGGCACCGGCCGGGGCAGCTTCATATGGAAGACGCTCTGGGGCGTCCGGGGCTCGAAGAGGGGCAGGCCGTCCGCGTCCGTCATCTCGGGAACGGTCATCTCAAAAGGCCGCAGGCCCGGGCCCACCAGCTCCACCGTGTCCCCGGCGCGGAATTTGTTGCGCAGGGACAGCGCGGCGTTCCCCTCCCCGCCGCAGTCCGTGACGATGGCGGCTACCTGCCACTCCCGGACATACCGGGCGTCGTCGTAGTACTGGCCCGGCGGGCCGTAGAAAAAGCCGGTGGAGTAGGGCCGGTGGCTGACATGCTCCACCTCGTCCCGCCAGACGGGGTCCATGGGCTTCCCCGCCGCCAGGGCGTCCAGGCCGTGGCGGTAGGCGGCGGTGACCACCGCGGCGTAATAAGCGGACTTGGCCCTCCCCTCAATTTTCAGGCTGTCCAGAAATTGAAGGTCTCCCAGGTGGTCGATCATGCACATGTCCCGGGAGTTCAGGATGTAGGCCCCGCCGCCGTCCTCCTCAATAGGGAAGAATTCGCCGGGGCGCTTCTCCTCCATAAGTGCGTATTTGTACCGGCAGGGCTGGGCGCAGGCCCCCCGGCTGGAGTCCCGCCCCGTCATATAGTTGCTGAGAAGGCACCGCCCGGAATAGCTGACGCACATGGCCCCGTGGACGAATGCCTCCAGCTCCAGCTCCGGCGGCGTTTTCTCCCGGATGGTCCGGATTTCCTCCAGGCTCAGTTCCCGGGCCAGGATGACCCGGGAGGCCCCCAGGTCGTACCAGGCCCGGGCGGTCTCGTAATTGGTCACCCCGGCCTGGGTGGAAACGTGGCGGGCAGCGTGAGGCGCGTAGCGTCCCGCCAGCTGAAAGGCCCCCAGGTCCGCCAGGATGACCGCGTCCACCCCGGCGGCCTCCAAAACCTCCAGGTGGGCGGGGAGGCGGTCCATTTCCTCATTCCGGGGCATGGTGTTGATGGTGCAGTGGACCCGGACGCCGTGGGCATGGGCAAAGGCCGTGGCCTCCGCCAGTCCCTGGGGGGAGAAGTTCCCCGCGAAGGCCCGCATGCCGAAGTCCGTTCCCGCCAAATACACCGCGTCCGCCCCGTAGAGCACCGCCATGCGCAGGCGCTCCAGGTCCCCCGCCGGGGCCAGCAGCTCCGGCCGCTTATCCGCCATATTCGGCGCTGTTGACGAAGTTGACATGTTCGTTGTAGGTCTCGAAATAGTGGTGCTTGCCGTCCTTGCCCAGGGCGTAGTAATAATAGCTGGTCTCCTCCGGCTGCAAGGCGGCCTCGATGGCGGCCAAACCGGGGTTTGCAATGGGCGTGGGGGGCAGGCCCGGATATTTATAGAGGTTATAGGGCGTGTCCGACTCCAGATCCGACTGGGTGATGGCCCCCTCGTGGCCCGGCAGACCGTAGAGCAAAGAGGCGTCCACCTGCAAAAGGCCGTTGGTTCCCGCTTTGCTGCCGGGGCCGTCCAGGCGGTTGTAGATGACGGAGGCAATGCGGCTCTGGTCCGTGCCGTCAGTTTCCCGCTCGATGAGAGAGGCAATGGTAACAATCTTTTTCAGGTCGTAGCCCTTGGCCTCCCAGGCCGTCAGCAACTCGTCGTCCAGCTTGCTGTTGAAGTTTTTGAGCAGACGGTTCAGCGCGTTGGCGGGTTTTTCATTCACATAGAACTCATAGGTGTCCGGGAAGAGGTAGCCCTCCAGCCGGCTGATATCCTGGGACTCCTTGTCAATGAAGTCGTAGTCAAACTCAGCGGTTTGGGCCGCTTCTGTCAAAGCCGCCTCGGTGTTGACGCCGTTTTTCGCCAGCACGGCGATGATTTGCGCCACCGTGTAGCCTTCGGGGATGGTCACCTGCACGGTTTCCGCCGTCATGTTCCCGGCGGCGCTCCGCATGCCCAGCACCAGGGCGTGGTAATCCATGTCGGTGTTCAGAGCGTGGGACCCCATGCCAATTTTTTCCTCCGCGCTGGTAATGCTGGCATAGAGCTTGAAAAACCAGGGGTACTCGATAAGCCCCGCGGCCTTCAGCTTCTCCGCCACCGAGTCCATGGTGTCCTCGGCGGAGACCTCCACCACCATCTCCACCGGCGGCGAGCCCGCACGGTTGAAAGAGCAGAAGTCGCTGAACAGCAGCCATCCCGCGCAGCCCAGCAGCGCCGAGGCCAGAGCCACGAAAATCAGATGCAGCAGCAAAAATAAAAGCGGGTGCATCCTCCGCCGCCTCCGGCGGCGTTTCCGCTGGGGCGGACGCTGGGAGGACGGGCGGGACGAGGCGGGATGCTCCCGCCGGACCTGTCCGGCGTCCCAGCTGGCGGTGTCGCTGTTGTGAAATTCGGCCATGTTGAAAAACCTCCTTGCGCGGTGCGCTCCCCGGAAAAATCCCATCTTAAAAAAGGACAGGGTAAATTTTCAGGGGGCCAGGCTCCCAGCGGAAGCTGGAAGCATAGAATATCTCAAATCCAAGGTTCTGACGCTGCCGGAACGCGGCCTCGGAGCCAAAGAAAGGTGACTGACTATGTGCTTTAACAATGGAAACGACAATGGCTGCCTGTGGATCGTACTCATCATCATCCTCTTCTGCTGCTGCGGATGCGGCGGAAACAGCTGGGGCAGCAACTGGGGCGGCGGCAGCTGGGGCGGCGGATGCGGCTGTGGCTGCGGCGGCGGATGCAATAACGGATGCAGCTGCGGATGCAACTGCAACTGTGGATGCAACTGCGGCTGCGGAAACTGCAACTGCGGATGCAACGACTCCTGCTGCTAATCAACGGGCAGGGCGGGACGCTGAAAGCGTCCCGCCTTTGCCCTTCCTCAGCGGGACAAGTACGCATTTACAATTGAAGCCACCTCCCGGTGGATCTCCTCCGGCGTCCGGGGCGCGCCGCCCCCCCCGCAGTTTACCACGGTCCAGCCCTGGACCCGGGCGATCTCCCCGGCGCACGCCCGGCAGCGGCGGAGATAGTCCCCGTCCCGCTCATGGATGTCAGCGGCGGTATGGGTCTCCGCCTCCCGGCGGCGCAGCAGCCGCCCCGCCGCCTCGGTGGGCATGTCCAGGTACAGCACCAGATCCGGCTCCGGCAGTCCCAGGCGGCGGTATTCCAAATCAAAGAGCCAGTTCAGAAAATCCCGCCGCTCCCCCTCCGAGAGCTTGGACGCCTGGTGTACGGCGTTGGACGTGGTATAGCGGTTCGCCACCACCACGCCGCCGGACTCGTAAAATTTGCCCCAGTCCTCCTTGTAGGAGGCGAAGCGGTCCACGGCGAACATGACGGAAGCGGCGCAGGCGTTCACGTCCCCGGGTTTTCCTCCCAAGGCCCCGTGGAGATACAGATTGGCGGGCTCGGCAAAGGGATTGCCATACCGGGGGAAGTCGATTTCCCGGCAGGAAATCCCCCGGGCGGCCAGACTCTTCAGCAGCAGCCCCGCCTGGGTGGCCTTGCCGGAGCCGTCGGTGCCCTCCAAAACAATCAGCTTTCCCCGCATTTCCGTCTCTTCTCCTTCCGCACATGGACCAGGAACAACGGCAGCTTCATCATCCGGCCCGCCCGGCGGGGGTCCTTGCACAGGCGGTAAAACCACTCCAGACCGTGGTCGGACCAGAATTTCGGGGCCCGCTCCACCACGCCGGCAAACACGTCCAGGCTGCCCCCCAGGCCGCAGAGAAGGCGGGCTCCCGTGGCCTCGCCGTGCTTTGCCATCCAGAGCTCCTGCTTTGGAGCCCCCAGGCAGACGAACACGCAGTCCGCCCCGCTCCGCCGGATGGCCTCAATCACGGGGCCGTCCTCCTGGAAAT
Organism: Oscillibacter sp.; assembly: GCA_022801815.1. Taxonomy (GTDB): domain Bacteria; phylum Bacillota; class Clostridia; order Oscillospirales; family Oscillospiraceae; genus Oscillibacter. Next base: position 2,800 of record JAAWTB010000057.1, on the reverse strand, counting down.
AGCCGTCGTGGGTCCCGGCGATCCTCAGCCCGGGGTATTTCGCCGCCAGACGCTCTCCGGCGGCCTCCGCCACGCCGGGCTTGGCCCCCAGGAGGTAGAGGGACCGGCCCTTTTCCGCCATTTCCCTCATCAGATACGCCGCAAACTCAATGCCCGGGTTTCTGGCTTTCAGGGGCGTGCCCAGAATCCAGGCCCCCTTGATGATTCCTATGCCATCCGCAAGCACCAGGTCCGCGCCGTTCACCGCCCGCATGGCCTCCGGATTTTTCCGGCAGATCTCCACAATCTCCGGGTTGGGCGTCACCACATAGTGGGCTCCCGGCTGGCTGAGCATATCTACCCCCCGGGCGACAGCTTCGATCATCAACAAATTGTCAAAGCCAACGCCCAGCACGTTGATCCGCATGCGCTCACCTCATTTGCACAAACTGCCATACCAGCATATTATTACCATTATATAAGCATTATAGCATAGGTTAAACCTCTTGTCCATCGCCAAATGCCCCGCCGGCCGTCTTTCGCCCCAGGGGATACGGAAGCTGCGCCAGCACCACCGCCGCCAGCATCAGGGCGCAGCCCAGGTACTCCCGCCCGGTCATCCGGGTCCCCAGAATCAGCGCCCCGGCGATGGCGGCAAACAGAGATTCCATGCTCATCAGCAGGGACACCACCGCCGGGTTGGAGTCCTTCTGAGCCAGAATCTGGAGGGTATAGGCCACGCCGCTGGAGAATACGCCCACGTACAGCACCGGCCCCAGGTATTTGGGCAGCAGCTCCAAGGGAGGCGGCGTCTCTGTCAGGGTCCCGGCGGCGGAGAGGACGGCCATAACCAAAAACTGGACACAGGACAGCGCCACGCCGTCCACCTTATTGGTAAAGTGGTCCACCACCAGAATCTGAGCGGTGAAACAAAAGGCGCAGGCCAGCACATAGAGGTCCCCGCCGGTAACGCTCAGCTCCTCACTGACGCAGAGGCAGTACAGCCCCCCCACCGCCAGGGCCACCCCCAGCCACAGGGCGCGGGGAACCTTCTTCCCCAGGACCAACCCCGCCAGGGGCACCAGAACAATGTACAGCGCCGTAATGAAGCCCGCCTTGCCGGGGGTGGTGGTCTCCAGGCCCTTTTGTTGGAAAAAGCTGGCCACCGACAGCGCCGCGCCGCAGCACAGGCCCCCCAGAATCAGATCCCGGCGGGACCCGGCGGGAGCCTCTCCCCTGCCCCGCCGCCAGAGAGCCCGGAGGCCGCACAGGCCAAGGAGGAAAAAGAAGGCGATGACCGCCCGGGCGGTGTTGAAGGTAAAGGGCCCCATGTATTCCGCGCCCACGCTCTGGGCCACGAAGGCGGTGCCCCAAATCATGGCTGTAACGAGGGGCAGGACATTTTGTCGAATTCGGTTGATTTTCATTTTCCTTGCTCCATACTCTCTTCTGTGATATACTGAAATAGATATGCGGTCCAAGGCCGCACAAATTAGCATTTTAACACCGAGGTGAGAAAATGGCAAGGCTTTCCCGCGAATTCTATGCCCAGGATACCCTGGAAGCCGCCCGGCGGCTGCTTGGCAAATACCTGATCCGCCGCCTGGACGGGGAAACCTTGGCGGGGCGCATCGTGGAGACGGAAGCCTATGTGGGCCGCTGCGACAAGGCGTGTCACGCCTACCACTACCGCCGGACGGCCCGGACGGAAACCCTTTTCGCCCCGCCCGGGACGGCCTATATCTACCTCATTTACGGCATGTACCACTGCCTGAACTTCGTCACGGAACCGGAGGGAGAGCCCGCCGCCGTGCTCCTCCGGGCCTTGGAGCCTGTGGCGGGAGCCGGGACGATGGCCCGCCTCCGCTGGGGAGACAAACCCCTGACGGCCTACCGGAAGAAGAACTTTCTCAACGGCCCCGGCAAGGTCTGCCAGGCCCTGGCCCTGACTCGGACGGAAAACGGGCTGGATTTGACGGGGGACGAGCTGTTCCTCTGCGACGCGCCGGAAGACGCGGGACTTTCCCCCTTCCCGGCTCCGGGGCGGGAAACCATCGTCACCGGCCCCCGAATCGGAGTGGACTACGCGGAGGAGGCCCGGGATTTTCCCTGGCGCTTCCGGCTGGCAAAGGAGGAGTGAGCCATGTTTTTCTTTGATATGGACGGGGTGCTGACAGACTCCAACGGCGTGTGGAAGAAGGTGGACCGGGAGTTCCTGGCCCGCCGGGGGATGAAGTACACCCACGCCTATTACGAGGGCGTGGCCCACGTGCCCCTGCCCCAGGCGGCAGTGTTTACCAAGGAGTTCTGCAAGCTGCCGGAATCCTGCGAGGCTATCATCGCCGAGTGGATGGAGCTGGCGGCGGACTCCTACGCCCATGTGCCGGTAAAGCCCGGCGTCCGGGCCTATTTAAAGCAGTGCAAATCCGAGGGGCGGCGGATGGCCGTGGTGACCTCCAGCGTGCCGGAGCACTGCCACACGGCCCTGGAGTCCCTGGGGCTGGAGAAGTATTTCGAACGGGTGACCTTCGCCCAGGAGCTGGGGCTGGAGAAGCGGAAGCCGGACATCTGGCTGGCCGCCGCCAAGGCCGCCGGGGTCCGGCCGGAGGACTGCACCGTCTTTGACGACAGCCTGGCCGCCTGCAAGGGAGCCAGGGCGGCCCGGATGCGGGTGATCGGGGTCTATGACGGCCTCTTCGCCCAGGATGAAAAGGAAATGCGTGGCTACTGCGACGTGTATATCAAGAGCTTCGAGGAGTTACTTTTCTTGAAAGAAAAGTAACCAAAAGAACTTTATCGCGCTCTGATTGTCTGGTGACAG
>JAAWTB010000056.1 GCA_022801815.1 Oscillibacter sp. | reverse complement strand
GAGCTGTGCAATGCCGCCGGGTGGACCAAGGTTTGCGATTGGTTCCAGATGCAGATCTTCTCCACAGAGGACACGGATGCGGTTCCCCTGGAGACGGACGAGGCCCTGCGGCTGGAGAACATCCACCGCTCCCTGGGGAAAAGCTTCCTGCTTACGAACCTCATCCTGCTGCTCCTGGGGCTGTTCATGACCTATTCCACCTTTGGCACACTGTTTGTCCGGCCCCTCCGCATTTTCGAGAGCAACGCCCGTCTCTTCTCCGGGACGCTGTTCCTGCTGGTGGCCCTGTTGGAAATTTATACCTTCTTCCACTACTACCGCTGGCGGCGGAAGTCCCGGCGTTCCATTGAGGAGGGTGGGCCCTGCGCCTCCATCAACGCCAAGGCTTACCAGCGTCTCAACTGCGCCGGGCTGGTCCTGGTGGGAGTTCTCGCTGCCCTCTATCTGCTAGCGGAGCTGCTGGGCGGCGCACCGGGTCTCGCTCTCTTTTACGCCGTGTACCTCCTCCTGTTCGCCCTGCTGATCGTCCTGGTCCGGCTGACCACGGTGCTGATGCGGAGACTGAAAGCCCCCAAGTGGGTCAATATTGCGGCGACCTTGGCGGTGGACTTTATTTTGGCCTTCGCCCTCATCGGCGGGCTGGCCTTCTGCGCCATCCGCTTCGGCTGGTTCTTCGGAGACGGCGATGGGGAGACCTACACCTATCAGAATCTGAAGTTCGACGTACACCCCCGGGAGGACCTGCCCCTGACCCTCACGGACCTGACCGGGGAAACCTACCGCCACGACCGCCGGGAGCGGCGGATAGAGGGCTCCTACTTCCTGCCGGAGCAGTCCTACCGGGAGTACGCCTTTCAGAACACCGGGGATGAGGACGAAACCACATGGCCAGGCTCCCTCCGTCTCAGCTATACCATCTACGAGCCCCGGACCCAATGGCTCCTGGAGGCGCTGATGGAAGACCTCCTGGCTGACGGCGACTCCCCCGGCATCCCCGAGTTTTCCAAGACCTACCGCCCGGAGGACCCGGCCCCCTGGGGGGCGGAGGCCGCCTACCGGCAGTACTACCGGCAGGACGGCAAGGCCACGGACAACTGGCTCTTATGCTTCCCGGGCCGGGTGGTGGGCCTTGACCTGGACTGGCCCCCCACGGAGGAGCAAAAGGCCCTCGTCTCCGCCCGCCTGGGCCCGGAGGCATAAAAAAGAGGAGAGGCGTTTTGCCTCTCCTCTCCTTGCGCAGTCTCAGCCCTGGTCCCGCAGCACCCAGCCGTCCCCGCTGAGCACAAGGCGGTCGGCAATCATGGCGATGAACTCCGAGTTTGTGGGCTTTCCCTTGGTGTTGGACACGGTGTAGCCGAAGTACTTTTGCAGCGTCTCCAAATCTCCCCGGTCCCAGGCCACCTCAATGGCGTGGCGGATGGCCCGCTCCACCCGGGAGGGCGTGGTGCCAAAACGTTTGGCCACGGCGGGGTAGAGTACCTTGGTGACGGCGTTGATGACCTCCATGTCGTTTACCGTGATAATGATGGCCTCCCGCAGATATTGGTAACCCTTAATATGGGCGGGAACGCCTATTTCATGAATGACGGCGGTGACCGTGTTGCGCAGGGCGTGGACCCGCAGCTCCGGAGAGGCGGGCGTCTCAAAAATGCCGCGCATCCGCTCCATCAGCGAGGCGGGCTCACAGGGCTTTGGCAGATAGTAGCACACGCCCAGCTTTTCCGCGTCCGCCAGCACCTGGGGGCCGCAGAAGGCGGAGAGAATGATGGCCTTGGGATTGTGGCCGCCCCGTTCTTTCAGCGTCTTAATCAGGCCCAGCCCGTCCAGGCCCGGCAGGGCCACATCCGTCAGCAGGAGATCCGGCCTTCGCTCCTCGATCAACCGCAGAGCCTCCTGTCCGTCTCCGGTGGAAGCCGCCACGGTAAACTCACCGGCCTGCTCGATGGCCTCCTGCACCATCGCGCGGAATTCCTCGCTGGTGTCCGCCAGAAGAACAGTCCTTTGATTATCCATGATGATTCCAAACCTTTCCTTCTTGTTCTGGCTGTCAGTGCGTTCTGACACTCTCAGCTCGTTTTCTATAAAATAGCATAAATTTCCAGATTTTTCAAGACAGGATTACAAAAAAATATGAAGTTTTCTTCGACAAATTTCTGGTTTTCTGGTGCAAACCCCATATATTGTGCATTTTTCCCATTTTTCGGGGGCTTTCTACCAGGTTCTGGCCGCCAGGGGAACCGCCCTTTTTGACGGAGGGAACGGAAAAGGGCGGAAAAGGGCAAAAATTTACCCGCCAGGGTCCGGGTTTGCGATTTTACCGCTTTCCCTTTTCGGCAAACTGTGCTATGATGGAATCCGCAAAACCAAACGCCGGCAAGGAGGGAATGCGCATGGATCTGATGTCTCAGCTAAAGGGTTTTCGCCCCTGGAATGAGCAGGAGGAGCGGGACCGGGCGGCGATGCTCCTCCTTTTGGAGGCTGGACAGGCCCCCTATGGCCGGGAGGACCCCGCCCACTGGACGGCCTCCGCCTGGGTAGCCAGCCCGGACCGGAGGCAGGTGCTGCTGGCTTACCATAACCTCTATGACTCCTGGGCCTGGCTGGGGGGACACGCCGACGGGGAGCGGGACCTGCTTTCCGCCGCACTGCGGGAAGTCCGGGAGGAGAGCGGGCTGGAAGACGTCCGGCCCGTGTCCCGGGACCTCTATTCTGTGGAAATCCTGACGGTGGACGGTCACGAGAAGCGGGGACTCTATGTCTCCTCCCACCTCCACTTGAATGTCACTTTTCTCCTGGAAGCCGACCCGGACGCTCCGGTGCGCTGCAAGCCCGATGAGAACAGCCGGGTAGGCTGGTTTGGGCTGGAGGAGGCCGTGGCCGCCTCTGCGGAGCCCTGGTTTCAAAAACGTGTTTATTCCAAGCTCAACGCCAAGCTGGCGGACTATCCGCCTGTTCGGTGATGGAGGGGCTGCGGTGGGAGGCGCTGCGCCCCGGCGGCCTCCGCTTTGCCTATGGAAGGGGGCAGTTTCCGCCTGGGCTGGACAGCTTTCTCCTGGCTTCCCTGCCAAAGCTGAAGGCGGGAATGAAGGTCTGCGACCTGGGCTGCGGGACGGGGCTTCTGGGCCTTTTGCTGCTCCAGAGGGAGGGGGCGCTGACGGTAACGGGACTGGAGATTCAGCCCGAGGCCGTCCGGCTGGGGGAGCGGGCGGTGTTGGAAAATCACCTGTCCGGGCGTTTAACCTTCCGGCTGGAGGATTTGCGGGAGACCGCCCTCCCCGCCGGGAGCTTTGACTTGGCGGTCTGCAACCCGCCCTACTTTCCCCCCTCCAGCGGCCCGCCGCCCAAGGGGGAGGCCCGCCGGACCGCCCGGACGGAGGAGTCCTGCACCCTGGAGGAGGTCTGCCGGGCCGCCGCCCGGCTTCTGCGCTGGGGTGGGAGCTTCTGCCTGGTCCACAAGCCGGAGCGGCTGGCGGACCTGGTCTGCGCCCTGCGGGAAAGCGGCCTGGAGCCCAAGCGGCTGCGCTTTGTGTGCGTCCGGCCGGAGCGGGCTCCCTCCCTGATCCTGATGGAGGCCCGCCGGGGCGGGAGGCCGGGCCTTCGGGCAGAGCCTCCGCTGGCGCTGGAAAACGCCGACGGCTCCCCCACAGCGGAGCTGAACCGTATTTACTTTCGAGAGGAGGCCCCCTTATGAGCGGAACGCTGTACCTGGTGGCGACGCCCATCGGCAACCTGGGAGACCTGTCCCCCAGAGCGGCGGAGACCCTGGCGGCGGTGGACTTTATCGCGGCGGAGGACACCCGGGTGTCTTTAAAGCTGCTGAACCACTTCCAAATTAAAAAACCCCTGGTGAGTTATCATGAACACAACGCCGCCTCCGCCGGGCAGACAGTCCTCAGCCGCCTTCTGGCGGGGGAGAACTGCGCGCTGGTCACCGACGCGGGGACCCCCGCCGTCTCGGACCCGGGGGAGGCCCTGGTCCGCCTCTGCGGGGAAAACGGCGTGGCGGTGACGTCCATTCCCGGCTGCTGCGCGGCGGTGAACGCCCTGGCGGTCAGCGGCCTGCCCACCGGGCGCTTCACCTTTGAGGGTTTCCTCTCCGTCAACAAGCGCAGCCGGCGGGAACATCTGGAAGGTCTTAGGGGAGAGCGGCGGACCATGATTTTCCATGAGGCTCCCCACAAGCTCCGGCCCACCCTGGCGGATTTCTGCCAGGTCTTCGGCCCGGAGCGGCGGATTGCCCTCTGCCGGGAGCTGACCAAGCTCCACGAAGAGGTTCGCCGCTGCACCCTGGGAGAGGCGGCGGCCTTCTACCAGGACCATGAGCCCCGGGGAGAGTACGTGCTGGTGCTGGCCGGGGCGGAGTCCGGAGCGGAGGCCGCCCTCACCTTGGAGGAGGGGGCGGCCCAGGTGCTGGCCCTGGTGGAGGGGGGAGTCCGCTTAAAAGACGCCGCCCGCGAAGTCGCGGAACACACGGGACTCAGCAAGAACGACCTCTACGCCGCCGCGCTGGAGGGGCGAAAATAAAAGCGTTCCAAAAAGCGGGGGCAGTATAATTTTCCCTGCCCTTGTCCATACTTCCCTCAGACTTATTTCTATTGAGGGAGGAACTCTTGCATGGAACACAAACTGAAATCCGTTCTCAGCGGCACAGGCTTTTACCTCCTGCTGGCCGTCTGCCTGATTACGGCGGCGGTCAGCGGATGGTACCTGCTCTTCGCCGGGGACAAGCCCGCGGTGGAGGAGGCGCCGCCCACGGAGACGGTCATCGCTCCGGTGGAAAATGCCTATGTTCCCCAGCCGGAACCCGAGGAGACCGAGCCCCCGGTGGAGGCCTCCGCCCCGGTGGAGGTGGAAATCGTCCCTGTCATGCCGGAGGTAAAGGTGGACGACACGCCTGTCATGGCGGAGCCCCCCCGGCTGGTGGTGGAACCGCTGAAGGGCGAGGTGCTGATGGCCTTCTCCATGGATCAGCTGGTCTACAGCCCCACCATGGCAGACTGGCGGACCCATGACGGCATGGACATTTCCGCCAAGCCCGGCACCTCGGTGCTGGCGGCCACCGCCGGGACCGTCTCCTCGGTGGAGGATCATCCGCTGATGGGCACCACCGTGGTCATCGACCACGAGGGGGGCTATACCACCACCTACTCCAATCTCCAGGCCAAGCCCACGGTGGAGCCCGGAGACCTGGTTACCGCCGGGCAGATCATAGGCGCGGTAGGGACTACCGCCGCCGCCGAGGCTGCCCAAAGTCCCCACCTCCATTTCTCCGTCACCCGGGACGGGGAGGCGGTGGACCCCAGCGCGTTCCTGAAAAGCTGATTGCGAAGCCCCGCTCTCCCGCCTCTGCGGCGGGAAGCGGGGCTTGCCTTTTTTACGTTTTTGTGCTATGCTGTGTTAGTTCATAAACGGTCCGCCTTTCGCGGCGGGCGAAAAAGGAGTGTGTGCAATATGAAAACTTATGCCTTCCAGCCCCGGGGCGTCTGCGCCCGGGAGATGCAGGTGGACCTGGACGGCCAGGGCGTCATTCAGGCCCTCCGGGTTACCGGCGGATGCAGCGGCAACCTCCAGGGCATCGCCTCCCTGGTGCAGGGCATGGCCGCCCGGGAAGCCATTGAGCGCCTAAAGGGTATCCGCTGCGGATCCAAGAGTACCTCCTGCCCGGATCAGCTGGCCCTGGGTCTGGAACAGATCCTGAATCAGGGCTGAGAGGGACGGCGAGGGTATGAAAATCGTCTTGGTCATCGACCAGTTTGACGACGCCAACAATGGGACCACCATCAGCGCCCGCCGCTTTGCCACCGCCCTGAAAGAACACGGAAACGAGGTCCGGGTCATCGCCACCGGCAAGCCCACGGATTACAAGTACGCCGTGCGGCAGATGAAGTTCCTTCCCATTGTGGAGCACCTTATTACCAGTCAGGGGATGCGCTTGGCCATCCCCAACAAGCACGTCTTTGAGAAGGCGGCGGCCTGGGCGGACGTGGTGCATTTTATGATGCCCTCCCCCCTGGCCGTTATGGGCCTCAAGCACGTGGAGCGCCTGGGCATCCCTCACACGGCGGCCTTCCACTGCCAGCCGGAAAACATCACCTTTACCCTCCACCTGGGCAACAGCAAACGGGTGAACGACTTTGTCTACACCAAGTTCCGGGACACGTTTTTCAACCGCTTCACCCATATCCACTGCCCCAGCAATATGATTGCGGACCAGCTCCGCCAGCACGGCTATACTGCGCAGCTTCATGTCATCTCCAACGGCATCAGCCCCCAGTACACCTATGGGCGGAGCCCCCAGGAGGACTGGATGAAAGGGAAGTTCAACGTGCTGATGGTGGGCCGCTACGCCGGGGAGAAGCGGCAGGACGTGCTCATCGACGCCTGTGCCCGGTGCCGTCACCAGGATGACATCCAGGTCATCCTGGCGGGCAAGGGGCCCCTGGAGAAGAAGTACCGCCGCCTGGCGGAAAAGCTCCCGAACCCCATCGTTATGGAGTTTTACGAGCCTGGCCGCCTGCTGGAGATTCTCCACATGGCGGACCTGTACGTCCACACCTCTGACGCGGAGATTGAGGCCATGAGCTGCATGGAGGCCTTTGCCTGCGGCCTGGTGCCCGTTATCGCCGACTCCCCCCGGTCCGCCACGCCTCAGTTTGCCCTGGACGGGCGGAGCCTGTTCCCTGCGGGAGACCCCGGGGCTCTGGCGGAGAAGATCGACTGGTGGTTTGAGCATCCGCAGGAGCGGGAGGAGATGGGAAAACGCTATGGCGAGCATGCCAAGCGGTACGCCCTGGACCGCTCTATTCAGCAGACGGAGGAGATGTTCCAAACGGCTATCCGGGAACAAAAAAGATAATGGACAAGGCCCCGCCGAAAGGCGGGGCTTTTCGTTTCTCCGGGACCGCTGTCACCGCGGGCCTTTGTTTCGCGTATGCTGAACCAGCGACAAAGGAGGAATGCACCATGGCATATTCCGACCGGGAGCTGCTGGCGCGCCTGATCGAGTGCGAGGCGGGCGGTGAGGGGGAGAACGGCATGAAAGCTGTGGCGGGCGTGGTGATGAACCGGGTCCACGCCCGGGGCGGCGAGTATGCCCGGGTAGGCCAGGGCAGCATCCGCAACATCATCTTTCAGCCCTACCAGTTTGTCTGCGCCAGCGAAACGGAGGGGGGGGCCTACAACCCCCAGAACATATACAACATGCGGCCCGAACAGATCCATTACGACATTGCCGACTGGGCCATTGCCGGGAACCGCCTGCCGGACGTGGCGGAGTCCCTTTGGTTTTACAATCCCTTTGGTCCGGAGTGCCGGCCGTTTTTCCCCACTGGTGTGGGGTACTGGCAAACCCGTATCGGCGATCATTGCTTTTATAATCCAACTGATGCTTATTATAAAACTTGAGAGGTGTCCATTATGCCTAACACACAGCGTATATCCCAGCCTCTGGTAGACTGGTCCACTGAAATCAGCGCCCCCCAGCCCGTTGCCCCGGCGGCCTCCGAAGGGACCTTTCAGTATCCCCCTGCCTCTATGCCCGCCGACGCGCCCCCTGCTTTTCAGTTTCCCTCCGCCTCCGGGGCGGCGGAACCCCCTGCCGGCGTGTCCGGCCCGACTCTCTCCGCCGCTCCGGCGGCTTCCACCGGCTCCATGGGACCCGGCTTCACAGCTCCGGCGGCTTCTACTGGCTCCATGGGACCCGGCTTCACAGCTCCGGCGGCTTCTACTGGCTCCATGGGACCCGGCTTCACAGCTCCGGCGGCTTCTACTGGTTCCATGGGACCCAGTTCTGCGGACCCGGCGGTTTCTTCTGTCCCGGCGGTCCGCCCGGCTAACCGGCATCCCGCCCATAACGAGTTCGCCGGAAGCACCGGCGATTTGAACCTCCAGCACCACCAGCCCGTTGAGATCATTGAGGCTCCCACCAGCACCGGCGAGGCGTTCCTGGGTTCCCTGAAGGCCATGCTCCTGCGGAATCGGGGGAATTTTGTGGCGGCTACCCTGCTGATTGGAACCCAGGGCACCATGGTATGGGAGGGTATCCTTCATGAGGTGGGCAACGACTACTTCATCATCTACCAGACGGGCCGTCAGCGTTACATCCTTTGCGACATCTATGCGCTGAAATATATGGAGTTCTATGACACGAAGCAGCGGGAGCTCTGCGAGCATCTTCTCCAGGGAAACGGAAGCGCAGGCTTTTGCTGAGTATGAAAGCAGCGGGACCTCCAACGAGGTCCCGCTGCTTTGTGCGGTATCGGCTGTATGCTCTTGGGAATCAACGCTTGGAGAACTGGGGCGCGCGGCGGGCGGCCTTGAGGCCGTACTTCTTGCGCTCCTTCATGCGAGGGTCGCGGGTGAGGAACCCGGCCTTTTTCAGGATGGGACGGTTATCCTCGCTGGCCAGCAGCAGGGCCCGGGCGATGCCGTGGCGCAGAGCGCCGGCCTGGCCGGTGACGCCGCCGCCGGAGACGGTAGCCACGATATCCATCTTTCCGGTGCTGCCGGTGGCCTCCAGGGGCTGCCGGACGACCATTTTCAGAGTCTCCAGGCCGAAGTAATCGTCGATGTCCCGGCCGTTGATGGTAATGCTCCCGGTTCCGCCGGGGAACAGGTGGACGCGGGCGACGGAGGACTTCCGGCGGCCGGTGCCGTACAAATAGGGCTTCTTAGACTGATACATACGTTTCCTCCTCCTTATTCAGCGTCCAGGGCGATGGGCTTCTGGGCCTGCTGTTTGTGCTCCGCGCCGGCGTAAATGTGCAGGCGTTTCAGGGAATCCTTGGCCACCGTGTTCTTGGGCATCATGCCCCGGACGGCCACCCGCATAGCCACTTCGGGCTTTTCCTGCATCAGGATGCGGTAGGGAGTTTCCTTGAGGCCGCCCACCCAGCCGGAATGGGTGCGGTAAATTTTCTGCTCGCCCTTCTTGCCGGTGAGAACCGCTTTTCCCGCGTTGATAATAATCACATTGTCTCCGCAGTCGGCATGGGGGGTGAAGGTGGTCTTATTCTTGCCGCGCAGCAGGTCGGCGGCCCGGACGGCGGTCTTGCCCAGAGGCTTTCCGGCGGCGTCCAGAATGTACCACTTGCGCTCAATGTTGGCCTTGTTTGCCATAAACGTGGACATGGTCGTTCCTCCATCAATATAGTTTCCAATTGGTTGAACAAAGTAAGAACTCCTTGCGGAGCAAGGTTATTTATACCATGGCTTTCCGGCAATGTCAACATAATTTTTAAAAGACGCCAAAAATTCTAAGATATTCTTAAAATATCAATTGATATCTCCTGAATGCTCGTTTTTTATTTTAAAGTGCCGCATCGGATTTGGGTAACCGGAGCGACAAATTCACGTAAAGGACCCTTGACAAAACAATTGGGCTGTGGTAGATTGTTGGTAAAGGAACCTTTACATAGCGGGAGGTGGCCGCTCTTCTATGTAAAAGAGCCTTTCCATAAAAGGAGGCGGCTATGAAGAACCGTGTGGAAGAGCTGCGGAAAAGCCGGGGACTGCGGCAGGAGGAGTTTGCCAAAGCCATCCAGGTTTCCCGGCAGACCGTCAGCTCCATTGAAAACGGGCGCTACAGCCCGTCCTTGGAATTGGCCTTTACCATTTCCGATTTTTTTGGACTTCCCATTGAGGAGATTTTTTTGCATGAAAGGAGCGATATGCAATGAAAAAGAGCGTTCTTTGGACCGGACTGGGCATGATTGCCCTGGGCCTTGCCTGCTTTGCCGCCGCCGTTTTCTGGAACACGCCGCTGGACAGCCTGTTCTGCGGCTTCTCCGGGGCCCTTGCCGGTCCCGGCGCCGTGCAGGTCTATAAGTACGTGAAATGGACAAAGCTGGAAACCCCCGATTCCTATCAAAGGCACCTGGAGGAGGCCCAGGGTTTCCTTGGCGCGGGCGGGGCTTATCCAGCCGAGTTCCCCGCCGGCGGGAGCGGAACGTTCGTCTTCACTGAATTCCCTGGCGAGCCGGGAG
>JAAWTB010000055.1 GCA_022801815.1 Oscillibacter sp. | reverse complement strand
ATCGTCGTTATTACCAACCTGACCGAGAAGGATGCTACCGACGATCCCGCGAAGCCCAGCACCGGCACGATTAAGCTGGTTGGCGACGCCGCCAAGAAAGCTGATGTGGTTGATGGCAGCATCACGGTTCTGGAGTCCAACGGCAAAGCCACCGCTACCTTCTCCATCGTGAAGCCTGAGTGGGCGGATAACGCCAATCCCGCAAGCGAGCTGACTATCAAGTACAATATCTATTGCAATGGCAAGCTGTGGGATAACAACAAGACCTTGACTAGCGGCGCTTATAGCGCTACTCCTTCCGCCACGGATCTCTTGGCAGACAACGCTACCCCTTCGAAAATCACCAAGTACACAGTCACCGGCCTGGTGCTGGATACTAACAAAGACCTGATCGGCCAGGAAGTCACCGTCGAGATTACGGATGTCACTTGGAAGAACATCTACATCAAGTATCAGGATGCGGATGGAAACGCCCTTGTTGGCGCTCCCACCACTGATAAGGTGACCACCGCTAACGGCGGTTCCATCAATGCGGACGCTGCGGTTGATACCAACAAGTATACCAAGGCCGGCGCGAAGATGACCATTACCGGCGCTGTGAAGGATACTGGTAATGCAGCCATCACCGATGAGGCCCTTGCTGATCTGACTACTAACGTCCACGCCATCGGCGACGGCTACGTTATCGTCAAGATCAGCGGCCTGACCACCGGCAAGAAGCTGGATGTCACCACGCCGGTCTACAGCACTGCTGACGGTAAGACCATGCTGGGCGGAACTGACACCACCGTGGGCGAGATTCTGACGGCGAAGGACGTCGGCACCGCTGCCCAGAAGGCGTTTGCCGATACCGTGCAGGTTGACATCCTTGCCAAGAGCGAGGGTGACAGCAACCCGACCCTCGTCGCTGGCGCTCAGGGCTACGGCCAGCTGACCCAGGGCAACTCCTATGCCGCTAAGGTTACGATTGCTAATGTTGACGGCACTGGCGCTTACAAAGTGACCCTGACTGCGAAGGTTGACGGCAAGGTCGTTGAGACTGTGACTAAGATGATCGTCGCGACCGCTGGCGGCAACTTCGCCACCGAGCCCTTCAAGGCTACTGGCAATGTCGAGGTTGATGTCGACATCGAGCCTGTCGCTGCCCCCAAGATTGAGAACGTCAAATACGTCGGTAACGACGAGGGCGGTATCCTGACCTTCGATGTCACCGCTCCTCTCGACATTGAGGCTGGCTATTCCGCAACCACTTGGCTGGAACTCAATGCGGCTACTACCAAGGTTGCGATCAACCGCGACGCTGATAAGCCCTTTGTTATCGAGGTTGATGAGGCAAATGAGGTCAGCCATGTTACCATCTCCCTGACCGAGGCGACCGCCGGAACGACGTTTGCAACTGGCAATATTGAGTTTAAGGCTGCCGCAAAAACCACCAAGGACTTTGGTGCTATTGCGCTGACCGGCCAGGGCGTTACGCTGACGGTTTCTACTCCTAATGTTACTCCCAGCGTAATTCCCTAAAAGTACTTGAGGACAGTCCTCTGTCTCTCTAAGTAAAAGGAAGCCCCCGGACTTCGGTCCGGGGACTTCTTTTTGCCATTCTCCAAAAATCTCCCCCATTTCCCCCTTGACAATTCCCCGTTTTCCTGTAAACTAAGCAACATTGTAAAGCGCACGGACTTTACATGACAGAAGGGAGCCCTGCTTTGACGCTTGGAGCTCCCGCCTCCCTCAAAACCTTTCTGGAGCAGAGCTGCGCATTCTTACCCCGCGTGTTGTCTCGAACCAAAGAAATTGGTCGAAGTATTGACAATCCTCCAAAAATAGTTTATAGTTTAGTTGCTTACCAAACAGCTCCGTTCGTTTGAGGACCTACGCGCTGGTTCATGGGAGTGGAGCGGCAAACGACTCCGTTCTGTATTTTGCAGGATGGAAAACATGAAAGGAGATCGAACATGAAAAAGGCATTTTCTCTTGCGTTGGCGCTCATGATGGCTCTGTCTTTGGCTGCCTGCGGCGGATCGGATGGCGCCGGCGGGGCCTCTTCCGGTGGTTCCGAAAGCTCCGGCAATTCCTCCGGAGATGATACGGTCTACACCATCAAGCTGGGCACAGATACCTCCGACCCTGCCACCTCCCCCGATTTCAACGCCTGGGGGCACTGCATCGAGCGCTTCCGCCAGCTGGTGGAGGAAAAGACCAATGGACGCGTGAAAGTTGAAGCCTATTATGACAGCGTGCTGGGCGGCATTCCCGAGATTACTACTCAGGTGCGTGACGGCGAGCTGGACATGATGTATTCCATCATCCTTTCCACCTTCGACAGCCGCATGGGCTTCCGCTCCATGCCCTTTGTTTTCCGGGATCTGGAGCAGATTCAGCGCCTGTATGCCAATCCGGAAGGCGAAATTTACAAGCTGTATTCCTCCTATGCCGAAGAGCTGGGCATCCATGTGCTGGGCTTTGGCGTGGGCAACTTCCGCGGCCTTGCCAACCGCAAGCACCGGGTTACGGTTCCCGGCGATCTGAGTGATATCACCATGCGCATATATGAGGACCAGACCGTGAAGAACTTCCTGTCTCCCCTCTGCAACGCAACCATCATCCCTTTTAATGAGGCGTACACGGCCATTCAGACCGGTACCTGCGACGGTATCGAGGTCGGCGCCCCGGTTATTAACTACGCCAAGTTTTATGAGGTCTGCGGTTATTACACGGATATCAACTGGCAGGCCACCTCCTATGGGTTCCATATGAGCGATAATTGCTGGAACATGCTCCCCGAGGATTTGCGCCAGATTGTGATTGACTGCTCTTGGGAAGCCAGCGCTGCGGAGTACGACCAGCAGGTCGCCGACACCGAGGCTGCTTACGCCGCCTTGGAAGAACTCGGCGTGGAGGTGTACCATCTGACCGCGGAAGAGCGGCAGGCCTGGATGGACTATGCCGATACCCTGGCCGATTTCTTCCGCGATTACGTGGGCGCGGAGACCTACGATACCGTAAAGGAAATCGTTGCCGCCGACAGCGCCGCGCACCCTGCGGCCTAAATAGAGCAAAAGGCCCGTCCCTTATTCGGGCGGGCCTTTTCCGTATTCTTCGGAACGCACTGCGGTTTAGATTGGAGGAGGACAAATGAAATTCCTGAGAAAACTTGACAAAGGATTTGCGGCTTTTGCTAAATACTTCACCGGTGCGCTGGTTTTGCTGATGGTGGCGATTGTCTGCGCCATGGTGTTCTCCCGCTATGTGCTGCGGGTGAATCTAGGCGGCTTTGAGGAGCTTCCCGCCTATATTCTCTGCTGGTGCGTTTGGCTTGGCGCCATTATGATTGCCCGCAGCGACGAGCACATGAAGGTGGAAATGCTCTTCATGCTGGTGAAGAACGAGAAGGCTCAGGTGCTGATCAAGGCCCTGACCTCTTTGCTCTCCACAGTGGTTTTGGCTTACTTTATTACCCGTTCCGGCCGTTTTGTGTCCAGCGCCTTTACGCACAGCGATATCACTCCGGCTTTGGGCTGGCCCAGCTGGGCGGTTTACATCGTCTCTATTGTCGGCTCTGTCGGCATGACGATATACACCGCTGTAAACACGGTTAAGTACTTCCGGAGGTTAAAAGATTTATGAGTGTTTTTGCCTGTGCGTTTTTGGTGCTCGCCCTGATTATGCTGGGAATGGGCATCCCCTTCGCGTTTCTTGCCGCGTCCCTGGCCTTTGCCCTGACCACCGGCTTGAGCACGGGCAACTGGGGTTCTACCGCCTGGTACTCTTTAGAGTCCTTCTCTTTGCTGGCGGTTCCTCTGTTCATGTTCGCCGGCACGCTGATGGAGCGGACCGGCATTGCCCGGGCGCTGATGGAGCTTGCGGAAAAGATTACCGGAAAAGGGAAAAAGGGCGGTGGTTTGTGCAACGTTATTCCGGTGTTTTCCGCCCTGTTCGGCGCTCTGTGCGGCTCCGGTCTGGCCACCGCCTCCACCGTTTCCTCTATGATTGGCCCTACCCTGGAAAAGAAGGGCTATAAGAAGAGCCTGATTTATTCCCTGGCGGCAGCATCCTGCCCCCTGGGCTACATGATTCCCCCCAATATGAACGCGGTGATTTACGCGAAGGTAGCCAACGCCTCGGTGGCGGATCTGTTCATTGCGACGATGCCCACTGCCATTGTGTGGCTGGCGGCCTATCTGGTGATCAACCACTTCCTGGTGCCGAAATACTATGACCCCGCCCTTGACAGCGGAGAGGACGGGGAGGAGGCGATGACCGCCATGCAGAAGCGGGCGGCCAACCTTGCTCTAATCAAGTCCCTGATACCGGCCCTTTTAATGCCGGTCATCATTCTGGGCGGTATCTACGGAGGTATTTTCACCGCCACGGAGGCCGGCGCCGTGGGGTGCCTCTACGGCATTATCGTCGGACTGCTGGTGTTCCGCTCTTTGAAGCTGCGGGATGTGTTTGACATTGCCAGCAAGACCGCCATCTCCCTTGGAACCATGATGATCACGTTTCCCTTCACCATGATTTTTACCCGCATCATGGTCACCAACGGCGTGCCCCAGATGATTACGAATTTCATCACCGGAGTCGTCCCCAACAAGTATATTATCATTTTGATGATTACCGTAGTCCTCTTTATTGCGGGATTTTTCCTGGACGGCAATATTATTCTGCTGGTCATTACCCCGCTGCTGCTGCCGACGGCTCAGTCCTTGAATATGAGCACCATCCAGTATGGCGTTCTGGTCTTTGTGGCCCTGGGTGTTGCCGGTATCACGCCTCCCATGGCGGTACCGCTGTTTACCTGCGCCAGAATTGGCGGGACTACCGTAGAAGAGATGATGAAGCCTCTGCTGGCCTATCTGATCATCGTCTGCGTTCCCATTTTGCTCCTGGTTGCCTATGTTCCCGTCGTTTCCGATTTCCTGCCGGCGCTGCTCCGCTGAGGAATGCGGAGATGGATGACGCCTGATTTTCTATAAGATGGAGAAGTAAGGATGGATCTGTTAATTAGAAATGCAAACGTGGCAGACGGCACCGGTGCGCCGGTCTACGAGGCAGATATTGCCGTCACCGGGGACCGGATTTCCAAAATTGGGAAGATAGAGGATTCCTGCCCCCAGGTGATTGACGCCGCCGGACGGGTGGTGATGCCGGGCATCATAGATCCCCACAGCCACGCCGACATTGGCTTGTTTGACCCGGAGTGGGCCCATCAGCGGATTGTACAGGGTATCACCACGGAAATCACCGGTCACTGCGGACCTTCTCCCGCCCCCAATTGCCCGGAGCAGCTGGACCTGCTCCGCCATGTCTACTATGAGCTCACCGGCGGCGGCCGCCCCTTCGATTGGCCCTTCCGGGACTTTGCCGGCTGGCTGGACCATGTGGGCAAGCAGAAGCTGTCTGCGAACTATGCGTTCTTAGTGGGTCACAGCACCCTGCGTATCTGCGTGATGGGCAAAAAAACCTCCCAAGCCGCGCCGGAGGAGATTCAAGCCATGGCCGGACTGCTGGACAAGGCCCTTTCCCAGGGTGCTGTGGGTCTGAGCTTGGGCCTGAGCTATTTCCCGGGCGCCTACGCCGGTACGGAGGAATTGCTTGCCCTGGCCAAGGTGGTTAAAAAGCACGGCGCCTTCATTGCCGCCCACCGACGGGATGAGGGAGAGACCTGCTGCGAGTCCATTGCGGAGATGCTTCACATTGCCCGGGAGACCGGCGTACGGATGAACCTTTCCCACGTGAAGGTCACCGGCAGCAACAACTGGGGTAAGGGCAAGGCCGTCCTGGAGATGATTCAGAAGGGATTGGACGAGGGCCTGGATTTGTCCATGGACGCCTATCCCTACACGGCGGGCTATACCCAGCTTTACAAGATTTTCCCCGTTACCCTTTGGGGCGAGGGCCCGGAGAATATGTACCGCCAGCTGAAAGACCCGGCCATCCGCCGGCAGCTGATAGACGATGTCAACGCGGGCCGCAGCGGTATGGTCCGCTTGGCGTCCACCAAGGGGGGAGCGGACGGCATTCAGGTCATTCAGTGCCCGAATCCCGCTTATGACATGAAGACGCTGGCCCAGATCAGCCGGGAGATGGGAGTGGAGCCGGTGGAGTGCGCCATTCGAATTTTGGAAGAGTGCGGCGACGGCGTCCAAATGTTCTGCTTCCTTCAGGATGAAGCGGAGCTGGACAGCATCATGCGCTTCCCCCACACGATGGTCATCTCCGATGGTGCACCTGCCGGCGGGCATAATCATCCCCGTTATATGGGCGCCTTTGCCCTGACTCTGGAGCGCTATGTCAAGGAACAGTCGGTTATGACACTGGAAGAAGCAGTGAAGCGCATGACCTTCATGCCGGCGCGGCGCTATGGTTTCCACAACCGCGGCGTGGTGAAAGAGGGCTGCAAGGCGGACTTGGTTGTCCTGGATTGGGAGCGATTCCAATGCGCCTGCACGTATGAGCATCCCGCCGGACCTTCCAAGGGGATTTCCTATGTGCTCCTTGGCGGTAAAATTGCGGCAAGGGACGGCGTCTATACCCATGAGGGGCAGGGGGAAATCCTTCGGGCCGGAGCCCTGTCTTAGGGCCTGTTCCCCCCAAGTCCAAACGCACACCCTTCCCGTTTATGTTGCCGCCCATCCGGCTTGTGCGAACAGAACTCAGCAGTCAAAAGAGGCTGACCCCGTTTGGGGCCAGCCTCTCTTTGTATGGCTCACAGCAGTCCCGCGCAGCTTTGGAACAGCCCGCCCAGAATTGCCCCGGCCTTGCATAGTGCCTCCATCCATGCTATAATTGGAAAAATATCGCAACATATCCAACCCTTTTTTTGACCAAAATAAGGACGACACAAAAGGAGGTCCCTATGTCCAAGCTCAGCAAACAAGAACAAAAACGCGCCAAACGGAGGGAAAAGAAGAACTTCCGCCAGGCCATGGAGAAGGAGCTGAGGGAGCATAAAAGCTCCTTCGTCGTCTTTTACACCCTGCGGCTCCTGGTTATTGTCATCTTCGTCCGCCAGATTATCATCGGCGGCTATGAGAGCGCCTTCTACTGCGCCCTGGCCTATCTGCTTCTTTACGTCCCCAGCTGGATTCAGGTAAAATTCCACATCGAGCTTCCCCCCGCTCTGGAAATCACCGTCCTCTGCTTCATCTATGCCGCCGAGGTTCTGGGGGAGGTCAACGCCTTTTACGTGGTGGTTCCCCACTGGGACACGATGCTCCACACCCTCAACGGCTTCCTGGCCGCAGCCGTGGGTTTTGCCATGGTGGTCCTCCTCAATGACGACGAGCGCCTCACCTTCGACCTCTCTCCGGTCTTCCTGGCCCTGGTAGCCTTTTGCTTCTCCATGACCATTGGCGTCCTCTGGGAGTTCTTCGAGTTCGGTATGGACATGTTCTTCCACACCGACATGCAGCGGGACACGGTCATCAACGCCATCTACTCCGCCAGCCTGGACGCGACCCGCTCCAATAAAGTTGTGGCGGTGCCCCATATTCAAGAGGTGCTGGTCAACGGCGAGAGCCTGGGCCTGGGAGGCTATCTGGACATCGGCCTTATCGACACCATGAAGGACCTTTTCGTCAACTTCCTGGGCGCTGTGGTGTTCTCCTTCACCGGCTTCTTCTACGCCAAAAGCAAAGGAAAGAAACGTTCCGCCGCCCAGGGTTTTGTCCCCAGCAAGAAGACGGCGGACCGGGACTACCTGAACCAGGCCCGGAAGGAAATTAGAGATACGGATTGATTTTTCTGTAAAATTTTTGTAACTGGGTTGCTTTTTGGAAATTCAGTGATATGATATGTGCGTAATAAAAAAGCAAAGGACTTGATAGCATGACGAAAATCGACATTATTTCCGGTTTCCTGGGGGCGGGCAAGACCACCCTCATCAAAAAACTGCTGGCAGAGGCCTATCAGGGGGAAAAGCTGGTCCTCATTGAAAATGAGTTCGGCGAAATCAGCATCGACGGCGGCTTTCTGAAGGAGTCCGGCGTTCAGATTTCCGAGATGTCCTCAGGCTGTATCTGCTGTTCCCTGGTGGGGGACTTCAATAAGGCTTTGAAGGACGTGGCGGAGCAGTTCCACCCGGATCGCATCCTCATTGAGCCCTCCGGCGTGGGCAAGCTCTCCGACGTCATCGTGGCCGTGGAAAACACTGCCGCCGAGGCCCCGGAGCTGAAGCTTAACAGCTTTGTCACCGTGGCAGACGCCTCCAAGGTAAAGGTCTACATGAAAAACTTCGGCGAGTTCTATAACAACCAGATTGAAAGCGCCGGCACCATCGTCCTCTCCCGGACCCAGAAGCTGAGCCAGGAAAAGCTGGAAGCCGCCGCGGCAATGCTCCGGGAGAAAAACCCGGAGGCCGCCATCCTCACCACCCCCTGGGACGCTTTGGACGGCAGGACCATCCTCTCCGCCATTGAGAAGGTCTCTCTGGCGGACGAACTTCTGGAGAAGATGCGGGCGGAGCACGAGGCCGGGGAGGCGGAGCACGAGCATCATCACCATGACCATGGGGACCACGAGCACCACGAGCATGGGGACCACGAGCATGGGGACCACGAGCACCATCACGAGCATGGCCACGAATGCAGTGACCCCAGCTGCTCCTGCCACCATCACCACCACGCCGGCGAGGTGTTTGCCTCCTGGGGAAAAGAAACCCCCAAGGCCTTTACCCAGGCAGGTATTGAGAAGATTTTCGCCGCCCTGGACTCCGGTGAATACGGCAGCATTCTCCGGGCCAAGGGCATTGTAAATGGCGAGGATGGAACCTGGATTGAGTTTGACTACGTACCTGAGGAGCACGAAATTCGCGCCGGGCATCCCGACTACACGGGCCGTCTCTGCGTCATCGGTGCGGAATTGAACGAGGCCAAGCTCTCCCAACTCTTCGGCCTGTAAGCCAGGAAAGGAAACGCGCTTTACCATGGATATTCCCGTTTATCTGGTGGCCGGATTTCTGGACTCCGGCAAGACCAATTTCATCAACGGCGTTCTGGAGGACGGCTTCGCCCGCCAGGATAAGACCCTCCTCCTCCGCTGCGAAGAGGGGGAGGAGGAATACAACCCCCAGGCTCTGGACAACGTCACCGTTGTGGACATTGAGGAGGAAGCGGACCTGACCTGCTCCCGCATGAAGGAGCTGGAGAAGAAATACCGGCCCAAGCAGGTCCTCATTGAATACAACGGCATGTGGCAGATGGAGCGGTTGTACCAAGAGGTACTGCCCGCCAACTGGGTACTCTATCAGATTATGACCTTTGTGGAAGCCGGGACCTTTGAGCTCTACGCCAAGAATATGGGCCAGCTGATGATGGAGAAGATTACCAATGCGGACCTGCTGGTCTTCAACCGGGCGACGCCGGAGCTGCGGGACGCCCTGCGGAAGCGAAACCTCCGGATGGTGAACCGCCGGGCGGACATTTATTTCGAGAACGTGGACGGCACCAGCGAAGACTACCTCACCGGGGACGAGTGTCCCTTTGATTTGAATCAGCCTGTCGTTGACATTCCCGACGAGGACTTCGGCGTCTGGTATGTGGACGTGATGGACCATCCGGACCGCTGGGCCGGGAAGGAGGTTCACATGAAGCTTCTCATGTGCCACTCCAAGAAGTACCCCGGCGTCCATTGTCCGGGACGCTTCGCCATGGTTTGCTGTGAAAACGACATCCAGTTCCTTGGGCTGGTAGCCAAAGGCATGGGCCTGAAGGACTACAAGAACCGGGACTGGGTGGAGGTTTCCGCCCGCATGGCGGTGGAGAACCACGACGCCTACCAGGGCAAGGGCCCGGTGATGCACGTCATGACCATCGCCCCCTGCGGGAAGCCCGCCCAGGACGTGGTGACCTTCTGATACGATTTGTAATAAGAAGCAAAAAGGCTCCCCTCCGTTTTCCGGCGGAGGGGAGCCCTTTGTTATTTCATGTCCCGGGGAATATAAGCTCCGTTAATGTCGTAGAGCGGAAGGGGGATGGCGGAGGGCTGCTCCTGATTCATGGGCAGAGCCGTGACAAAGATGTCCAGCGCAGTCCGAAGGTCCGTGTTTACCCAGCTCCTCAGTGTGTAGTGATCTCCCCCATATTCATAGAAGTATGCCTCCTCCGGCAGCTCCACCCCGGAGGCCACAAGGACGGGTTGCTCTTGGGTGCCGAAGTTCCACTCCAGCAGCCCCCAGGCCCCCGGATCGATCCGGGAGCGCCCGCCCGCAATACGGAAACGCTCCGGGTATACCTCGTCCCTCTGCCAGAAGCTCATGCACCACGCTCCCTCCCGGTCCGAGAAGAGGAAGGCCAGATAGTCCCCCGCGGCGGCCCAATCCCGGACCTTCAGGCTATGGGGGTTAAACCGGGTTTTC